>CAZUCU010000009.1:9443-20773 GCA_964618845.1 uncultured Candidatus Saccharibacteria bacterium
GTGACCGCCAAAACAAGGAAAGCGTTTTTTAAATTCGAAATTAGAAGCACGAAATTCGAAACAAATTCGAAATTCTAAATTCGAAATTAGAAACACGAGTTTGGGATTTCGTATTTCTGATTTCGTGCTTGTTTCGAATTTCGTATTTCGTGCTTCGTGCTTTATAATACAGTTATGTCTTGGGGTACAAGAAGGAGAAACAATATTATTTTTTTTGTTTTTTTAATTTTAATTATTCCAATTGTTGTTGGTGTTTTTTTAATTTTTTATGAGAAACCAACTTGTTTTGACGGAAAGAAAAATGGTAACGAAAAAGGAATAGATTGTGGTGGGTCCTGTGTACTTTTGTGTACTGAAGATACACTACCACCAATTGTTGTTTGGGAGCGTTATTTCAAAATCAGTGAAGGGAATTACAATGTTGCTACTTATATAGAAAATCAAAATCCGAGTGCTGGGGCAAAAGAGGCTAAATATATTTTTGAACTTTTCAATAAAGAGGGGGTACAAATAGCCGAAAGGGAAGGAAGAGTTAGATTACTTCCCAAATCGATTACTCCTATAATTGAAAGTGGTTTGTTTACAGGTAAACAAGATGTAGAAAGAATGCGCTTTAGATTTTTGGAAGATGTATTATTTGAAAAAGAAGAACCAATTGATCCTGTTCTAATCATTAAAAACGACAGATATTATATTGATGAATCTTTGGCGGGGGGGCCACGAGTAACAGCTTCTGTTCAAAATATTTCTTTGAATACGGTAAAAAATATTGAGATTGTTGTTTTACTTTATGATATTTTTGACAATGTTGCCGGCTCTTCTAGTACTTTTATTGACGAAATAAAAGCAGAGGAAACAAAAGACATTAGTTTTACATGGCCAGATAAATTTGTTGAAACAGATTTACGACCAGAAATAATTCCGATTTATGACCCCGATAATTAACCAGGCGTTCAAAAAATTAATAGACATTGATTGGATTTTGTTTTTTGCTTTAATTCCAATTCTTCTGGCTGGACTTTTTACTATGAATTCTTTTGTTGGTGAAAATATTTTTTTTGTTAGACAAATTATTTGGATTTTAATTTCTCTTTTGGCTTTCTTTCTTTTTAGTTTTTTTGATTTTAAATTCTTGAGAAGAACTGGGGTTGTAACTGCGCTTTATTTGGTAGCACTATTTTTGCTTTTGACTTTGTTTATAATTGGATCAATTTTTTATGGAGCACAGAGCTGGTTTGATCTTGGATTCTTTGCTTTTCAACCATCAGAGTTTGCAAAGTTGGCTTTGATTATTTTACTTGCTAAATATTTTTCTCGTCGTCATGTAGAAATAAAAAATATTCGGCACATCTTGGTTTCTGGATTTTATACTTTTTTAATTTTTGCTTTGATTTTATTACAACCAGATTTTGGATCTGCCATCATAATTTTTGCAATTTGGTTTGGTATGGTAATGCTCTCTGGTATTTCCAAAAAGCATTTACTTTTGGTTTTAACATTGGCGATTTTATCTGTCAGTTTTTTGTGGTTGTTTGTTTTTGAAGATTATCAAAAGTCTCGAATTATGACTTTTATTCATCCTTTGGAAGATATAAGAGGGGCGGGATATAATGCTTATCAATCGCAAATTACTGTCGGCTCTGGTCAGATTTTGGGTAAGGGACTGGGTTATGGCACACAATCTCGACTTAAATTTTTGCCGGAATACGAAACAGATTTTATTTTTGCGGCGTTCTCTGAAGAGTGGGGTTTTGTTGGAGTTTTAATTTTGTTTTTACTTTACGGTATTGTTATTTGGCGAATAATTTTAAATTCAACAATGGGAGCAACTAATTTTGAAATTTTGTTTGGGCTTGGTTTGGCGATTATGTTTGTGGCACATCTATTTGTTCATATTGGAATGAATATTGGAATTATGCCCGTAACAGGCATTACGATTCCTTTTATGAGTTATGGCGGGTCGCATCTTTTGATTTCGTTTATTGGGCTTGGAATACTAATGGGAATGCGCAAATACAAAAGAGGCGCGCATCGTGATTTGATGAGAAATGAATTTTTGGGGATTTAAAAGAATAATGTTTTTTATTTTGGCAATAATTTTTGTTGCAGTTTTGAATTTTGAAATTTTAAAAGTTTATTTACTATCAAATTATATAGGAGGATGGGACGGGATGACACACTTTGCTTTTTCTAAGTATTACTCGGAAAATATTTTTCCCTCTGTTTTTGGTTGGATTCCAACTTGGTTTTCTGGAATGCCTTTTCCACAATTTTATCCTCCATTTTTTTATTACTCATTTGCTTTTTTGAATAATTTGTTAAATATTGAGCCAAATATTTTGTTCAAGTTTTTGGCTTTGTTTTGTTTTTTTGTCCCTTCATTTGTTTTAGGTTATTTATATTTTCATCTAATAGATTCTAAAACCGACAATTATAAATGGGTAGTCTTGTTTTCTTTCTTATTTATGTCTTTTGATACAAAAATTATGGGTTCAGGTTTTGGTCTTCAAAGTATTTTTAATACTGGAACGATCACCCACTCTTTCTCCTTTTTATTTTTTGGTTTTTGGATTTTTTATACTTACAAATTAAAAGAAAAAATATTTTATAAAATTTTATCTATTTTCTTTTTATCTATACTCTTACTGACCAATGTTCATATTACTTTTACTTGTTTATTTTTATATTTAATATTTTTTATTAAAGATTGTTTTGAATTGGAAAAAAGGAATTTCAAAAATATTTTTCAAGTATTTTCTGAATATTTTTTGATTGGTTTTACATCTCTTTTGTTAGTTAGTTTTTGGTATATACCAATGATTTATTTTTATGATTTTTCTGCGGCTAAATCTTTGGGATATCCATGGGGTTCAATAAGTGATTTTATGCTTAGAAATTCATACGTTGTTTTTTTGAGTTTTGTGGTAATAGCCAAAATGTTTTATGAAAAGAAAATTACTTTTTTATCTACCATTGGTATTTTTTCTTTGTTGGTATTTTTTTTGTTAAAAATTGATTTTAGCTCTACAAATTTACCAATACATGTTGATAGACAAATTGCTCCGGTTGTTTTTCTGTTGCCGATAATGTTTGTGGGTGTAATTTCTTTTTTGGGAATAAAAATTAGTAAGATAATATTTGCAACTGTTTTTATTGTACTTATTATTTTAAAACCAATTTTTTTTGATCAAGACTTGGTTAAGGGTCTTTATGATATAGATGAGGATTATTCTTCTCTTTTAGAAAAAGTAGAAAATATTAATAATAAATTATTTTTAATTGAGGTCTATTTGTTGGGGGCACCCATAGATTCAGTTTTTAATTCTGTTTTGGGTAATAATGACAATAGAACTGTTTATGCTATTTTCAGAGAATCTTCTGTTACTTCTATATTTTTTACTCCTATTAGAAATCAGTTTTCCTCTGAACCTGAATTTTGGGGTATTAGAAGCAGATTATCTTTGGACGAAGATTTTTTGAATCAAAATATTAAACAAAAAATAGAAAATGCCAAATCAATAGGAGTAAACTATTTTATAAAGAATACAGAATCTATTACAGATGATTATTCAAAATCCAAAGAAATTAAGTCTATGGATATTATTGGTGAATGGAAGATCTCAGAATTTATTTATGAGGAAAATGAAGATTCAAATTTTGAAATATTAAAAAACAAACCAATATTAGTTTTTTCTGAATTTGATACCAAAAATTATAGAGACAGAGGTTTAGATTATATTAGTTTGGCAGAACATATTTTGGAAAGAGGGGAATATGACACAAAAATTGTACTTAGAAGAGAAGAATTAAATGATAAACTCGAAGAATTTAGTTTTATTTTTATAGATGAACAATTTTTGACAAAAAATAAAAAAATATTAAATGATCTTTTGAGTAAAAATAATAAAACAAAAATTTTTGTACCAAAAATTGATTCTATAGATTTTGATTATACAGATGAAAGAATTGTTCTGTATGATTCACCAAACCAATATTTTGAAGATGATTATTATTTGGAATATTTGTTTGAATTATTTAAAGAAAATTTAATAAAACAAGAAATTCCACAATACAATCAAGTTGTTTTTGAGGAAAAAGATGGTGTTTTTACAATTCGCAATCAATCTGATAAAGATTTACAACTTTTGATAAAAAGAAGTTATTTCCCTACCTTTAAAACTTTTTCGGGTCAAAGTATCAAACAAATCAATCCAAATTTTATGTTAATTAATCTTAAGGCTAATCAAAGTGAGGTTATTTATTTTGAATATCCAAAAGTGTTTTATATTTCACATTTCATTTCTCTATTTGGTATTTTTATATTCATCTTATTTTTATTTAGATTAATAAAAATTTCTAGATAAATTCGATCTTATTTTTAGCCACTCTCTGAGGGTTTTAAAAGAATCTCTGAATATTTTTATTTTTGATTTGTCTTCAAAAATCCAATCAACTGGTAGTTCCTTTATTTTGTTTGTTAATTTGCTTGCAATAATTATTTTTTCTAAATCTGCTCCATATCTATCAATTGTCATTTTATTTGCTATTTGTTTGGCTATTTCTTTTTTAAAAATTTTAAATCCACATTGTGTATCATGTATTTCTATATCAAAAAGTATTTTCCTGATAAAAAAAGCAAGTTTTCTAAGAATTTGTCTATAAATAGGTCCATGAACGATTTTTTTATCCGTTTTTAAAAGTCGAGATCCAACTAATACATCATATTTTTTCAAATATTCTTTCCATTCAAAGATTGTTTCTATTGGTGTAGAAAGGTCCATATCAGTCATCAATATAAAATCTCCCTTAGCCTCTATAAAACCTTGTTTGATTGCATAACCCTTGCCTTTATTTTTCTGATAATTAATTATTTTTAAATTGTTGTATTTTTCAACTTCTCGCTCTAATACTTTTCTGGTTTTATCTGTAGAACCATCATTTATGATTATTATCTCAAAAAATAAATTCTCCAATTTATTGGTAATTAAAGACAAAGTTGTTTCTATACTTTTCTCCTCATTAAAAGCCGGTATGACTATCGAAAAACTTATTTGTTGGTCTGAATTTTTCATTTATTAAAATTCATTATACAATAAAGCATATGTCAAAAATAAAATCTTTTGTGACAAAAAACAAATTTCTTTTGATATTTTGTTTTTTGTTCACTTTTTATAGTGTTGTTTTTAATAGTCATTTTAATAAATTAACCAACTCTGCTGCTTCTCTTTTGTTTAGTGGCACAAATACTTCTAATATTATTTACCCAGATTATTCTCTTTCTGGTTTTTTCTTGAGAGGTGTCTTTGATTCCGACTCTTGTTCATCAGATAAATTAACAAAAGTTATTGTGCCTTATATTTATGTCCTTAGAGATGATCTAAATCAGAAAATAGACGCTTATTATGAAGGTGGATGTGATAGCGATCAAAACCAAAACAGTCCATCTTGTTTTGCTCAAACAGATGGAATAAAAAATTATTTATACACATATTCTAGTTATGTGAATTTATATTATAGAGAACTTCAAAAATATAATAATTGCAGAAACAAAACCCCTTATCCTGATGATATTGATAAACATACAGATTGGGCAGGTGTTGCTATAACATCTGTTTACCAAGCATTAAGACAAAATGCGGTTAACGAATTATCTCTATTTGATAAAATAAATGTTTCTAATCAAGATTTCATCGAAAATATTTTGAACAATCAAACTAATTTTTTACATCAGCACATAAGCCCACTTGATTCTAATATTGAAATTAGATCCTATTTACAAAAATACAGATCTATCTTTAGCATCACAACGCAATCTTCAACAATTACTCATACTACCAAAAGTCCTTTTATTGTTATTTTGGGTGTTAAACATAATCTAATCGATGGTGACTTATCATTTCTATATCTTAAAGATGAAGAATATGAAAAAGTTAACCCAAAGGATCCTATGAGTTTTAACGATATATCTAGTGGAGGGAATCGTATCTTTAACAAAACAAAACTTCTGGAACTAACAATTGATAATTTAGAGATTGCACAAAATTATATAAGTTCTAGAACAATTCAAGAAACAAAAATTGACTCAATATTAGAATCTGTTTCTTTTGCACAAACTACAAGTGAATTCCAACAGGAAGTTCTTAAAGTAGAAGAAGAATACTCAACTTCGCCAAATTCAAATATAAATTGTAGTTATGGAGGTACTGATTATGGTTATTGTTTTAATGCTGATTCTTTAGTCGGAGAAAATGAAGCATTTAATTGTATTGAAACAAATAATGTACAAGTTCCAGAAGTTGTTGCACAGTTTGATCAGGGAAAAAGTTGGGTCGAAAAAATGAAAGAGTATGCTAAAAACAAAGGTGACGGGAAAATAAAAGCGCAAGGAGAAGTTTTAGCATATGTAATTAATTATGAAGATGGTACAACTTTTACAATGTATGTTGATTTGCCCAAAGGTGGGGGTAGGGTTCCCGAAGATTTTTTAAGACGATTTAAAAAAATTCTTGAATCTGGAAAACGAATAAAAGAAGTTATTGTTGTTCATACACATGATTATAATTCTGAAAATAAAGATGGGCTTGTTTGTACTGATAAAGATGGTAAGGTGGTTTCTCTTCCTATTACTGCACCGAGTGCTACGGATATTAATACATCTCTTATAAATAAAATTGAAAATTCTAAAATGGGTTTGAAAACTAGGGTGCTTATTGTTGGACAAAACGGTGATGTCTGGGAAATTTCTTTTTCTGAAGGTTCCAAATTATACAAAATATATTTAAAATTTTTAAATCATGAAAAAATGAGCGAGGAAGAATTAATGATATTAAACAAGGTCAATATCGCTTGTTCTAAGACATGGGGAGAATTCAAAAAATGTATTACTGAAAAAGAATGGAAGAAAATAATAAGAAAATGGATTTGGGCTTTACATATTATGGGCGTTAGGGTAAACAAAATAAAGATTTAATAATTCAAATTATTTTTTTGTTTTTTCCACAAAGTCCAGTAGTAATTCATCAAGAAATTTTGTGATATATAATATTCTTTATTTGAGCTATTTTTTAGGGCAATAGGATAATCTTTGAAAATTTTTATTTTTGATTGATTTTGTAAATTCAATCAACTGACAACTTTTTCATTTTTTTGAATGTCCAAAATAAATTACCGTTGTAATTCCAAAATACCACTAAAATTACTGTGATTATTTTTGCATATATATAAAAGATATTTAATAACTCTACAAAAGTATACATAAATACCAATGTAAAAATCAGTCCAATGATAGATACAAATAAAAATTGTAAATATTGTTTTCCGTTAGTGGGGGTTTTGTCATGCTTAAAAGTAATCTTTTTATTTAGAATGTATCCGTTAATTGAAGCTACAATAAATGAGAGAGTGGCTGATATCAAAACTTTTAAATTAAAAAACTCAACGCCTATATACAGGAGACATATGTCTATTAATGTGCTAATTATGCCCACAAAACAAAAAATAAAGAAATTTATATGTGCTTTGAAAAAGTTTAATAATGGCATATGATATTAAGAATTATATTATGAATAATAAAGATAAGGTAGCCATAATTATAGGTGCTGGTCCAGCCGGTTTGACAACAGCGTTGGAATTAATAAGAAATACTGATATTAAGCCCATAATTTTGGAAAAAAGTAATACTTTAGGGGGTATTTCAAAAACAGTCAAATTTGGTAAAAATAGAATGGATATAGGAGGACACAGATTTTTTTCTAAATCTGATGAAATAATAAAATGGTGGCTTGATATTTTGCCCATAGAAAATGACTCTTTAAAACAATTTGAAATATCTTATCAAAATCAAAAACATCTAATAAATAATGAATCTTTAAAAGAAAAAAATTCTGAAGATGTAATTTTAGTCAGAAATAGAAAATCAAGAATATTTTATAATAATATTTTTTTTGATTATCCAATAAGACTATCTTTCAAAACCATATTTAATCTTGGTTTTATGAAAATGTTTAAAATAACATTGTCTTATATAAAATATGTCATGTTTCCTATAAAAGAAGAAAAAAATTTAGAAGATTTTTTTATAAATAGATTTGGGAGAGAATTATATTTAACTTTTTTTAAATCTTATACAGAAAAAGTTTGGGGAAAAAAGTGTGCTGATATGGAAGCTGATTGGGGAAGACAAAGAATAAAAGGTCTTTCCGTTTGGAAAGCATTTAAAGATGCTTTCCTTAATTTTTTTAGAAAGAAGAAAAGTGATCAAAAGGAAATTGAAACATCTTTAATAGAATATTTTTTGTATCCCAAATATGGTCCGGGACAAATGTGGGAAACTGTAGGTAAAAAAATAATTGATGAAGGAGGTGAAATAATATTTAATGCTGAAGTAACTCAAATAAAAAATGATGGCAATTTAATTAAATCAGTTTCATACAATTCTGGTTCTTTTAAAAATGAAATTGTCGGCGATTATTTTCTCTCTACAATGTCGATGGATCAACTTTTTTCGAGTTTTACAAATATCGCTGATGAAAAAATTTTAAATATAGCTCAAAAATTAGAATTTAGAAATTTCATAACCGTAGGTATTTTATTGAAAGATTTTCATTTGAGCCACATAAATGATAATTGGATTTATATTCACGATCCGTCAGTTAATGTTGGGAGAGTTCAATTTTTTCACAATTGGAGCCCAGGAATGGTAGAGAAAAGAGATAATTATCTTGTTGGTTTAGAATATTTTTGTAGTGATAATGATGAGTTGTGGAATAAATCAAAAGAAGATTTTATAGAAATGTCCAAAGAAGAAATGATAAAAATTGGTCTTATAAAAGACATAGATTCAATAATTGATATCCATATAGAGAAAGTAGAAAAAGCTTATCCCATATATTCTGGCGCTTATAAAGATTTCTATTTGATAAGAGAATTTCTTAACTCTATTACAAATTTATACCCAATTGGAAGAAATGGAATGCACAGGTATAATAATCAGGATCATTCGATGTTAACAGCCTTTTTTTCAATTCAATCAATTTTAGGGAATTATGATAAAGAAAAAATTTGGGAAATTAATGCAGATCAGGAATATCATGAAGGGAAATAAATTGGTCATTCTTTCTATAATTGTTTTTTCTCTTTCTTATATCTTAATAAGAATACAGGATACATTTATTCCTATTATGACTAATCTTGAGGCTAACCACTCTACAGTTTTGAGACATATGGAAATTTGGGATCAAAATGGTGGTCTCAAAAATTTCTTTGTGCCATCTTTGACTTATCCTGATGGTGCAAATTATTTTATTAATAATCATTCAACCTTTGAAAAAGGTTTAAGTGGTTTTGTTGACGATCAAGGTGAATATTTTTATATGACATATCCACCATTTGGTTATATCGCACCATATTTGTTTTTTAAATTTTTTGGACTGCCGACCAATATTATTTCTCTTAGAGTTTTTAATATTTTTATTCATATATTAACTGCTCTTTTTTTCTTAACCTTGGTTCAATCAATATTTAAAAAAAATTCGATTAGTTTATTAGCTTTTGTCTTGTATCTATTTTTGCCAATATCTGCTCTTTCACATACAGATGTATATATGTCAGATATATTGGCTCAATTATTTTTTATATCTAGCATATATCTATTTTATAAGATCTTTTATCTTAATGGGAAGTACAATAAAAATTTATTATTGTACTTATTGAGTATATTTTTTTCGACTTATACAGATTGGCTTGGTTTTATAGTTGTCGGAATTATTACTTTTTTTGCCATTAAAATAAAAGATAAAACTAAAAAGATCAAAATTTTAATTGGTAATATATTAATACCGTTGTTATCAATAACATTAACTTTTATTCAGTATACAAGATTTATCAGTTTCAATAATTTTATTAATATATTTATAAATAAGTATTCAAATTCTTATTCTGAAAGATCTTTGTTTTTAGACAAAATATCCAATTTTTTAAGTCATTATACTAGCACTTTGCCAATCATTGTTATATTTTTTTTGTTGATTTTAATGATAATATCTGCTAATAAAAAAATTGAGTTTCTTGAAAATAAAAATGAAATAATTTTTATTAGTTATCTTTTGTTTTTACCTTGTGTAATTCATAATTTGATTTTTTTTAATTGGGCATCGGTAGATGTTCATGATTTTTCTGCTGTAAAAGTAATGTTTTTTATAATATTTATTTTATCTTTATTAATGTATATTTTTTGGTTTAAAATTAATTTTGATAATCAAAAAGTTATGATCACGGTATCTGTCTTTTTCTTATTATTTCTTTTTGTTTTTTCTATTTTTTATTATTTTAAACATAAACATATTCAGCCAAATATTCAAAATTTTGGTTTCTGTATGGTGGGTAATGAAATTGCTAAGTTAAGTTCAAAAAATGACTTGATTTTTATTAAAGATAACTTTAGACAAGTACATAGTTTTCCCGTTGAGCCTGTTATGGTTTTTTGTGCTAAGAGAAATATTGAAATTTATACTAACTATAAAGATGCGGTGGAACTTATGAAAAAGAACAACACCAATCAGGGAATAATTTTCAGTGTTGGCTACTTTTCAAATGTTCCTGCTAAAATTTTCAATATAGAAAAAATTCCCATTGATTAATAAACAGAAGAACCTGTAATTTCTCCTCCGACTCCATCAGCAGGGGATTCGCATACGCTACCATAAGATGTAGAAACCAGATTATTGTGGACTGAAGTCCCATTAGGACATGTATTAGCATTTACTGTTGTTATTATCACTGCACTTGTACAAGCTGATGTCGAACATTTATACATGGGCCCTTTGTATTTTGCTGGGCCTATGATTGCTTCAGGATTTCCAGAAAGAGGGGCTATCTTATTACTCATTAAAGCGTAAGCTTTATTTATATTTATTGGAGCACTAGCATAGTAACAAGTTTCTGAAGATAAACAGTGAGTTACGGCATCTCCCGTATTTGGAAAATCTCCTGTCTCTGTAATGTGCAATTGTATAGCAAGATTTATAGAATGTACTTCTTGAGCAACTTTTGAATCCTGTGCTTTTTCTCTAGCAACCGCTAAAGATGATAATACTATACTGGACAAGAGACCTATTATTGCGACGACAACCAAAAGTTCTATGAGAGTGAATCCTTTATTTTTTTGTTTTTTATTTTTTCTCATACTCTATTTTTTTAATTGATTTTCTATAAATCTCCTTTCTTCTAAGGGTATTTTTAATTTTTCCTCCTCTGTTAACTCCTCATAAGGAACTATTTTTGGCGGTGTTTTAAAAATAAAACTTTTATAAATTACCACTGTTGAAATTAAA
>CAZUCU010000010.1:0-11050 GCA_964618845.1 uncultured Candidatus Saccharibacteria bacterium
TTTATTAAGTAGAAGTAATATTAAACAAAAGAGTGTTTATTGTCAATGGATTGTACACGCTCGGAGCGTGTACCTCCTACTTATCCACAGTACACGGTCAGAGCGTGTATCATTTATACTTAGACATTAAGTTTTGATAAATAAAAAATTAAGAAGTTGTGAGTTTTCTCCCACTTCGGATGGCGCATATAAAAAAACAAAAGTCCCGAATGTTTTCACTTAGAAGTATATCCAACACTAAGTGTTGGATATTGAGAAAAATGAAAAAAGCTAATGTTTGCAAGACAAAAGCACTTCCAACACTTAGTGTTGGAAGTTAGTTGGTGTGAGCGTAGCGAGCACGAAGGGAAGCACGAGCGGAGCGAGTTCCTTGTTTTTAAGGTTTTAAAGCAAAGATTTTAACGCAAAACCCCCCGCGCTTGCGCGCGGGGGGTTTGCTTGAGCTTTTAAGTTGCTCTAAACTTTTGTAAGTTTTTTATGTCACTCCAGACATTTCGATTTTTGCTATCGAGAAACTATTAGTTATCCTTGATAAGCTTAGATGCAGAGTATCTTAGATCAGAAAGATCTCCTCCGTAAGCATCAGTTGTAGCTGTAGTTGTGCCCCAACCCAGATCGCTCATATAAAGGTTAGAGACAGTAGCGTCGCCCGTTGATGATGCTGTCAAGATTACTGTGTAAGTAAACTCACGTGATGTTCCTTCAGATACCTTGTAGTAGTAACCAGCACTATCTCCAGTCTTTGTACCTGCTCCTACCAAATCAGCTGCACTCTCTACTGGTTCTACACCTGTGTAAAGATAGGTATAAGCTGTGGTTGTTGCATTACTAATGTAAGCGTCATCACCAAAAGAAGTAACTTCAAACTTGATTGTGTACTCAACTGAGTCTTCAAGGTTAGCTGCAGCACCTGATGTTACAACTGCTGTTGGTGTTCCAACAAGTTTTACTACGATTCCATCAGCATAGAAAGTCTGAGCGTTAGGATCAGATATCAAGAAACTTCCACTCATACCACCCGCAACAACTGTTTCTTTACCTTTAACTTTTTTTATCGCTTCTATCTTAAACAAAGCAGGTAAATCACTTATCTTCCAATATCTTTTCATAAATACCTCAACTTTATTTGAATTTATAGTATAGACGGTGTTTTTCTTGTTTAATCTCCTACTTAGAAGAATGTCTCGTGTTGAAGAGCCAACAAGAGAGATTCTGTAATAATCAAAGTCTCCTTCATATTTTGTCCATTTCGTAATAATTTTTTCTGAAGGTCCATCATCATATATCGTTCCTTCCGTTGGAGAAGTTACAGTGATTAAGTTAGAATTTGTATTTGAAACTACAGTAAAGTAGTTATCACTTCTATCAGAAACATCAGCCCAAGTGTCTCCCAAATATCTTGCAGTTCTTGTAACTCTAATTCTGTAATTTTGTGACAAAGTGTTTGTATCATATTGAGGTAAAGAATTTTTTGTTATTTTCCAATCAAAATAACCTTGACTTGCTGGTATATTTCTAGAACTTACCCGATTTACATCATATAGAAGATTAGAATTTCCAGATCCATAAGAAACTGATGGTGGATAAACGTCCACATATATATCAACTTTATCAACATTATTAGAATCCCACTTAACCTTATATGTTTGGTCAACTTCTAATATTTCCCCACCATTTGGCGACAGAACTTTTATAGAAGACTGCACAGGTGGTTGATTTCCGCACTCTCTCGCAACCGTAGCTCTTGTTGTCGAACCAAAATATCCCTCAGCAGGTGCAATTTCTCTTAATATTTGATATTGTGCCAACGCTACTTGAGTTAAAGGACCAAAATAACCAAAAGCAACAGGACCATTTGGTAATGTAGAAAAATCCAAAAATCCTCTTTCAGTCAAGAAAGTTTGCAAACTAACAACATCTCTACCATTTGAACCAACTGTTAGATCTCTCGTATACGGCCCACAAACATTATTAGACATATTTTCAACAGAATTCAAATATTGATATGGTGTGGAATGAACCCCTGGATTTATGTAATGCATTTTGAGTTTTGTATCCTTTACTCCTTTATAAGAGAATCCAACCAAAGATATTCTATACATACCACTTTGTTTTAAATTATCTATATATAAATTCAAATTTAATCTTGCTGTATGTCCTTCTTTTATCACCCAATAATTACCAATTTTTTCTACATTTGTCATTGAAAATAAATAATTTTCAGTGTGATTATAATCAGTTAAATCAATAACTTTACCATTTCTTTCTACCACTACATTTGCACCAAATTCAAAGTTTCTTTTCATGTTTGAACCAACCCAATTTATACCATCAGGAATATAAACATCTCCATTTACCGCTGTTAAATTTATATTATAAGCAAAATGAGCACCATCAGAATTTGCGTAATCAGAAACTATTCTATCGACACTAGAACTTACAACTCTTGCAATTATCTGAGCAGGTTGATTGGTAAAAATAGAATAATTGGTTGATGTAGCAGAATAATATCCTTCACCAGAATTGATTATTGATTTTGCCAAATCAATATTTTGAGCTGGTATCATATTGGCTTTTAATAAAGCATTAATAATTTGCGATAATGAAAAGTTTGAAGATGTTTGAGCATTTGAAACAGACACACTAAATGCAAAAACAACTACAAACAAAGATATCGCTTTTAAAATTTTTTTCATATCTTTTAATAATTATTTTAATATAATAATTATACTACCCCCCCCCCTCAGACATCAAATGTTTTAATACCCATAAAAAGTTTGATTCATATCGATAAAAACTGCCCTATCTTGTAAACTTGATAAATATTTTTGATAAAACTCATCTTTGTTAGTGGTAATATGTTTTATTAATTTTTTTCTATATGAAAGTATAATCTTATCTCTTATATTTGGATCTCGAATAATATCTATCACAGTTTTTGTAACCAAGTTTTCAAAATGCGTTAAATTGTTTTCAAAAATATATCCAGTATATCCTTCATCGATGTAGGTTTTAGCAAGGCCTTCATTTTGCGCCATAACAGGACACCCCGACAAAATAGAAACCATAATTTTTTTGTTAAATTCTCCTGAATGAACATTTACAATAAATAGATTTGCCTTTTTGAGATAATCATACAAATTTTCTGTACTTTCCTCCCAGAAAAAACGTTCTTTTAAAAGATCCGACCCTTTCTCCCATATTTTTGATGCATTTTTATTTTTTCCTAATAAAAGTAATGAGGTTTTTATATAATTTTTATTAAGATTTATAATTCCCTCAAATATCTTTTCATAAAAAAATAAGTTGGAATTGTTAAGTTCAGATAAAATAAAAAAACCCGCTTGTGGATATCTTTGGTACAAATTTACTTTTGTTTCTTTTTTATCAATACTCTCAAAATTGACATATTCTTCTACAAAAAAGATCTTTTCCCCAAAATCTGGATTAATCTTCAAAATTTTTTCTTTCACTCTGTTGCTTTGTATTGCAATACCACCCGCACCCTTCATAATAATTTTGTAATCAAGATTTATAGAATCATTAGTTTCAACTTCATCAATCTCAAAATCATCTTTTATATCAATAATAAGAGGTACTTTGTTTTTTTGTGACAATTCATAAGCAAAATAGGTAGCATCAGTCATGTTTTCTGATAAAATTAAATCTACAATTAACTTCTTTGTCCATTTAACATTTAAATTCACAACATTAAGGAAATCTTTCTTTTTGGATAGAGGGTTTAGATAATTTGTTGGATATATAAAAACTCTACCGTCAATATTAATTATTTCATTGTTGTTAATTGGTTTTCTTTGATTAATAACCACTACATGTAATTGCTCTAAATACTCACTGAATTCCAAAAGAGAAGAAAGATCTGGATGTTTTCTGTCTAAATAATTTATATTTTCACTTATAAGTAGAATTTTCACTCTATAATAATTTTAACATACCCAGATGAAACTTTAGCCCCCACAAATAAAATACACCCACCAAGAGATACTTTTGTAACATCGCGCTCTTTATGGGTGTATTTTATTTGTGGGGGCTTATTAGAGCAAAATTTATTTTAGTTCTACTTTAGCACCCGCCTCTTCAAGTTTTACTTTTATAGATTCAGCTTCCTCTTTCTTTACACCTGATTTGAGATCAGATGGAGCTGCATCTACTAAATCTTTTGCTTCTTTCAAACCAAGACCGAGTAGTTCCTTAACAACTTTGATAACTCCAATTTTGGAAGCACCCGCCTCTGCTAAGTGAATTATAAAGTCTGATTTCTCTTCAATCGCTTCACCAGCTCCAGCACCTGCTACGGGTGCTACAACTGCAGCCGCTGAAACCCCAAATTTCTTTTCCAGAACTTTTACAAGTTCATTAAGTTCAAGAACAGACATATTTTCTATTTCCTCTACAAGTTTTTTAAACTTAGCAGGAACTTTAATTGTGTCTGATGCGACTTCGCTTTCCTTTTTTTCATCTTCTAAAACTTTTGTTTTTTGTTCGTCCATAATTTTTTTTAGACATTTAGATAGATAGGCTTTTAGACATTTAGAATATTTTTTATTTTTCTAAATGTCTATCTGTCTAAATGCCTAAATGTCTTTTAAGTTAACTAATAATTAAGCTTTCTTATCTGCAATCGCTTTTATAGCCATCGCAAATCCCTGTATTGGTGAATTAATCACATTTACAAACATTCCTCGTAGAACCTGAAGCGCTGGAATCAATGCAATTTCTTCCATTTCGCTTTTATTCAAGAATTTATTTTCAAAAATACCTCCCAAAATATTTATTTTCCCAGTAAGTTTTTTTTGAAAACCAAAAACTTCTCGAGGAGATGCCGTCTCATCATCACCATAAGCAATAGCAACTTCACCGTCCAAGTTTGGCATATCGCCTTTTATCTTAGACTCACCAAAAGCTTTTTTAATTAGTGTTTTTTTTGTCACAAAATAAGAAATCTCTTTATCTCTAAGCTCATTTCTTATTTGAGTTGCTTCCAAAACAGGTAATCCATGGAAATTAACAAATACAACTGATTTTTTGTCAGTTATATCTTTTAATTTCTTTAAAATTTCTTTTTTCTTATCTTTTGTAATTGCCATAATTTTTTTTAGACATTTAGATAGATAGGCTTTTAGACATTTAGAATATTTTTTATTTTTCTAAATGTCTATCTGTCTAAATGCCTAAATGTCTCTTTAAAAATAAATCGACCTAAATAAGGCCAACTATCGAGAAATATATAAGTAAACTACGTTTAACATGACCTCGAGAGGTCTTACTGCTTTACACCATAACTTTAAAAAAGTTGGATTAGCAGGCCTCTTGTCTTTAGCCTTATAAATTAAAGACTAACAAAAACAAATAAAAAAATCAAGTGACAAAAAATACCTTATTCAAGTAAAAAATCATCTTTTTCTTCATTTAAAATAGGGTTTTGATTTTCTAAATTGTTAGAACCCCGAAAAAGAAAACTAAATATCAAGACAAAAAACAAAACAATAAAAATAATTAACACATACCTCCAAATTACTTTACCAAGAGGTTTATCTTCTTTTATAACAACAGAGTCATCTTCCTGTTCATCAAAAAATTCTACATTTTTCATATGATGAATATTAACACAAAAAACTTATTAAATTTATTAACTAAAACCCACTAATAAAATACTAAAATGTTTGAGAAACTGCTTGAAGAAGCCCATCTCTAAAAAACATAAAAGCGGGCTTCTGAGCTTTTCGAAAACATTTTAGTATTTTATTAGTGGGTTTCCCAAAAATTATCCCCTTTTTTTCTTTATTTCTTCTGCAACATTTTGTGGCACGATTGCATAGTGATCAAATTCCATTGTCACTGTCCCCCTTCCTTCTGTCATAGAACGAAGTGATGTTGTATAACCAAACATTTCAGAAAGTGGAACCTTCGCATCAATTCCCAAAATTCCATTACCTCGATCTTGTGTTCCTTCAATTTGCCCTCTCTTTGATGAAAGATTTCCTGTAATATCACCAAGAAATTTATCTGGCACAACAACTTCCACTTTCATAATGGGTTCAAGCAAAACTGGTTTCGCTTTTTGTGCCGCTTCTGTAAAGGCATACGCAGATGCAAGTTTGAATGCAATTTCAGATGAGTCTACGTCGTGATAAGAACCATCAAAAAGCTCCACAGAAATATCTACCAACTTATAACCAGCAACAATACCCCTATCCATTGATTCCTTAAATCCTTTGACACAAGCTGGGATATATTCAGATGGAATAACCCCCCCTCTAATTGAATCAATGAACTCAAAGTGATCTTCTCTTTTTACATTCTTTGAGATTTTTGCTTTAGGATCAATTTTTTCAAGAGGTTTAATCCTGATTTTAACATGACCATATTGTCCCCTACCTCCTGATTGTTTTATATATTTGTTTTCTGCTTCTGCGGGTGCTGTAATAGTTTCCCTATAAGCCACTTGTGGATTACCAACATTAGCCTCAACACTAAACTCTCTTTTCATTCTCTCTACTAGAATTTCCAAATGAAGTTCACCCATACCGGATATTATTGTTTCCATTGTTTCATTATCGGTTTTAATTTTGAAAGTTGGATCCTCATCCGAAAGTCTTTTAAGTGCAAGCCCCATTTTTTCTTGGTCAGCTTTTGTCTTTGGTTCAATTCGAAGCGATATAACTGGTTCTGGAACTTCTATTGCATCCAATGTAATCGGTGCTTTTTCATCACAAAAAGTATGAGATGTCTTTGCATTTTTAAGTCCCACTGCAGCCGCAATTTCTCCAGCAAAAACTTTTTTAACTTCTTCTCTTTTGTCCGCTTGAAGTCGAACAATTCTACCAAGTCTTTCTTTCTCTTCGGTTGTCGAATTGTAAATATATGAACCTGCTTCGATTGTCCCTGAATAAACACGGAAAAATGTAAGTTGTCCTACAAATGGATCGGTCTGAAGTTTAAATGCAAGAGCAGCAAAAGGAGCATCATCACTTGCTTCTCTTGTAACTTCTCCTTTTGTATTTGGATCAATTCCTTTGACAGGAGGAATATCAAGAGGAGAAGGAAGATAATCAACAACAGCGTCCAAAATAAGTTGAATACCTTTATTCTTAAGAGCTGACCCAGTAAAAACCAAGAAAACTTTGTTTGCTATTGTTCCTGTTCTCAAGGCTTTTTTAATACTGTCATTTGAAATCTCTTTTCCTTCCAGATAATTATTCATTATCTCATCATCAAACTCTGCTGCTTTTTCTATAATTTCACCTCGGTATTTTTCTGCATCTGCTTTTAATTCTTCCGGGATTTCTTTTTCTACAACCCCATTTCCCATTTCGCCTTCAAAATAATAAGCTTTCATCCTTATCAAATCCACTACTCCCTGATGATTACTCTCCAAACCAATTGGTATTTGCATTCGAAGTGCATTTTTGTTTAGTCTGTTTAAAATTGATTGATAGGATCTTTCAAAAGAGGCGCCTGTTCTATCAAGTTTATTAATAAAACAAATTCTTGGAACATTATATTTGTCAGCTTGTCGCCAAACAGTTTCTGATTGTGGCTCTACCCCAGCAACGCCATCAAAAACAACCACCCCGCCATCCAAAACCCTAAGAGATCTTTGAACCTCAATAGTAAAATCAATGTGGCCGGGTGTATCAATGATGTTAAATCTGTGTTTGTAAGAATTGTCATCTCCCATATATGTGGGATTCCAAAAACAAGTAATAGCAGCAGCAGTAATTGTAATACCGCGTTCTTTTTCTTGCTCCATCCAATCAGTCTGTGCTTCACCCTCATGAACTTCACCTATTTTGTGTGAAATTCCGGTGTAATAAAGCACGCGCTCAGATGTTGTTGTCTTTCCAGCATCAATATGTGCAATGATTCCGAAGTTTCGTGTTTTTTCTAATGGATAATCTCGATTCATAAAATAATTTAAGTGAACAGCGAGAAGTAAGAAGCGAGAAGAATTATTTATTTACTTTTCACTTCTCGCTGTTCTCTTCTCGCTATTAATAATAAAGCCCTTTTTAAGGTAATGGTATTTTACATTTTTTTATTTAATAAGCAAGAAAATAAGCCGTTGAGAAATTCAACGGCTTATATCATCAAACTTTGATTTGTCACGAAAAGTTATCTGACAAGGCAACCGGTAGTCAAAGATTGAGGCTTTATTCTTCAAAAACTTTGTCCATTCTTCTTCGGGAATAAATACCTCAAAATATCTAAAGAGATCCGTTTTTGGATCTTCTGAAATTTCATTCAACTCGTATGAAACCATAAAACGAATATTTTTCTTCTTAATCTCTGATTTATCCAAAAAAGTAACACAAGGTTTTGCGTCTTTTCTTTCAGCTCTAATCAACAGAACAAAAATCGTATCAGATTTAATCGAAATCTTAACAAAACTCCGATCAACAACAGAAAATTTAGAGATTTTGAGGTCATAACCAAAACCATTGGGTCCACCGAGTCTTTCTCCAGGTAAAACTAATCTTGGAATTTGAATTTTCTCTCCGAACGCAAAAATTGAAAAAAACAAAAAAAAGAACAAAACCAGTATTTTCTTCATATTGACACCTCTATGTATACATTATCTTTTATAGATCAAAAAATCAACCTTCCCTTAAAGAATATATTAAAATCGTAAATAGTTAATTTTTTATCCTTTATTGTTATCTTCCGTATGAAGAATTGTTCAACCTTAAGTTATAACTCCCTGTAGAACCCGGTACAGAATATTTTATTTCTATTTTTTCAGTACCTGGTATTGGTTGTTCTTGTTCTTTATTTTTTTCGATAAACTTTGTGCATTTAGTTGAATTTAAATCACCAAGATTTTTATCCCAACAATAAATATTTATAAACGCCCTTATTGTGTATTCTGTTAAATTTCTCAATCTTTCTAAAAGTGCACCCAATTCAAATTTAAGATTTTTGATTTGGGAACAGTCTTCAAGAAAACAATACAAATGGTATTCAACGTTATAACCCCCTTTAATTTTTATTTTCTTTATTTCTTCTGTTGCAGAGGTTTGTGTATTTAAATTTTCTCCTATAGGAAATTCTGAACCAAAAGTTATATTAATTTTTGATTTATCATTTTCACCACATGTCATATATACAATTCTTTCAAAACAACCACCATTGGGATAACTCTTTCTTAAGATATCAACATTTTCACTTTCGATATCATCATTTTTGCCCGATAAGGCCTTTGCCGTAAGCTCCGACAATTTTTTTGTTTTGTTTAATTCATCCATTACGTTCTCGAATTCCTCAGAATTATAAGATTCAAGTTTCGATCTTTCAGAACAAGCCAATTGAGAGCGGTCAGCACTTTCTGGTTCTTCCGGTGGGGATGATTCTTCTGATGAAAATTCTGGATCAGATGGTGGTAAGGAGGCTGCACAATACATTACTTCATCTATCTCACATTCATTTTCCTGACATTCATAAGAAGTTGGTTCAGCTGTACTCAATTCAAATTTTTGCATAGTATCACCCAAAGAATCAAAGTCCATCGAAGAGCTTAAAGAACTTATAAATTTGCTTATATCTGACAAAAAATTAATTGTAATCTCATTCCTATTAATTTGTTCTTCTATAGAATAACTAACTTTTCTTTCTGCCGGTGGAATATTAAGAAAATTTTTGACTACCCTTGTTTGATATATCTGCGCAGTTGTTTGATAACTAAAAATGCCTGATGGATCACTCATAAGAAACAAAAATAAATGTGGGTTATTTAAAACAACGTAAGAGGTATTTGAAACATAATTAGCATAAACAGAACCTCTTTGTTTTATCCAATTAAATACATTTTTGTTTAAAAAAAGATTTTCGTCTATATTTTCATCAAAATTGTTGTTGTCTAAAGCTTCTGCCAAAGAATTTTGAACAGAAAGATTAATAAAATAAAAAATATCAGATACGGTATTTGAATCGTCTACATTTTGTTTAAAAGCATTAACAAGAGATGATCTTGTGATAGCAGCCATATCAATTTGAGTACTAGTTGCATTTGAATTTGAAAACCGTTTTATACAAAGGTCATCATATTGAAATTTAATTCTGTGATACTCTGTTAGATAAGTAGAGTAAGTTAAAAATAAGTTGGAAATAGAGTCAAGTTTTCTCTTACAAGAAGGGGTATTTTCATTTGCTAAACAATCCATTATTCCCGGCTGTTGAAATTCTTTTAAAAGAAGACTGATATTATCCTTTAAAATTTCAAGAGTGTCAGATATTTCAGACAAAGACTGACTGTAATTATTAAAATTACAAACACCATCGCTATTGTTATTCGCAAAAGCAACTCTAAGAGAAGATCCAGATATATTAGATTGAAGATAAAAAACATAACCTGTCTGTCTATAACCAAACAAAACAGTTAAAGCTTTATTTGAAATTTTATTGAAATGATCATTAAAAATAATAGAATAGGAAAGAAACAAAAACAAAACAATTAATAATGAAAAGTGCTTCCTTAAAAAAGATATTACATTTTCTTTGTTCATACCTTTATTTTACCACATTAAAGAAACTTCGAACAAAAAAATTCAAAACTACCACGCAAAGTGAGCAAAAGCTTTATTTGCCTCGGCCATTCGATGAGTATCTTCTCTTTTTTTAACTGCTGTACCTTCATTTTTGCTTGCCAAAATAATTTCGCTTGCAAGTTTTTTTGCCATTGGTTTGCCTTTTACACCATTTGCAGCTCCCTTAATCCAAGTCATAGCCAAAAACTGTCTTCTCTCAGGTCGAACTTCTATTGGCACTTGGTAGTTAGCACCTCCAACCCGTCTTGATCTAACCTCCATAGATGGAGCCGCATTTTTAAGTGCCATATCAAAAATTTCAATAGGATTTTCCACTTGTGCCTCCTTTTTTATTATCTCAAAAGCATTATAAACCACCTTTCTGGCAGTTTCTTTCTTACCTCTTTCCATTATATGATTAATAAACTTCTCAACTTTTTCTGAGTTGTAAAGCACATCACCTTTTACTTTATTTCTATTTTTTACTGGTCTTCTCATATTATTTT
>CAZUCU010000010.1:11150-12782 GCA_964618845.1 uncultured Candidatus Saccharibacteria bacterium
GCTTTTCGCTTATTTCTTAGCTCTTTTAGCACCATATTTAGATCTTCCCTTCATTCTTTTTTGAACCCCTTCTGAGTCAAGAACACCTCGAATCACTGTATATCTAATATTAACATCCTTTACTCGACCTCCTCGAAGTAATACTACCGAGTGTTCTTGCAAATTATGTCCCATTCCTGGAATATAAGCAGTCACTTCTTGGCCATTTGTAAGTCGAACTCTGGCAATTTTTCTAACTGCTGAATTTGGTTTTCTTGGAGTTGTGGTTGTAACTTTCATACATACCCCTCTTTTAAAAGGTGAGTTATAAAAAGTTGGTCGATTTTTTTGTGTGTTAAAACCTCGAGTCAAAGCAATCGCCTTGGATTTTCTCCCTGTTTTACTTCTTTTTCTTTTTACCAATTGATTTACCGTTGGCATAATGAAAATTACTTTATTATATATAAACCAAAAATGCAAGAGCCTTGTCAATATAATTATTTATTAATATAAATTAATTTTCTTGTAATAATTTTTTTAATTCTATTTCATCAACACATGTTTCCCCAATACAAATTTGATCTTTACCAGTAAGTTTAAATTCAACAAAAGTGGTAACATTGGCGACCATTTTATCAAACTGATTATCAATTATATCAAAATTATTATATAAATTATTAACAAAAGACAAAGAGAAATCCTTGGAAGATTTCTTTATTTCATTAATTCCTTTTTCAAAAGATTCCGAAACATCAAAACTTAGATTCCTAAAATTAAACAAAACCAAATATTTCTTAAAATTCCGGTTGTAATTTATGCATTTTTCAAGTTTTTTTTTAGGGAATCGATTACGATCTCTTTGCCACCTGATACACTATAAAAATATTTTTCAAGTTTTTTGTCTATATTTTCAAGACCAAAGATAGATTGATATGAATTTTGTATTTCAGAGAAACCTCTATAAGTAAATTCCCCTAAAAGTTCATATAAAATAAGCACCCCTTGCCCCATATCATCAAGTTGTCCCAAAGATTCGTAAATAACTTGACCATAAAAAAAGCACAGGCTAATGGTATTATTGCTTATAATATTTACCACATCATAGGTTTTAACAAAAAAATTCTCTGCTGTTATGTAATTTATTTTATTAAAATTTTGAACAAGAAAAAAAACAATAATTAAAACAAAAAAACCAAAGATCCTTTTCAAAAAATCTTTATTTTTTTGTCTTTCTTCTAAAAATTCAGAATTTTTAGAAGAAGATCTTTTCCGAGAGGTTGTTTTTTGCTTTTTCACTATTATAAATTCTAACAAATTATTTCATTTTATTAAAACCCTTTTTCAACTTTTATTTACAAAATCTTTAAAGAATCACAAAATATTCATTCCGGTCGCTAATGAAATCATTCTTAAAACAAGACTAAAGAAGGGGGTCCATAAAAGGAAAATAAAAGCAAGAATAAAAAACAAACCCCAAGATTGCATTAACATCAATATCTTTGAATAATATTTAAAAGGTAATAAATTTAAAAGTATTTTTGATCCATCCAAAGGTGGCACAGGAACCAAATTAAAAAAAGCTAAAACAAAATTAATTATAATTATTACCAACATCAAAGAGAGGGCTGTACTGGAAATATTTAGCAATGGAGA
>CAZUCU010000010.1:12882-16939 GCA_964618845.1 uncultured Candidatus Saccharibacteria bacterium
TCATGAATAACTACTGAAAAAATTAAAACAATTATTGAAAATATTTTTATTTCACCTACCATATTTTTTAAAAAACGAAATTTGAAACACTGAATTCGAACCAAATTGTAAAACCAAAATTCTAAACAAATAATAAGTTTCTAATTTCGTATAAGTTGCATTATAAAGTAAATATGATAACATGACCAGACCATGAAACAATGTCCAATAACAAAAAGCAAATCATCAGTCGGAGGTGGATACTCAAACCGAACTCGTGCTACTCAATTCAACCCAACTGGGAAAAGAAGAAGACAAGTAAATATCCAAAAGAAAAAAATATTTATCCCAGAATTAAATAAAGCTATAACAATTAAAGTTTCAACAAGAGGAATCAAAACTATTAACAAAAACGGTGCATATAAAACTTTGAAAAAAGCCGGATTGATTAAGTAACAAAAAATAAGAAGCAATAGTGACCATGTTTTTCGTTATTCCATATTTAATCTTGGATCTGTATTTATTTTTTATAAACATTTTTACGATGCCCAACTTTTAGAATTATAACCAACAATATCTGTTTTCTAATTTCATAAATAATTCTATAAGGCCAAATTTTTATTGAATATTTATCTTGTAATTCACCATTTAACTTTTTACCAGAAAAAGGATTTTCAATTATTTTATTAAAGCCAGAATCAATTCTTTTTTTATCTTTTAAAGATAACTTATTTAAACTTTTTTGAGCGTTTATGGTAATAACAAGTCTATACATTATTTCAATTGTTTTTTAAATTCTTCGTAAGTGATATATTCCCCCTTTTCATATTGTTTTTTTGCTTCATCAAGTTCTTCTTTTAAATTTGGGAACATTGTTGATAGTTCGATTGTCTCTTGCCATCCCTCAAACTCTTCTGCGGACATAATCACCGCCTTGGCTCGTCCTCTTTCTGTTAATGTATAAAAAGTATCAGGGGAAGAAACATCTTTGACAATCTCGAATAGTCTCCTTCGTGCTTCGGTTGTAGAAATAATATTTTTTGAATTCATAATATGTACATATTAGCGTACATATATAAATAAGTCAACTTTGTTTTTTGATTTTATTATTTTATCCTTATTTTAAAAGCTACTTTCACTGCAAAGGTGGGACATTTGCAATGAATAGTAATTAAAAATTAATTGTTTCTTTAGAACTTTTTCATTAGTTCTTTATGCCAAGAACTCTGTTATTTAATAACAAAAAATATTATTCAGACCATTATGTGTTTAAAGAAGTAAGATACTATATCTTTGAACGAGATTGTTTTATTTGAGAAATTAAATTGTAAAAAATATTTAACCAAAGATTATTTGGAGATTCATTTAAATAATTTACCTCTAAATTTTCTCCATTAGAGCGGGCCACGATAGTGGCCCGCTCATTTGTTTGAAAAATTTCCCCCCCAAATTTTTCTAATTTATCAAAAACTTCCTGATGCGGATGCCCGTAAGAATTTTCTCCATAAGATAAAATTGAATAATCAGGTGTAACTTTTTCTAAAAAGATTTGCGAAGTAGAAGTTTTGGATCCGTGGTGTCCTACTTTCAAAACATCGGAATCGATTTTATCTCCAAACTCTTTGATAATAAACAATTCTGTTTCAATGGTTGCGTCCCCTGTAAATAAAAACTCGTTTTCTCCATGAATCAATTCCAAAACTAAAGAATTTGTATTTTCATTTGTTAGATTTTCCATATTATTGGGCCATAACACATCTAAATAAATTTCATTTTTAGAATCAATAATTATTTTATCTCCCCAAGAAATATTTTTTACTTCAATATTTGATTTTTGTGTCTGAGATAATAATTCTTTTTCGTATTCTGAAGTAATTTGAGCATTAGATCTTAAAATTTTTTTTACATTATATTTTTTAATTACATCAAAAAAACCACCTATATGATCTAAGTCATCATGAGACAAAATTAAAATATCAATTTGTTTATCATAAAACGGTAGAACTTTTTCTAATTCTTTTACTACTTTGTTATCTCTACCTCCATCAATCAAAATTTTTTTACCATTTGGAGATTTTATCAATATAGAATCCCCTTGCCCAACATTTAAATAATAAACAAAGAGACTCTCTTGTTCTTTAAATTCAAAAAACAAAGACATTATGAATAAAAGTAGTATCAAAAATAATGCTGAAAATATTTTTTGTTTTTTTATCATCCATATATTATAAAATATTTAATACTCCTTTATTCCACCCCGAATAGAGCAAAATTAATTAATTTTTTATATTTTTTTAATATATAAAAGATTTTCTAAGATTGAAGATAATTATATTTCTGCTTTGCGACAAATTTCTTTCGAATTTCTAAAAAAATTATAATAATTAAATATAAAAATAAAATAAAAGGTAGATTTTTAGAATTTATGATATTTGTCTTTAACATCGCAAAGTCTAAATTACCAAAAAAATTCACAATTAAAATAATTATATTTGATAATAATTCGGTAATACATATTAAAGAAAAATTTAATGCCCTCGGAGAAAAATTAATAAAAGACACCAAAACAGACAAAAAAGAAGAGAGCATAAAAATTGGTATCAGGGGTAAAACTAAAATATTGGGAACTAAAGAAATAACAGAAAATTCTCCCATTAAAAAAATTATCAAAGGAGTTATTGTTAATTGAACTGCAATGTTTGATGTAATTATTTCTTTTATGGAAAATTTATTTGGCAACCAATTTAAACATTTTTCAATATATTCATAAAAAGAAACAAGACCAGCAGTTGCTACAAAAGAAAGTTGAAAAGAAGGATCATATAGTAAAATAATTGGGTTTTGAAAAATCATTATTGATGCAGCCAAAAATAAGGCATTCAAAGAATTAGAATTTCTATAAAAAATTTTCCCAATTATAAAAATAGTTATCATTATTCCAGCACGAACAACAGTTGCACCCGCCCCAACCATAATTATAAAAACTACAATAAAAAATAAAGACAAAATAAACCTAATGTTTCTATGTAAAATTGATAGTAATTTAAAAACAAAAAAAGTAATTATCGTTAAATTAAAACCTGATAAAACCAAGATATGTATAAGACCAGTTCGACGAAAATTTTCTTCTAAAAAATCATCAATTATACTTTTACTTCCGAGTAAAACACCGAGAATAAATGATGACGTTCGATCTGAATATAATTTGTTAATTTTTGTAATAAAAATATTTTTGAATTTAAAAATATAAAATTTGAAATCTTTTTTTTCTTCTTTAGAAATAATCTTTGTTTGAGGATAAAAAGCTATGTGTGTAATTTGGTCTTTTAATAGATAATTTTTATAATCAAAGATTTTGCCATTTTTGTTTTCAAAATTTTCTGGAATTTTAATTTTTCCAGAAATAGAAATTTTGTCCCCATAAAAATAATTCGAATATTTGTGAGTTTTAATCAAAATTTTTTGCGAAACCACAGTCTGATCTTTTTCGGGGGTGGGCATAAAAACAAAACTTTGTAGTGAATCATCATATGTTATTTCCGAAACTATATAACCCTCAATATTTTGGGCTTCAAAATTTTTATACCCAAAAATAAAATCTTGCTTTAAAGAAAAAATTAACGCTGATATAAAAATAATAAATGTTATTTTATTAATATAGATATTTTCAAATAAAAAAAGTTGTGTTACAAACTCAAATTTAATATATTTTTAATCTTTTTTTTATCAGAACTTAACGATCAACATTTATAATTTAGTAAGAAAAAAGTTCTTTCAAATAAAATATGTAAAAGGTAATTTCTTTATATTCTTTCCTGTTTGTATTTTGTCTATCCTACTCAAAAGAAAAAATTCTTCTAATATAAAAACCACCCATTATCATCAATTGAAAGGTGGTTTTTATATTTTAGAAGCCCCAACTTTTTTTAATTTTGTTTTCATCATCTTCGGATAAGGATTTTTTAAACTTAACATCACTTCTACCTTTTACTCTTTTTTCACATTCAGCCCAAGTTTTGTGAATTTCTAATTCCCCATCAACTAAACTCAAATAAGAATACGCTTTTGTACCCTTTCT
>CAZUCU010000010.1:17039-19685 GCA_964618845.1 uncultured Candidatus Saccharibacteria bacterium
CCAGCTTTGTTTTTCCAATTATTTTTTCTCCAAGAGTTAATCCAAGAATTTATACCGTTAGCAACATAACTTGAGTCTGTGAAAAAACTAACTTTAGCACCAGGATATCCTTTATTTTCAAGATATTCTAAAGATTCCACAACTGCAGTTAATTCCATTCTATTATTAGTAGTTCTTTTGTCTTTACCGCCTATTTCTGTAACATTTTCATCTAAGTCTATTATTGCTCCCCAACCACCAGATCCGGGATTGCCACGCGAAGCTCCATCAGTATAAATTTTTATTTCGTTTTTCATAAGAAAAGTATATCATACAGGTATTAAGTCTTAATAAAAAAAGAGTTAAAAAAATATTAATTTGCTTCAATTTTTCAAAGCACTTTTACAATTTTTATTCTCGCTTCTTTCTTATTATTAAAATAATTTATTTCCAGATTAACAACTAAATTACAGGATTTCCCAATTTCAAGACCCATTTCTTCTTCACTTTTATAAAATTCAATCGCTTTTATTATCTCCCCATTAGATTTTTTGAAGGAAATTTCTAAATGAGAGCCAGTGGAGCCGAGCGGGCGAAGCCCGCTCGGCGAAACATTCTCTAATAAAAAACTTGGCTTAGGATTCCCTATTCCAAAAGGTGCAAGTTTGTTTATCTCTTCTATTAAATTCACACTAATTTCATCAAGAGTAATTTTTTGATCAATAATTTCCTCGTGTTCAGTTATTATGCTTTCCTTCATAATTTCTTCAAGGGCACTTTCCAAAAAAGAAACTTGTTCCGGTTTTATTACAAAACCACCCGCACCAAAGTGACCACCAAAAGTATCAAGAATTTCTTTGGTCTCAAGTTTGTTCATCAATTCTACTAAATTATCACCATTCCCAGTTCTACAAGAACCTTTTAGATCTTGGCCATCTCCTCTACCCCACAAAAAAACAGGAACTTTGTATTCCTCAGCAATAGAATTACAAGCCAAGCCCAAAAGCGACGGTTGCCAATCAGGATTCCCATACCCTATCGCTTTTATCTTCTCGCTACTTTCTTCTCGCTTCTCACTTCTCGCTTCTCGCTCTCCTATATGTTTTTTTACCTCCTTCACAATCACTGCTACTTGTCCCTTTCTCTCATTATTTATTTTTTCCAAATGCTTAACTGCCTCTTCCGCCTTAGATTCATCTATTTCTTTGAGAAGTTCATAAGCAAGCATTGGATCTCCCATTCGAGATGCTACATTGATCTTCGGAGTTACCATAAAAACCACATCATCAGCATTTAAATTTTTGGTATCAATTTTTCTATTTTCAAAAATTTTTTGTATTCCCTTTCTTTTTGTTTTTCTCAAAACCATCAACCCGTATTTTGCAAACACTCTATTTTCTCCAACAAGTGGCACCATATCAGAGAGCGTTGCAAGACCAACTAAATCCAAAAGCCACTTCTCCCAACCTTCATTGATATCAAATTTTACCCCGCGATCTTTAGACTTTGCGGGGCTCCCCTTAATCATCATCGCTTGAATAAATTTAAAACACACAGCACTTCCACAAAGATTTTTATCAGGATAATTACAGTTTGGTTGTTTGTGATTAATTATTGCTTTGGCATTTGGCTCTTTCCCATTTGGTTCATGGTGATCAGTGATGATTACATCTATTCCAAGAGAATTTGCGTAATCAACTTCAGCAACATCAGCAATTCCACAATCAACAGTTATTATTAATTCTGTATTTTGTTCTTTTATTCTATCAATTGCCCCCACATTCAAACCAAAACCCTCCTTGTTTCGATGTGGAATATAAACAAAAAAATTCTTAAACCCAATTTTTTCAAAAAAATCTGATAAAATTACTGCCCCCGGAATTCCATCGGCATCATAATCAGAAAAAATACAAATTCTTTTATTTTGAGATATAAAATTCAAAGTATAATCTACTGCCTCCTCCATTCCGAGAAAGAGAGACGGATCGTGTAAATCAGTATCGTAATTAGGATTCAAAAATTTTTCTGCTTCCTCATTAGTAAAAATCCCTCTATGAAAAAGCAGATGCGCTAAATTATCTGAATATTTATTTAGTTTTTGTCTTTCTGCGTCTGACAGTTGTTGTTTAATCACAATTTTAGCCATTTGGATATTCTACCAAAAATAGATCAAGAAAAGCTAAGCGATTATTTTATTGACAAGTAAGTTCTTTAATTTTGTTTTGAGTTAATGAACCAATTCCACCTGCTCCTTTAGCGTTTGGTCCAGAGACAACTTTATAATCAACTTGGAATCTTTTGAGAGCGTTTTCTGTTAGAAGATCAAAAGACCCAAAAGAATTAAAGGTTGATGATAGATATCCTTTGCTGACAAGAAATCGTTGTAATTTTGTAACTTCCCCATTTGTATTTTGATCTCTTAAACCTCTGTACATTACTTTTGTCAAAATTAAACAACTAGTAGAACCTGAGGAAGTTTGTTGTTGGGTAACAGTTCCACCGGAACTGGAAAGAACAGCTATAACGATATCGTGTTGTTGTTTTGTTAATATTCCAGAAGCAAATAGAATTCTTATTATGTTTATAACGCTTTGATTATTAATTTGATCAGTATTATTTGTAGAATTTGATTGTCGATTAGTTCTTGAACCACCGGATGAATTAGAA
>CAZUCU010000011.1:0-19543 GCA_964618845.1 uncultured Candidatus Saccharibacteria bacterium
GATTTGACCAAACCCCTCGGGGGGGTAGACAGACATGTTCGGTGTCTTTGGGTGTAACAATGAAGATACTATTGCTAATTTTATATACAAAAGATTTTTAAAAACAAAAGCAGATTTGGAAAAGTTTGATCATAGTATTTAATTTTTAATCTCATACTTCCCCAAATTTTTAAAAATCACCCCCTTTATCTCCATCAAAATTTGATTTAATTCACGGGTTTCTATTTTTGATTCTTATTTATGTGTCACTTTTAGTGATAAAAATTCATAATTTCTTTAACTTTTCTTAATCAGAATTTAATGTGTGTTTGATAAACTATTTTAGTGATTAAAGAATATTTAAATAAAAATATTTATATTGATGGGAATAATTTATATAGAAGTGCAAAAGAGCTCGGTTTTGTAATTGATTACAAAAAACTTTATGGATGGTTTAGACAAAAATTTAATATCACAAAATTTTATATTTTTATTGGATTTACAGAAAATAAAAAATATCTTTATGAATACTTAAAAAATTGCGGGTTTATTTTAGTTTTTAGAAAAACATTTTATATAAATGAAAAATTAAAAGGTAATTGTGATTCAGAATTTGTTTTAAAGGTTGTCTCAGATTTTTATACAAGAGATTTTGATAAATGTATTTTAGTAACGGGAGATGGGGATTTTGGTTGTATTATAGAATTCTTGGAACAAAGATCGGTATTAAGTTGCACAATAGTGCCAAATATAAAAAAATGTTCCTTTCTGATAAAAAATAAAAATTCAGAAATTGTCTCTCTTAATGAACATTATCATAAATTTTCTACACGATTAAAAGAAAAAGCCCCCGATACAGACGTATCTGTATAAGGGCCCCTTTCATCGTGTATCTCTATTATATCATTCTAACAATTTAAAAGTCAATTTATTGTTTTAACTCTTAACTCAAAATCTCATACCTTCCCAACGTTTTAAAAATCACTCCCTTAATTTCCATTTCCATCAAAATTTGATTTAACTCACAAGTTTCTATTTGTGATTCAATGACAAGTTCATCAAAAGTCTCTATGCTTTTGTTGATTAAATTTAAAATCATCTTTTCTTTTTCATTTAATATTACTTCTCCCTTTTCTCTTATCCCTTTTTGCTGTTGTAAACCCAATGCATCAAGAATATCATTTGAATCAAACACCGGCTTTGCCCCCTCCTTCAAAAGTCTATTAGACCCCTGACCATGATTTGAAAAAATTGTTGTTGGAATAACCAAAAGCTCTTTGTTATAGTCAAGTGCCAGTCGCGCGGTGATTAGTGTTCCAGATTTTTCATTTGCTTCTACTACAAGAACTGCATCTGATATTCCTGCCATAATTCTATTTCGTGCAGGAAAGGACCAAACCTGTGGAGTTTCTTCTTCAAATTCCGAAACAATGCAACCATTTTTTATAATTTCTTTTGCGAGTCTGAAATTAGATCGTGGATAAATTGATTTATCACTTACACCTGTTCCAAGTACGGCAACCGTTTTCAAATTATTTTCCAAAGCAAATTCATGAGCCAGTGTATCAACTCCAATTGCAAGTCCTGAAACTATCACAATATTTTTACCAGCAAGCCCCTCAATTAATTTTTTGATTGCCTCTGTTGCATAACTTGAATGTTTACGTGATCCTACGATACACAAAAATTTATATTCATCTTTATTTGGAAAACTTCCCTGAATAAAAAGTTCTTTAGGTCTTTGAGGAATTTGGAAAAGTCCCTCTGGCCAAAATTCTTTTTCTAATTTTTTATTTTTTTTATCCATTCCTTAATTATAAAAAAGTGTTATTATTTCTTAATAAAGAAAAGTTAAAGAAATAATTAAAAAATATGTTAGATATCAAATTTATAAGAGAAAATAAGGATTTAATAGAAATTGGAGCCAAGAAAAAACATATTGATTTTGATATTAAATCTTTATTAAAAGTAGATAACAAAAGACTTGAACTTTTAAAAATAGTAGAAGAAAAAAGAGCAATTCAAAATGAGGTCAGTAAAAAAATTCCACAGACAGGAGGTGAAGAAAGAGAAAAACTTTTAGGAGAAATGGCAGTTTTGAAAGCAGAATTAAATACAGAAGAAGGTAAATTAAAAGAAGTAATGAAAGAATGGCAAAATTTGATGCTCACTGTTCCAAACATTCCTGATATGACAGTACCAGAAGGAAAAGATGAGAGCGAAAATGTAGAAGTGCGAACTTGGGGAGAAATTCCAAAATTTGATTTTGAAACCAAAAATCACATTGAGCTTATGGAAAGGCACAATATGGTTGATTTTGAAAAGGGAACAAAGATTGCAGGATTTCGTGGTTATATTTTAAAAAATGAAGGTGCAATGCTTCAAAATGCAATTTTGAGTTTTGTTATGGATAAAATGATTCGAAAAGGTTTTACTCCAATGATAGTTCCATCGCTTGTTAGAAGGGAAACTTTATTGGGTACAGGATATTTACCGCAGGGTGAAGATGATTTATATAAAACCCAAGATGATGATTTTCTTGCAGGAACTGCAGAAGTTCCAACGATGAGTTATTATGCTGATGAGGTTTTACCCAAGGAAAAATTACCAATTAAATTTGTTTCCATTTCTCCTTGTTTTAGAAGGGAAGCAGGAAGTTATAGCAAAGATATAAAAGGACTTTATCGTGTACATGAATTTTATAAAGTTGAACAAGTAATTTTATGTGAAGCAAGTCATGAAGAATCGGTTAAATTTCATGAAGAAATTACTGTAAATTCGGAAGAAATAATGCAGGAGCTTGAGATCCCTTATCGTGTTGTTGCTGTTTGTGGTGGTGATTTGGGTGCAGGACAAGTTAAAAAATACGATATAGAAGCTTGGGTGCCATCGGATCATAAATATAGGGAAACTCATTCAGCTTCATATTTTCATGATTTTCAAACTCGACGATTAAATATTAAATATCAAGATGTAGGTCCCTCGATTTCGCTCGGGACAGGCAAAAAGAAGTTGTGTCATTCATTAAACAATACGGCTGTTGCATCCCCCAGAATATTAATTTCTCTTGTTGAAAATAATCAGACAGCAGACGGTAAAATAAAAATACCAAAAGTTCTGCAGTCTTATATGGGGGGAAAAGAAATAATAGGATAAAATTTTATGAATCGGTCTTATAATTCCCAAAAATTTCTTCAAAAAAAGAAAAGAATTAAAAAAATTCGTTTTTGGTTGCTCACTATACTTTTTGTATCCTTCATTATCGCATTTTTTTATTGGATGCGAAGACCAGAATTAAATATAGAAAAAATTATCATAGAAAACAATGATTTTGTTAAAACAGATGAAATCAAATTGAAAGTTTTTGACATCTTAAACAAAGATTTTTTTTATTTGATACCCAAAAGTAATGCTTTGTTTTTACCAAGAAAAGAAATTCAAAATAAATTAAAATATTTTTACCCTCAGATTGAAAAAATAGATTTTGATTTGATTTCTTTTAAAGAATTAAAAATACAAATCTTTGAATATAAACCTAAAATTTTGGGTCAAGATATTATTAATAAAAAATTTTTTATTAATAGTAATGGCATTGCGTTTATGGAAGAACCATTGTTACATTCCTATTTAGATTTATTTGTCTTGGAATTTCCCAGAGAAGTGTCTATAAAAGACGGTGTTATAGAACCAGAATTCCTTAGTAATTTGGTATCTTTTTCTAAAAAATTGGAGGAATTAAATATAAAATTAGAAAAAATTCAAAATATTGAGAATGGTGTTTATTATCTTAAATCTATATATGGTTTTGATATTATGATAAATAATACTGATAATTTGGAGTTAATTTTTGATAATTTAAAAACTGTTTTAGAAAATGAAGTAATTAAACCAGAAGATTTTGATAACATTGGATATATAGATTTAAGGTTTGGTAATAAAGTTTTTTATAAATTAAAAAATTAAAATAAAAAATATTGTTATAATATATCTATGAAATATGTCATCATTTTTCCTTACTATTTAGCCTGGCATTATAGCAGGGGACTAATTCATTTTTTAATTTTTATAAAAAATTTAATTGTTTTTATTCCACAATACTTTTCTATTGGTGAATTATTTAAAACTTTGTTCTCCCCGATATTTCGTTTGCGAGAAAATTATGAAAAAGAATTCTCTCTTAGTATTCTAATGGAAGTATTTATCTTCAATTTAATAATGAGAACAGTCGGTTTTATTTGTAGAATTTTTGTAATTATTATTGGTTTGATTCTTACTATGTTTACAATTGTTTTGTGTTGTTCTTTTTTTATTTTATGGTTAATTTTACCTTTTTTGATTTTGTTTATTTTTATAAGTTCTATAGTTGGTTTATATAAATATATATGAATTTTTTTGAAATAAAAAAGAAGAAAAATAAAGTTTATGGAGGAATAATAATCGATAGATTATTTTCTGAGAAAACAAGAAAAAAAATAAGAAAGATTTTTTTCAATACAATGGTAGTTTCTTTTTGTTTTATTTTTTTAACTGTTTTATCACAAGCCCCTATTATCAAAGAGCAAATTATTTTTCAAGTATTAACGACAAAGGTTTATTTTTTTAGGTCTTTTTTTGTTTTATTTTTTTCTATTTGGTTTTTTATGTATTTATTGGAGCTGATGTATATTTCTTATTATTTTAAGGATACATCTGTTGATTTCGAAATTTTAAAAATTATTGATCATGCGAATCCCAAAGATATAACTTTATCTTTTTTAAATTCCATATTTGGTATTTATACTCTTTTAAGACTTGGAATATCCAAAGAGGAAGTAGAGAAATTTTTACAAAATAGGACAGATTTTGTTTCTGAGACAGAATATGAGATTATTGAAAATGATGATAAAGAAGTCTCTCTATCTGAATTTGGGTATTCTTTAATCCATTTTGATTCTGATTTTAGAAATTTATTAAAAGCAAATGGAATTACTCCCAAAGATTTTAAAGATGTTTTAGATTGGATATCAAGAGTCAATACTAAAACTAAAACCAATAAAAAATGGTGGTCCAAAGAAAAATTTGATCGAATACCAAGTATTGGTAAGAATTGGTCTTTTGGTAAGATTTTCTATCTCGAAAAATTTGGCCACTCAATTTTTGATGATAATTCATATATCTATTTGGCAAATAAAGACAGAATATTTTCCAATTATGTAAAACAATTAGAAAATATTTTAATAAAAAATACTGGTGGGAATGTTTTTTTGATTTCAAAGGAAAATGAATTTTCTATGAGGGTAATTGCCTCTTTGGGTAAAGCCATTTTTCGAGGAACGGTTTTACCAAAACTTGAAAACAAAAGAATTTATGTCTTGGATGTAAATCTACTTATTTCTACTTATGAGAATAAAAATGATTTTGAGATTATGTTGCAAAGAATTTTATATCAATCTGCTTTAGCTGGAAATGTTATTTTGGTAATTCCACACTTATCCGATTTTGTAGAAAATTCTAACAATTTTGGAATTGATGTGAAAGATATTTTAAATGATGTTTTGACTTCAACTAATATTCAAATAATTGCAACCTCTTCTAAAAACGGTTTTCACTCTGTTTTGGAGACTGATTTTGATTTGATGAGAAACTTTGAAAAAATAGTGTTAGATGATTTAGATTTTAGTACGACTATTGAATTTATAGAAGATGAAATTTTATTTATAGAAAGTGAAAAAAATATATTTTTTACATATCAATCTATTAAACAAATAGTTTTGAGTGCTGATAGATATTTTTCTGAAAGTTCTCTTTCTGATAAGGCTTTGGATATTTTGGAAGAGGTTGTTAATTATTGCGTTTTAAACAAAAAAACGATTGTTACTGATGCAGAAATTTCTGAAGTAATTAAATTAAAAACCGGAATGGAATTGGGTATTTTGACAAAAGAGGAAAAAAACAAAATTAATTCTTTTGAAAAAATTTTAAAACAAAAAATAATTGGTCAAGATCTTGTTATTGAATCTATTATTAATACTATGAAAAGAATAAGATTAGGAATTGCTAACCCCAACAAACCACAAGGAACTTTTCTTTTTATTGGTCCAACTGGCGTTGGAAAAACAGAAACTTGTAAAGCTTTGGCAGAGGTATTTTTTGGTGATAGTGAAAATATGATTAGAATTGATATGTCTGAATTTAATGATAGTAACGCGGTCTGGAGGTTAATTGGTTCAAAAAATAATCAAGGAATATTATCTTCTAAAATTAGAGATAAAAAATTTGGTATTTTACTTTTGGATGAGATAGAAAAAGCAGATATTGGTGTTCACAATTTATTTTTGCAAATTTTGGATGAAGGTTTTTTTTCTGATTTCAATGGTGAAAGGGTTGATCTTAGAAATTTTATTATTATTGCAACTTCAAATGCCGGTAGTTCTTGGATATATTCATCTGAGGAAGAAAAAGAAAGTTTTACTAAGGAAAAATTAATTGATTATCTAATAAAAGAAAATATTTTTTATCCAGAATTTTTAAATCGTTTTGATGAGATAATTTTTTTTAATTTATTAGATAAAAATAATTTAAAAATAATTGCCAATTTAATGATTGAGAAAATAAGTTTTAGGTTGGAAGATCGGGGGATAGAAATAAAAGTAGATGAAAAATTATTAGAATATTTGGTAGATAAAAGTAAGAATAGTCAATTTGGAGCGAGAGAAATGAATAGGATTATCCAAAAAGAAATTGAGACAAAAATTGCAGATGCTTTGATGACTGGGGATATCAAAAAGGGTGATACAATATTAATTACAACAAATAATTTATCTTTGGAAATAAATAAAATTCATTAATGAAAAAGAAGATTAGCAATATTATAGTTTTGATATCGGGTTTGGTTTTGGGTGTGACTTTAGGATATTTTCTGGTTTCTTTAACTGGGAAGATTAATTTATTGGTGGTTGATAATATTAAAAATTTAGATTTTTTTAAGATAGAAAAAAGCTTAGGTGGTCCACAGATAACAGAATCCTTTTTTTCGGAAAAAGAAGGCAAATATTTATCAAATTATGAGAAAAAATATAGATTAATCGAACGAGCCCCGGTGCCTATTATTAATGCAAAAAGTTATTTAGTCGGAGATATAAATACCGGAGAAATAATTTTGGCTAAAAACGAAAAAATGGCTTTACCAATAGCTTCAATTTCCAAATTAATGACAGCAATAGTGGCTGATGAAAATTATGGATTATCAGAAGAAGTTAAAGTTACAGATGAAGCAGTTAATACTTATGGGAAACAGGGCAGATTATTAGTAGGTGAAATTTATAAAATTTCAGAAATTTTGTATCCACTACTTTTAGAATCTAGTAATGATGCTGCGGAAGCTATTGCGGAAACAGTAGGAAGAAATACCTTTATTCAAAACATGAATAAAAAAGCAAAAGAAATAGAGATGTTTAATACAAATTTTTCCGATCCAAGTGGATTAACAACAAGAAATATTTCTAGTGTATCTGATTTATTCAAATTGAGTCAGTATATAGAAAAATACAGAAATTATATTTTTGAAATTACATCTATGAATGCTTATAAGATTGACAAAAAAACATGGTATAACAATTCGAAATTAAAAAGTGACAAAAATTATTATGGAGGGAAAAATGGTTATACGGATGAAGCGAGACATACACAATTGGCAATTTTTGATACCAATTTGAAAGGCGGAGACTATTCAAGAAGGCTGGTTTTTATAATTTTAAATACAGATAATGTTGAAGAAAATATTTACGGATTGAAAAGATACGTAGAAAAATATGTGAGATATGAGTAAAAAAATAAGACAATCTATTTCTATTTTCTTTGCGATTTTTGTTGGTTTTGTTTTTGCTTATTCTATTAGATTAACTTTTCAATATTTTGGTTTTCAATTTGAAAATTACAATTCAACTAAAAACGTAAAAGCCGAATATTCAGAAAATATTGAAAATTTTAAAAAGGAAGAAGGCTTTATTATACCCAAAAGAGAAGTAAAAAAAGAAAATAATTTTTCTGAGACTTATCAATCTAAATCCCTTAACTTTATCTCTTATGACATACCGAATGTGGGTAAGGTAATAATTGTCGATTTAGAAAATATGTTTATAGAAACACTTTTGGATGGTACAAAACAAAAAGAATATAAAATTCTTGCTGTTGGTAGAGATTCATCTGCTGGTGAAACCACTCCAGGTTATTATGAGGTTTTGAGTAAGGAAAAAAATCATTTTTCATCTATCACAAAAGTCTGGATGCCATATTCTATGCAATTTTTTGGTAACCAATTTATTCACGGAAGGCCTTATTATTCAAATGGAACGAAACTTTCAAGCGAATATTCTGGTGGCTGTATTCAACTTTCGGATCAAGATATTGTTAGTCTTTACTCGTTTGCTGATATAAAAACCCCAGTTATTATAAAGGGAAAAATTGATGAGAAAAATTATTTTAATTATAAATCTTCTAATTTTTTGGATGATTCAAAAATAAGCGCAGATGCATATTTAATTGCAGATTTAGAAACAGGAGAAGTTATCGATTCAAAAAATTCAGAAAAACAATATCCTATTGCCTCAATTACTAAATTAATGACGGCCCTAATCTACTTGGAGACAATAAATCAGTATGCTTATATAACTATTCCTCAAGTGGCAGTAGATACATTTGGAGAAGCGGGTGATTTAATTGCTGGCGAGATATTGCAGATCGGTGAACTTATTTACCCACTTCTTCTTGAGTCTAGTAATGATACTGCGGAAGCCATAGCATTGTATCGAGGAAGAAATCTATTTATATCTGATATGAATAAAAAGGCGCAGTCAATTGGTTTAAAAAATACATTTTTTGAAGATCCAAGTGGTATTTCTTCTAATAATGTTTCAAATGCAGAAGATTTATTTGTACTTATAAAATATATCTATAATTATAAAGATTATATTTTTAATATTTCAAACAAAAAAAATCATTCGTATAGTAATCATACTTGGGAATCAAATTCTGATTTTATAGACGATGCGGATTATCTCGGTGGAAAAAGTGGTTATACAACAATTGCCAAAAATACTCTGATTTCAGTTTTTGATGTTGTCTTTGAAGGGAAAAAGAGAAAAATTGTTTTTATATTACTTAAATCAGAAAGTCCTGTACAAGATATCAAAACAATGAAGGATTTCTTGAAAAACAATGTTGTCTATGAATAAAAAATCTCCATTTTATTTTATGGATTTTGTGATTTTAAATATTATGAAAAATATTTTTATTGTGGTATTTTTATCAAATGTTTAATTTTAAAAAGAAAAAAATTTCTGGATTTTGGGGTAAATTACCAAAGCCGTTTTTTGTGTTAGCTCCAATGGCCAATGTTACCGATGTTGCTTTTCGTCAAATTCTTGCCAAATATGGAAAGCCGGATGTTATGTGGAGCGAATTTGTTTCGGCTGATGGACTTGTGCGAGCACCAAAGGCTTTGAAATCCGAAGCACGAAATGGTAAAGAAATCCGAAATCCGAAGCACGAAATTCGAAACAAATTCGAAACTCAAAATTTGAAACATAAATTTTCCCCACAAGAAATTATGTGGCGGGATTTAATGTATTTTGAAAACGAAAGACCAATTGTTGCGCAACTTTTTTCTAGCAAACCAAAAATGATGGAAGAGGCTACTTATCAAATAACAAAAGCAGGATTTGATGGAATCGATATTAATATGGGGTGTCCTGATAGAACAATTCAAAAGCAAGAATCGGGTGCGAAACTTATAAAAAATCCAAAAAAAGCAATTCAATTAATAAAATCTGCAAAAAAGGGAATAAAAAAGGCTTGTGCAGAAATGCAAAAAGAAATTATTCCACTTAGTGTAAAAACCAGATTGGGTTACAACAAAGACAACATGGAAGAATGGTTGACCACTCTTTTGAAACAAAATTTGGCAGTTATTACTTTACATTCAAGAACCAAAAAGGAAATGTCCAAAGTACCAGCACACTGGAAGAGGGTTGCTGATGCTGTAAAATTGAGAGACAAATTGAAATCAAAAACTTTAATTATTGGAAATGGAGATGTGAAAGATTTGGAGGACGCAAAACAAAAAGCAAAAAAAACAGGATGCGATGGTGTAATGATTGGTAGGGCAGTATTTGGAAATCCTTGGTTTTTTAATAAAGTTTTTGAAGGAGGTAAAAAAATAAATTTAAAAAATAAATTAGATGTTTTGCTTGAACATACAAAATTATTTGAAAAATATCTTTCGCATAAAAATTTTAATTTAATGGAAAAACATTTTAAGGCCTATGTAAGTGGTTTTAAGGGAGCAAAGGAATTAAGAGGAGAATTAATGAAAACAAAAAATTCTTTTGAGGTTGCAAGAATAATAAAATTCTGGATTGTGAAAAATTTGACATAAGTTTTAAAAGTGATATAGTGAAGTTACGGCTTGTGAGGGCCGTAAGCACAGCGCCCCCCTGTTTGAAACATATGAGTGTATGTGGAAAACAGGGGGGTTTTATTTTTAGAAAAATCTGATAAAATACCATGGTCTATCGCAAATGGTCTCTTGTTTGAGGCCAGCCCCCCTTCGAGTGAAGGGGGGCATTTTTTGTGGATAACTTTTATATTTCCCCCAGAAAAAGATTATAATTAATAGCTGTAGTCTGGCGTGTGTTGTTTCGACAAAAAGGGGGGAGAGATAGCGAAACAGCCACGCCAGACTATAGAACATTTTGTTCGTTTATGTTGCCAGTCACAAATGTGACTGGTTTTTTAATTTTAAAATAATAAATGTGTTTTTTTATTATTTTGGTATACTTCTTTTATGTCTGATTTTAAAGTTTTGTATGCAAAGTATCGACCACAAAATTTCAAAGAAGTCTTGGGGCAAGATCATATTACAAAAGTTTTAGAAGAATCTATCAAATTAGGAAACATTTCTCATGCTTATCTTTTTTGTGGTTCTCGTGGTACAGGTAAAACTTCTGTTGCAAGGATTTTGGCTCGTGAAATTGGAACATCGAGTGATGATTTATACGAAATAGATGCGGCTTCCAATAATAGTGTTGAACAAATAAGAGAGTTAAACGAAGCTGTTTCTATAATGCCTTTTTCTTCCAAATATAAATTTTATATTTTGGATGAAGTCCATATGCTTTCAAAAAGTGCTTTTAATGCACTTCTAAAAACTCTGGAAGAACCACCGAAACATGTAATTTTTGTTCTTGCGACAACTGAACCTCATAAAATTCCTGATACTGTAATTTCTCGATGTGAACTTTATACTTTCAAAAAACCGTCACAAAAAATTTTGAAAGATATGATTATAAAAACCGCTAAAGCAGAAGGGTTTACTTTGGATCAATCTTCTGCTGATCTGATTTCTCTTTTGGGCGATGGAAGTTTTCGTGATACCCATGGAATTTTGCAAAAAGTTATAAATTCAAGTCCTGATAAAAAAATTTCTATTGAAGAAATAGAAAAAGTAACGGGTGCACCAAAAGGAGAATTAGTTAATGATTTTATAGGGGCACTTTCGGCACGAAGTGCCGAAAGTGCCCTTCAATCGATTTCTAAGGTGATTGATCAAAATTTAGATGTAAAAATTTTTCTTTCTCTTATTCTAACGAAAATAAGAGCTATTTTATTAATCAGATATTCCAATAATATGTTAACTAAATTTGAGGAATCTATGACAAGTAGTGATATTGAAAAAATTAAAAAATGGTCAGAAGATAAGACCATAACTTCCAAAATCTTAGAAAAATTACTCGATGCTTATATAAATACTGGAAATACATATCTTCCACAAATTCCCCTTGAATTAGCAATTTTTGATATAATTAATGTAAATGAGTAACCCGATTTTTTGGATATTTTTTATGGCGATTCTTTTTTGGTCTCTTTATCATAAGTGGGACGAAAAAAGAAAAAATTTTGTTAAATATCCAATTTTAACCTCTCTGTATTTTTTTGTTGCTTCAATAATTTTGGTTGTTTTTTATCCTCCAGTTTTAGATTACTTAAAATTTGATTTTGTTGGTTTTTCTTTTGTTTTTTCTGTTTTTGTTTTAAATTTCTTTTTATATAAATTCTTAAAAGAAATGTTCAGGGGTCCTCGAGACAGCAAGCTTTCTTTTTTTGAATATTACAAGATTTTAGATGATGATTATGTTATACCAAAATTTACAGAGATAATTTTTCAGCAGGTATTTTTTGTATCGGTCTTTTTGATCGCTTTTTCAAATTTTTCTGAAATTGTTACTGTTATTTTTGCCTTATCTGCTTTTGTTTTGGCTCATCTTAATTTATTTTTATTTCGAAAAAAATCTGAAGCATTATTCTATTTGATATTTTCTGTTATGGGGGCTCCGTTATTTCTTTTTTTCGTTGTAGCAACTGGATCAATATGGGTTTCTGTTAGCCTTCACCTTCTTTTTTATATTTTTCTTTCTTCTTTTGCGTGGATTTTTAGTAGAGTTAAATATTGAAGACATTTTCTTTTTTAATATTTTTGTTAATTTTTTTAACTTAGATTTTTTTAACTTAGATTTTAGTGTAGATCTTATGATTGATACTGAGGGTAAAATTATAAACACTATTGGTGGAGAAATAAAAATTCCTTCAGACTTAGATGTAAAAAATATAACATACGGCAATAGCATTATTGCTTTTTGGGTAGACAGACCTATATTAGAAAACGGAAAAATTATTTTTTCAGGTATTATTCCGGGTGGTTTTAAAGGTAAATTAAGATCCGGTGGTTTATCTCCGGGTAAAATTCTTACTTTAAATTTGAACTCCAGAAATGAAGAAAAAAAAATAGTAGAATTGGAAAATACAGAAATTTATTTGGATGATGGGGAAGGGACATTAGATAGTAAAATTAATTCTGGAAATTTTGTTTATATTTTCAATCCTGGTTTAATTGAACAAATGCCAGAATTTGTGGATAAAATCCCTCCAGAAGAGTTTCAAATTGAATTAATTGAACAAGATAAAGAAAAATTCTTGATATTTAATACCCAAGACAAAGAATCCGGAATTAAATATTATGAAATAAAAATTGGTTTGGATCATTGGAAAAAAGTTAACAGTCCCTATAAAATTAGGGATTTTGAGCTAAAACAAGATATTCAAATAAAGGCGATTGATGGTTTTGGTAATGTCACAATGTCACATTTCAAAAAACCTAATCAAAAAGAAATTCCGATATACAAATTTCTACTTATATTATTAATTATTATAATTTTAATACTTTTGTTTTTAAAAAAGAAAAAAAAGAAAAAATTCAGTGATTAATATAAAATTATATCAATCATTGAAAAAAGTAGAAAATTTGGTATAAATATAACCACTTGGGTTGAAAATCCGAAACCCGAATATCGAAATCCGAAACAAATTTGAAATTAGGAATAACAAATCCCAAATAAAGATAAGTTTAGAATTTGAGATTTCGTGCTTAGAATTTGTTTTAAATTTCGTGCTTCGTATTTCGTTTTTTCTCCTAATATTGCCCGGTCGTCTAATGGTAGGACACATGGTTTTGGTCCATGGTATCGAGGTTCGAGTCCTTGCCGGGCAGCAGAGTTTAACAACGCGAACCGCGAATTCTCAAATAAGGAAGTTCGCTCGCCCAGCCCCGCCGCCGGAGCTGGGCTCGCATTTGCGGTGGCTTCGCCGCCGTTCTGGCGCAAAAAGAAGCGGATTTTAATGCTTTCGGGCGAGTAAAAAATCTTGTTCTCCCTCTCTCGGAGAGGTAATCTTCAATTAACTTTACGCAAATATATGTATTTGATAAACTGCATTTATATGAGTAATACTAAGAAACAAACTGATAGACTTATTAGACCTACCATTCTCTACAAGGAGTCCTACATAGATGCGAATGAAGAATTTTTAAAAGAAGAGAACAAAGTGTTTACTGCAGAAAAAATCAATAGTGAATTTGATTCTTATATGGAATTGGTTGATGACAATGAAAAAGGACTAGGCCTTCCAGAACAATTCGATAAACAGTTTGTCTTTTGGTTAATTGATGAAGAACAGTATATTGGAAGATTAATAATACGTCATAGAGTAATTGAACAAGGACTTCACAATGGTTGGCATCTTGGTTACAGTATTCGACCGTCAAAACGACAACGGGGATATGGCACCCTGATTCTTAAGATAGGTTTACAAAAAGCAGAAGGTCTTGGTATTAAAAAAATATTTCTTGTTTGTGATAGCGATAATCTACCGTCAAAAAAAATTTTAGAGAAAGTTGGTGCTCACTTTGAACAAAAAATTTTACAAAACAAACCAGAAAAAAAAGATAGGCTCGAATATTCACTTGTAATTGTTTAATATATCTTCGTTCTCATCATCAAAATATTTATTAAAAAAGTTCTGACACCATCCAACAGTCCCAGCAACAGGTTTTAACCATATTTTTCAATACTTTCTAAATTTGCTTATTTTGGACGGTGGAACTTTTATTTGGTATTATTATTTTTATTAATTCTCTCTCGGAGAGGTAATCTTCAAGATATCTCACCTCATAATATCTTCAGATGTCTCTTTTATCTTATAATTATCAAATTCAACATCCATGAAATCAGTTCTTATTCCAGCAAATCCAGAATCAGTAAAGGGTGCATTACCATATTGATTCCCTTTATCAAGAGCCTCAGCAACAAGTTCCCAAACACCCGTTTTATCTTTGTCTAAAAATAATTGTATTTTTACAGAATTATCAGGCAGTGTTATTATTTTGCTTTTCAAACCAATCCAAACGTTTGTGGGTATTAGATTTGGATTAGTATCATAATTATATTCTGCACCTTGAAAAACTTTTTTGTAATCTAATGTAAAATATTTCTTATTTATTTTTTTCTTTATAACCGCATAACCATCAACCCTAATTCCTGTATAGTATAAATTAAATTGATCTTGATACCTATTAAAAAAAAGAAGACCATTAGAAGAATTTCTGTTTTCACTTTCACTCAAATTATTGTTTATTATTTTGAAATATGCTTCTTGTTCAAAATTTTTCCATGAAGTTTGCGTTACCAGTCTAAAAATATTTTGAGGGCGATATCCATCATCCGTATCTTTTGGATTAGACAAAAAGAAAGCAAGTCTCCACGGATTGATTGCTGATAACTCACCCATAATTGTTTTTCCCACACCATCAGAAACAAAAAAATATGCTCCTGAACTCAACCACCAATTAGAATTATTACTTTTCGACATTTGACTTGTTTCTTCCACCGTGTATGTGTTGGTGAAATCATCCATAAAAAGTGCATTTGGGTATGGAGAAACAACCTTTTTTGCTTTTTCTATCTGACTCTTTTTTGATTTAACTTTATTTAAAGTGGCAAAATTATATGAATAATCATAATCTGTATCATCAGATAATGCAGGTCTTAAATATTTTGCAGAAAAAATAGATAATAACAAAACCCCTACTATTAATGTGAAGTAAACAAAAAGACGTCCCATAATTGTATTTTACACTATTCTATAACTATTCCAAGTTTATAATTTCAAAATTTTTCACAACAATCTCAGAACTTTCTTGATCCCACATACTAAGACCACCATATCCTCTTTTCAGGGTAACTGGTTTATTTGAAGCAATAATTGATTTATTGAATGACGCATTTATATATCCGTTGTAGATTGATAAAGAAATTTCTGCTTCTTGGGTTTCAGTGGAAAAACTTCTTTCTAACAAGAATTTATTTTTGCCATTTGTTTTTTCTATAAGTTGAACACTCTTTTCAGACCAAAGGAGTTCTACATAATTTTCTTCATCTTGGTAAGATACAATGTGACTTACAGATGTCCCTGCTTTTCTTACAATATTTGTTTTTATTTGATAATTATTCCATTGATCATTGCCAATAAGAAGACGTGCTGAATGATTATTATTAGAATAAATTTTTACTCCGTCTTGAATATCAATATTTCCGTATAAAAGGATTGCTTTTTTAACAAAATTTTCAATGTTTTTTTGATCAACAAGAGTTTGTGAAACAACGATAGGGTTAAAGCGTTCTAAAAGCAACAACAATTGATTTCCATCAATATTTTTTACATCGAGTCTTTTTATTTGATAAGGATCTGTGTCTTTAAAATTATAAAAACTTAATTTTCCTGACTGAACAAACGCTAACTTAAAATATTTTTTAGTAAGCATTTGATTAAATTCAAAAGCATTATTAACATTAGAAGATTCAAGGTTTCCGTAATCATTGAGTGGAATAGCATAATATTGGGGCTCTTTTCCTAAATTTGTCTTCAAATCATTTATTGAATCTTTATAGTCTTGTTCAACTCTTTTTTTGTAATCTTCCTCAGATTCAAGTTCGTTTCTGTTAGAAAAATATTTTCTGTAAATTAAATACTCACCCTTTTCACCCTTTGAATTTATTACAAATTCTTCATGAGAATATTTACCATGTGCTTCAATTTCCCAACGACCGGTTTTTTTTGCTTTTTTTAATTCATTCCAACTAAGAAAAAATTTACTGTTTTCTGTTGGTCCTGTAGGAACAAAAAGTGTTGCTTTAAACCCTAGTTTTTTTAATATCTCATCTACCGTATAAAAACTGTCTTTCCTACCATCATCAAAAGTTAAAACTATTGGTTTGGGGGGTAAAGTAAATTTACCTTCTCTAAATAAATTATATTCATATACTGATATTGTTTGATAACCCTCCCTTTTGAGAGTTTCCATTTGTGAAATAAAGTTCTCCCTTTCTGTGTTTTCATTTCCTGTCCCTATTCCAATGTCTCCTTTTACAATTATTCCATGATACATAAGAAACGGTACAGATTGTGCTGGTGGTAAAGAGGATACATCTTTAACTTCTAAATTATTTGGTACAAAATAAAAATAATTATATGTATGATTACGAATAGCCAAAAAAAAGCTGTTTGTTTTTGAAAATAACAATTTTATTCCAACTGCAATAACAACAAACACAAGGATTAAATATATTATTTTTTTGTTTGTACACTCATTTTTAATAACTGTTATTTTTATCTTGTACCCCACTTAGTATCGTTTAATGTTATGAGTGCAATCGGCATTTGCCAAACAAATAAAAACACAAATAAAGTCGAAAAAATTGGTATTGCAATCCAATCTTTTTCTTTTAGATGAACTCTAACAAATAAAGCGAATACCAATCCAAGTAATATAAATCCCAATAAGAATAAAAGAAATAAAAGTAAATTAGAATAAGCAATACTATGAAGTAATACAAAGGCAATTAATATTGGTCCAACAATTGGAAAAGAAAAATTTACATAAAATGCAAAACTTGCTAACGGGTTTTTCTTTTTCCACATAAACATTCCAGCAAAAATACCTTCTCTAATCCAAGATTTTTTCCATCTTAATTGTTGCTTCCAATACATTGAAAATTTTTCAGGAACAATAGTGGTGGCAATTGCTTTCTGACAAAAGACAACGTCCCACTTCCTTAATACAAAATTAGTTAAACTTCTATCATCACCAAATGTTCCTCTTTTGCCCAAAAATTTTTGTTCTTTCCACCTATTCGCAAGAGGTTTAATTGCTTTTTTTCTATATGCAGAAAAACATCCTGGACAACATGTCACACAATTGTGCATACTTTCACTCGCTTTATAAATATTAAAAGAAATGGAATACTGAATAGATTGCATTTTTGTTAAAAGATTTGTGTTTGAATTTTCAACCTTTGTATTTCCAGAGACTGCCCCAATTTTTTTATTGTCAATAAAATGTCTTGTAATATGGTATATAGCATCAGGTGAAAGAAAAGTATCTGAATCAACAAAAACAATAATGTCATGTAAAGCCTCACTGATACCGACTGCCATTGCTTCCTTTTTTCCTCTATTTTCTGGAAAAATAATAAGTTTTATTTTTTCTGTTTCTTTGTTATATAAATGTTGAGCCCTTTCAACCTCAGACTTTGTGTTATCCGTGGAACCATCGTCTATTACAATACATTCTAACTTGCCTGAATATTTTGAATTCATACAAGTTGTTAATGTTTTGAAGATTCCACCCCTTTCATTTTTTGCTGCAATAATAATAGTTACACTAGGATATTCGGAATCAGAATATATTTTTTTGTGATCATCATTATACAAATAAGCATATGGGAGACGGGAAAGAAGAAATAAAGTTGTTATAATGCCATAAATAGTAAAAAACGATGTTTCAAAAGAGATATTACTAATAAAAACTATTTTATAGAGAACTAATCCAAACACAAGTGCAAGGAATATTAAATATAGAAACCCTTCAATAACCTTATTATTTGAATTCATAATCATTTTTTGAACTCTTAAACTATCAGTACAAGATAATTGTGTCAAGTATTCAAACTTACACTCCCAGAGCGTATAATATTTTTATTCTGTTGTAATTTCATCAAAATGTTCTTCTACTTCATTAGCTTTACTTTGGTGAATTGTTCCATCTTTGTGATGAGCTGGGGAATAAATAATATAAAGTTTTAGTTCTTTCGATCCAGAATTAATAACATTATGTTTTGCCCCAGAAGGCCTCCCTCTCTCGGAGAGGAAATTTAAAAGAACACAACATTTTTGTTAAAGAAGATCATCTTACAAACAAGAACTTTAATGATTTTAAAAATAAGTATACCAAGGATTATATTCAAAACTTGATTTTCGGAGTATCTGATTTAAAAGATGGTTATTTTAAAGTCTTCAATAAAAAAATATGAGAGAAGAATGCGTATCTTGAAAAATGAACTAATAGAATATACAGACTAAAAATCTATGAAAACACTTTTCGTGTAGTATTTGTTGCATTTATTGCGACCTAAGTGCCTTATTTCAATTCTAAATAAGAAGTTAAAGAACACTTGTGGGATATCACTGCGAAAGGTTCTTAACCGAAGAGGTCAGCAAGTGTTTTTGATTTTACTTGCTTTTGATTATCTTTTTGTTACAATGAAGAACATGGGAATTATAAGTAATAACCAAAAAATCTTGTTTGTATTTCGTTTCTGACCGCCGGTTGTTTGTGGAGTATACAAGACAGACACCGGCCAGCGAGCCGGTTTTTATTTTTATGAACACAATTTACATAACAAAAAACGATTATAAAAAATTGATTGATTTAATAAATGACAACTTGTTCAACGGCGATCATGTTAATGCTCTTTTGGTAGAGTTGAAGAGAGCAGAAATCGTTGATCCACACGATGTTCCAAGTGATGTAATAACAATGAATTCATTGGCTGTATTTTCAGATATTGTATCAAACGAGATGCTTGAGTACTCGGTTGTCTTTCCTGAAGAAATAGACATAAGTCAAAAGAAAATTTCTGTATTTTCTCCAATAGGTTGTGCTTTGTTGGGCTATCGAATTGGTGATACTATATCTGTTCAAACTCCTCAGGGTGAAAAAAAGCTTAAGGTGGAAAAAATTTTATATCAGCCAGAATCTCATGGCAATTACGAATAATTGCATCAAGTTCTTCCTCTCTCTTCTTCCTCTCTCGGAGAGGTAATTTACTCTCTCTTTCCTCTCTCGGAGAGGTAACTT
>CAZUCU010000012.1:0-17581 GCA_964618845.1 uncultured Candidatus Saccharibacteria bacterium
AGTATTATCAATCTAAATTACCAGTGGAGTGCAAAAATGGGTGGGGTTATACATACAATTGACTATTATTACTTCATATAATAATATGATTTTGGATTCAGGAAATCCGTATCAAACCAAAACTCAAACTAGTACATCATGAAATCGTTCCCAATCAAAGACGGTGACTTCACCAAGTCTTCGTGGTCAAAAAACAACCCGAAAACATGTGTTGAGGTGGCAATCAAGTCGGAAGGTGTTGCGGTTCGCAACTCTACTGACCCCAAGAAAACTACAATTTTCTTTACCAAAGACGAATGGAAGGCTTTTGTTACCGGCGTCAAAGAAGGTGAATTCGAAAGCAAAAACTAAAAAACCTTCCCCTCTAACAAATCATCTCGTGTAGGTTTTTTGAAAACCTACATTTTTTTTATACAATTATTACAATCATATATGAAAAAAATATACATTCTTCCCGGATACAAAGAAACAACTCGTAGAAAACCTTACCAAAAATTAAGATCAATTTTACAAAAAAATGGATACGAGGTTGTTTTTAAAAATATAGATTGGAAAAAAAAATTAACTAAACAAATATTTGAAATAGAAAAAGATTCTATAATATTTGGTTTTTCACTTGGAGCAATACTTGCTCATATGATAGCTCAAAAATATCCGTGCAAACATGCTATTTTCGCTTCGATAACCATACTTGATGATTTTAAAAAAGGAAAAAACAGAGATTTACTTATTGAATTACTTGGTAAAAATTTTGTAAATGATATTAGAGATTATCTCAAACCAAAAAACAAAGCATTGAGACAAACAATTATGTATGGAGATAAAGAAGGAGAAACAAAAGCAGATATATTTGTCAAAAATACTGGGCATGAAATATCAAATAAATATATTAAAGAAAAAATAAAAATAATTAATTAAAAATTTTTATTTAACACTTTTCGAGGTTAAACCTCAAAAATCGCACAAAACACAAAATAACCTTATTTTTCAACAAAATGTATTCTCGAGGTTTAACCTCGAGAATACATTTTGTCCTTTCGAGGTTTAACCTCGAAAGGACACAGGACAGATAAATAAATATTATATTTTTGGTAATTCTACAACAAATTCAGAACCCTTCCCTCTACCTTGCGATTCTGCCCAGATGGTTCCTTTGTGTTCTTTGACAATTTGTTTGGCAATGAACAAACCGTATCCTGTAGAATCGATATTGTGAGCCAAAGACTCTTCTCCCCTTCCACCTTCTGTAAATAAATCTTTTTTGTCAGATTCTGATAAACCAATCCCGGAATCTTTTACAGAAAAAATTATTTTTCCATCTATTTGTCTTAAATTAATTGTGATTTTTCCATGATCTGTATATAAAATTGCATTATCTAAAATATTTTTACAAACTTCCTTTATTCTAAGCTCATCACCCAAAAACTTAATAGGTTTTGATTGAATATATTCTTCTATTTCTAAGCCTTTATCTGTAATCTTTTTTCTTAAATCTTCTATCAACCCCTTAACCAAAGTGGTTAAATCAAATTCCTTTTTAATAAATTCAATTGTTCCACTTTTCAGATCAGAAGCATGCAAAATGTTTTGAATTGTTTCTACTCCTTTGGTTTCTGATGCCAAACCGTACTCCACCATTTCACGAACTTTGCCATTTACATCTCCAAAATCTCCCTCCAAAATTCCAGAAAAAATACCTCGGGTTTTGGTCATAAAGCCTTTGACTTGGTGAGTTATGAAGTGGAGAAGTGATTGTTGATTTTTGTTTGCCATATCCAGAAGTTCTCTCTGTTCATCAACTCTTTTGACAGAACGAACAAGCATAATGCCAGCGATAATCATAAACAAGAAAGTTATACCGTTCAAAATCATATTAACCGTAGATTTTATAAAGAAAAATTGTGAACCTATCATAATCACCATCGCCCACACAAGTGCTTGCGTTGCGAGGAGTTTGATCTCAAAGGCTTTGAAACGAACAATTAAAAAAGCTACTATACTAAGAAAAATTAACATTCCGAATAAACCATAATTACCTAAAACATAATCTCCTGTTATACCTAATAAAACTAAATAACTATCTAAAAAAGTAGCCGAAAAAAAGATAATAATAAAAGATTCTATACCAAGAAACATTATTAATGATTGTTTTCTTTTCAAAATATCTGTTGATTCTTTTTTCCTGTAATTTAACATAAATAAAATTATGACTGTAACAAAAGAAAAAATACCTAAAATATGAAAATAATTAGTAAATAGAGGAGATTCTGTTGAAATACAATCTATGTTTTCAAAACCAAACAAATTATAAATTGTTGGAGTAAAAATAAATACTGGTAATAGCAAAATAAAAAATAAAAACAAATATTTATTTTTTACATTTTTATTATTTAAAAAAACATAATAAAAATAAATAAATAACAAATACAATAAGGATGTAAGAATACCGAAAAAAGACCAGAAAAACATATAATGTTGACTGTTGTAGCTAATCCATGTAATTAAATCAATGGTTACCCATGCAGAAAAAACAAAAGTAATACCAAAAAATAATCTACTCAATAAATCTTTCCTATTTGAAATAAGAACAAATAAACCCAAAATAAGAGCAACAACCATAGTAATAAAATGAGAATAGTAGACTAAGGAAAGAGGGGCTTCTTGGTTAACAAAATTAAAACATGATTCTATATTATAAACATAATCAAAACTCATAATAAATATTATAGCAACATTTTTATATAATACCCATATCTTTGAGAGAAGTAATTATGTAATTCTGTAAAGCGCCTTTTTCCAAATAATAATTTAGTGTATCCTTAGATATACTTAAAACATTACCTAATTTTTTTCTACAATTATCTGAACCACAAAGGCAATTAGTCATTGTTGTAAAAGTATAATTGTAAGGATAAACAGTAGTTGAATAATCATAAGTTATTTCTTCGCCAGGTAAAATATCTTTTAAAGCAAAAAGCGTACTTTCCTCCTTAAGCCCTGAATTTGGATCACAACTATGATTGAAAGATCGAGATGTTTTATCTAATATAAAATATTGATCTTTATCAATTTGTAGAGGATCATCGTTATTCAAAATTCCTTTTGCTATCATATCATCACAATCTTTCTCATTAATTTTTTCACCTGTTAACGTAAATATAATTTCACCATTCTTTATCAAGTCAGTAGCAAAAACTCCTACACCATATTTTTTTGTATTTTTTATTTCAAATTTCATATTTATTTTATAAAAATCTTAGTAAATTCTGGATATGCCAACCAAAAATCTTCCAAATGTTTATCTGTTGGAGCAACAGCAACAATAAGTGGCTTTAAACCAAACCTTTCTTTTATCTCAATAAAAGCAGGTATCAATATATTTCTTACAAGTCCAGATTCATAGTCATAATCCAAAAAATTATCAAACAAAACACCATGACATATGGACATGGATAAAACATATTTATAATACTCTTTAGCTTTTCCACCTTTACTTTGGAACCACCTAGAACCATCAAAAATCTTTGCCTCTGGGAAATTTTTCAACATTATTTCTCTATGAAATTCAGTTAAACACTTTCCACTAAAAGTTTTTATTTCTCTTAATTTTTTCTTTTCTTCGCTACCATCTAATTTTATTATTCTTTCTACACTCTTAATCATTTTCCCATTATCATCTAAACCATGATAGAAGGTCATCTTACCCAAACTTGCTTTATCATGATTAAAACTGACGAAAATATCATCAAGATATTCAAAATGTAATGGATCCAAACCAATATTTAAAGCTTTATTAACAAAAGTCCAGCAATAAAGATTTGGAGTAGCGACATCTTCAATAGATATTGCGTGTGGTTTTTGAAAAAAATATTCTGGTAGATTTTCTTTGCCAATAAATTCTTCGACTTTCTTCCTAAGTTCCTTATCTTCCCACCTCCTCTTTATTTCCTCTTTTGCTTCATCTAAGGTTGTATATATATCATTTGGACTCATGGTTATAATTATAGTATATTTTTTATTTTATCAACTTCATAATAACACAAAAAGTTCTTCTAATCTTTATCAAAAAAACTAAAATGTATAACATTAATCCTCTTTCCATTCTTTACTCGTGCATTTTCAAATACTCCATCCTTCTTAAAACCAACTTTTTCAAAAACTTTTTGCATTGAGATATTTGTTTCTTCAACATTAGCACCCACATATTCAATATCTAAATTCGAAAAAGCATACGCAACAAGTTCAGAAATAACTTCTGTTGCAACACCCTTGTTCCAATAATTTTTATCTCCAATAACAATTCCTATCTCTGCAACTTTATGATGAGAATTTATTTCTGCGAGAGAAATCGTCCCAATAGTTATTCCATCATTTGTTTCAATAGACCAATAGTATCCTTCTTCATCTATTTCACATTCTTTAATATATTTGTATTGCTCTTCTATGTCTTGAGATTTGTTCAAGGGTTCGGGCATATATGCTTGAATTTCAGGGTCGATATCCCATATTTGCCACAATGAAACATCCTCTTTTTGAAAAGGTCGAATAATATAATTTTTGGTTTGTATTATTGGTGAAACCATCTTTGCATTATAAAAGAAAAGCTTCGCACAGTCGAGGACTGGACGAAGCTTGATTTGTATTCAGGCGCGACGACGGCGAAGACCGCGCATGCAGACAGCGTCGACGACGACACCAAGTGGCACGATGATCAGTTTTTTGGCTGAAATTTTCATCGGTTTTTTTCTCCTTTCTTTTTTTAGGGTTTACAGACAAAACAATGAGCAACACCAATATATTACATAACACCCTTAAAACAGTCAATATTTTTTGAATGCATCCAGAATTCTCGGGAGCATATACAAAAGCATATTACCAGTCATATCAAAAACATCACGCATTGGATTGTATTCTACGATATCAACACCGACAACATTTCCTCTCTCAATCAAACTTTGAATACAAGAGAGTACCAATTGAGGATTAAGCCCAAATGGGATAGGTGTTCCTGTTCCAGGAGCAAATGTAGGATCAATCGAATCCACATCAAAAGAAATATATATTTTTTCTCCCTCTGTAAAATTAATTAATCTCAAAACTGAATCAATATCTATACACTGATTACAATAGATTGGATTATATCCGCCCCTGTCAATTGTTTTTCCAACCATTCCACGTAATCCAATTTGTGTCAGAGTTTCAACAAGACCTTCTGACAATATCCTCGAAATCACATTTCCATGATTGTGAGAGATTAAATCATCATAATTAGCCAAGTCAGTATGTGCATCAAACACGATTAGATGAATTGGATCATCGATATTTTTTGTTGAAGAACATATTTCAGGATAGAGACATGAATGATCTCCCCCAATAACAATTGGTATTGAACCTCGTTCACGAACCATATTCATTGCATTTTCTGCTCGATCAAAAAACGCAGAAAAAGGTTCTCCTATTTGGTGAATTACATCTCCAACATCAACAATTTTCATACCTGAACATAGTCTTAAATCATGTTCTACAGCCCATCCTTCGCAGGACATATCTTTAAGCGAAGCACGATAATCTATTTCATTTGCAGAAAGTTCACGAAGGCGAATGGGTCCAAACCGTGCACCTGGATAACCTGTTGATCCAAGATCAAAAGGCATTCCTATAAGCGCATATTGATAAGGGTATTCACATTCAAGTCCCGCAACAGGCAAACTCAAGCATGATGAGACAGGTTTTTCAACCAAAGCTATGTCAGAGACTTGAATTTGTGATTTGACTGAGATTTTGTTTTTACTTGAATCAATAAGTATTCCTTGTTGAATCAAGTTTTTAAAAAACATTTTTAAAGTCTCAATATCATCGGTCTCAATTAAATTACCAATAAGTTCCATGCCTATGTCAACTTCTTGTGGTTCAATGAATAACGCAACAAGTTTTAAGGCCTCCGATGAGAGATGAAACACTTGTCCTGTGTTTTTGTCTCGGACTTGACCCGTAATTGGATCAAAAAGTTCTATATTTGGATTAACCCTGATCATTGTTTTCATCTTTTGCAATTTTTACAGTGTTTGAGTTTTGGGATTTCTGTGAAGTTACAGGAGAGATTTAGAAAATCTATTTCTGCTTTACGATTAAGCATTACCGGTTGTGTACAACCCGTAATCACTCTAACAGCTTCTTGAACTTGAAGGCTTGCTATTTGAACACCAATTGGACAAATTGTACCTCCAACACGATCGTTTGATTTTCTTTCAATTATTTCATATCCATCAAGCACAGATTCATAGATTCCGCTGTCCACATAGCAAAACCAACAAGAACTTTTATGGGGAATTACTGTTTGTCCCAGAAAACTTAAATGACCATCATATCCTCCACAAAGAATGTGTGGTACAGTCTTTTTCATAAAACAAGCAGACGTAACTAGAGCATTTGTAGTATCAACATCAGGCTTGTCAGCACAGTTAATTACAAGATCAACTTCTGATGTGTACAAAAAAAGATCTGATGCCTTTTTGATTTTCTTTGATACAGCGATAACATCTATATTTTCAGAGACAGATTCTACATAATTCTTTGCAACAAAGACCTTATGTTGACCAATGTCATTAATTGAAAACATTGCCTGTCTTGGAATATTTGAGTATTCAATAATATCATTATCAATTAAAATCATTCTCTTAATTCCCATTCGCGCAATCATTTCAACAACCCATGATCCAACACCTCCAAGCCCAATCACAAGAATGCTAGAATTCAGAAGTTTGTTGACCATTTGTTTTGTCGAATTTTCTTGCGTAAAAAAAGATTGAAAAAACTCAACTGTTCGAACATTTCTTTGTCCAAATGAGTTAGAAGCAATAATATCTTCTTCCTTAAAGACTAACCCTGAGCGAACAAGGGGTTCCAAGAATTGAGTGATCTCCTCTTTGGAAACATTGAATTTTTTCTTAAGTTGATTAACCGATACTTTATCGTATAGACAAATGAGAATCTCTTTACCAATCGTTGAAACAGAGAATCTGTGTAGGCATCTCGAACCATCAAGAATAAATTGAATTGTATGCTTGTTACAACTCTCTTCTTTTGATAGTAAGGTTGCTGATGGATTTATTTTGTATTTCATCGTTTGTTTGTGTTTTTTGTTTTAATGAACTTATATAAGAAAATTAACACAAAAAAGAAACTTTTGCTAACTTATTAGAAAGTGGTGCGTTTGTTGTTTGAACCTAAGTAAAGAGTTATAATATAAAAAATAATATTATGCATATAAAAGTAGATAAATTATTTAAAATATATGAATCTAATGTTATCTTAAATGATATCTCTTTTGCCTTAGATAAAGGGCAAAAAGTAGGTCTAGTTGGTTACAACGGGACTGGAAAATCAACTTTACTCAAAATTATTGCTAATTTAGAAGAAAAAGATAATGGAGAAATTATTTTTTCCAAAAACACGAAGATTGGCTATGTCCCCCAAGATACAAGTATAATCTCTGAAGAAACAATCCTTGAATATCTCAGTAGAATTTCTGAAGAAGAGATTTTGTATAAAATTGAAGTAATTCTTAATGGTCTTGGGCTTAATGGAATATCTGTTGCAAGAAAAATAAATTCCCTTTCATCAGGACAAAAGAGTAAAATATTTTTGGCTGGAGTTTTGCTCCAAGATCCAGACATATTACTTTTGGATGAACCTACAAATAATTTAGATTTACCTTCACTCATTTGGTTTGAAAATTTTCTTATTAAAAGTGAAAAAACGTGTATTATAGTTTCTCATGATAGATTATTTCTGGACAAGATTGTAGACAGAATAATCGAAATCGATTGGCAAACAAAAAAACTAAATATTACAAGAGGAAAATATTCAGATTATTTAATTAGACGAGAAAAAGAATACAAAAGAAAACTATCTGAGTACATAAATCAAAAAAAAGAAATAAAAAGATTAAATGAATCTGCCAGAGAAAAGAAAATAAAAGCAGAAAAAGGTTCACATTATATGGGAACAGATAATGATAAAAGAATTCGAGGTTATAAAAGAGAAAAATCAGCCAAATCATCCAAAACCGCAAAAGCCATAGAAAAAAGAATCGAACATATAGAAATTGTAGAAAAACCAATTAATAGAGATGTTTTTAGAATTTTTATAAAATCAACTAAACCAAAAGGATCCAGAGATATCATATTAGAAAAATTAATTGTAGGATATGAATTTGAAAATTTCAAAATTGGGCCAATTGATAATACAGTGTCATATAGTAGCCGAGTTTTAATCTTGGGATTAAATGGTTCAGGAAAATCTACATTATTAAAAACTATCACTGGCAAAATAAAACCATTGGCGGGAAAAATTTTTATTGGTAGTTCACTTGTTGTCGGTGATCTAATGCAAGAACATGATAATTTAAATCGAAATTTAACAATAAAACAATTTCTAATAGAAAAAACAAAACTACCTGATCAGGAAATTTTTTCACTAACAAACAAATTTGGTTTTGATGCTAAAGACATAGGCAAGAAAATTGAAAATCTTTCCCCTGGTGAGAGAGCGAGAATTTTATTTGCATTATTTTCTGCCTTAAATGTGAATGTTCTTATTTTGGATGAACCTACAAATCATTTAGATCTTGAAGCTTTGGAAGCATTAGAAGAAGTTGTAAAACATTTTACTGGAACTATCATTCTTGTATCTCATGATAGGTACTTTCTGGAAAAGTTTAATGCGACACATATTTATGAAATTTCAAATTCAAAATTAATCTTGCAAAAAGATTTACAATCATATATACAAAAATTAGAAGAAAATTCAAGAGACTTTTTAAAAATTAGTTAGTTGTATTGACTTTTAATAACCCAGTTATAATATTTAAATGGATCAGAAAACAAAAAATCCTTCCTGATTACACAAAGGGCTAGCTGAGAAATCAGCTGGTCCTTTTTTAAAAGATTAAATAATATAATTTCGAGTTTGAATTGTTGGAGAGATCATTTTTTAAATTTCAGAAATTTAATTTTATTATTCATTTGTCTCATAATTATATTCGTAGTAACACTCTTCTTCGCTCTCACCTTCTACGCAAGTTAATTCCGGACAACTTTCTCCTAAATCTGGGTTATATTCACAAAAAGGAATGTTGGCCGCTTTTTTGTAAATTATTTTATAATATTCTGGTTCTGTATTTTCTACACAATTTTCTTCTTCACTACCATCACAAAGCTCTTCTGGAGTATAGACAAAACAAGCTTCAATTGATGGATCACAAGAAACTTCATTGCTAATTAAATAATCTTTATTAACATAAACTCGCATATAAGTGGCTACTACAGCATACAAAATCAAAATAACAAAAACTGACCAGAAAATTTTATTCTTTGTTTTTTCCGACATATTTTAATTATATAACAATTTCGAGGTTAAACCTACAAATTTTATATAACGATTTCGAGGTTAAACCTCGTACAATGACCCAAAAATAAAAAACTCTTATTTCTCAACAAAAAATGCTTTCGAGGTTTAACCTCGAATGTATAAAAAACGCTTTCGAGGTTTAACCTCGAAAATAGAACTTTACAAAAAAACCGCTTCGTATTTCTACGAAGCGGTTGGTCATTGATTGAAATCTTAAGTGCTGAGAATTGTCCCCCCGATGACCACTAGGAGAACGCCTGTGAGTTTTTGCCACTTTGTGATTCCCACAAAATCTTCCGAATGGAAACTCGGAAAAAGTTTGGTGCACAAAGTAGCCAAAACCAGTAAAAAGAGTGACTGACTTGCCAATGCCCCCTCAACAATCGCGACTGGCACAAATACTTTGGCAGCATCGTAAACCAAACCACCAGCAATATACAAAACTTCGTTTGTAGATTGCAAAGCAAATTTGGTTTTAATGCCAACACTATAATCGTGCCAAGTTTTCTTGTTGAAGAGAAATCCCAGAGCAAAAATTGCTTTACCCAATTGGTCACCCAAAAGAGCAGGAAGCAGTTCCATGTCTCTGGCAAATTTGGCAAAGAAAACATCTCGCAGAGCATAACTTCCTGCAGAGATGATCATAAGGAAAGCCATTCTCTTCTTCACAACCCCGTCCTTGATCGAGAGAACAAGTCCCCCGGACATAAGAACAAAGATTGCAAAAACTTGAAAACCTCCAATCTTTTCTTTAAGGAGAATAAACCCCCCAAGAAGACCAAAGATTGGCATGAACTGGAAGAATGGAACCGCACGAGTGGGTTCTTCTTTCTGCACAACCTTGAGATACACCCAAGTCGAAACGACATAGAATGCACCATTGAGTAGCAAGAAAGAAAAATTGACCCAATCAATACTATATCCACAAACCCAGATCACGCCAAACAGCAAACCGGAAATCAAAAGGTTGAAGGTTCCACCAATAGCCATAAGTGGCGCTGGTCTAAAATCCTTAACCAAATGTTTGTCCAGAATGCATGTGATCGCAAAGAGGAATGGAGGCAAGGCGATGATCAAAAAGAACACATTCATTCTCTTCTCCTTTCCTAATTATATAACAAAAATACTATTTTGTAAAATAAAAAATGCCTCGTCGCTCAAGCAATATGCGAGCGACGAGGCACCACGTAACCACACGAAACCAAGCCGTCCTACGGCGATAACCGTTACGGTAGTTTCAGTATCACCACACCTCCTTTCTATGCTCCATATTTAAAAATACCAAAAAATATTTTTACTGTAAATTATTTTATACACACCTTTGTTCTTTTTGATTTCGAATTTGAAATTGCTACTTTTATAAATTCTGTGAAAAGAGGGTGCGGAGAAATTGGTCGTCCTTTAAATTCTGGATGAAATTGTGTTCCCAAGAAAAAAGAATGTTTACTTTTTGGCAATTCAGCAATTTCCATCAAAACTCCATTTGGGGATTTACCAGAAAAAACTAAACCCGCATTTGTAATTTTTTCTATATATTCTGGGTTAACTTCATATCTGTGTCGATGTCTTTCAGAAATAATATTACCTCTTTTAATTACCCAATTTTTTGTTTTTTTATAAGAATCAAAAGCAATACTTCCTTTTTCTAAAACACAATCGTAAGCGCCAAGTCTCATAGAGCCACCATAATTATTTTTAGCAAGTTTTTCTTTTTGGTCAGGCATTATATCTATCACCAAATTTTTGGCATTCGGTTTTATTTCTGCAGTATGAGCATCTTCAATTTTTGCGACATTTCTCGCATACTCAATGATCATAAGTTGCATTCCATAACAAAGACCAAAATATGGAATTTGATTTTCTCTACAATATTTAATCACACTAATTTTTCCCTCAATTCCCGCCTCTCCAAAACCACCAGGAACTATCACACCTTGATAATCTTTCAGTTCTTTAACTTTTTGAGAATTTTTTTCAAAATCTTTGGAGTTAAGCCATGTTATTCTGGCTCTTTTATTCAAATGAAAAGCGGAAAATTTAATTGATTCAATTACTGAAATATACGAATCTGACAAAACAAAATTTCCTGTATCAAAATATTTACCAACAAGTGCAATTTTTATTTCACCGTTACCGTTTTTTGTTTTTTGCACAAAATGAGTCCAGTCTTTTAAATCCGGCTTTCTCACTGGAATTTTTAAAGCCTTTGCAATCATTTCTCCAATATGATCTTTTTCAAAATTCAAGGGGACATCATAAATACTTTCTATATCAGGAGCAGAAATTACATTTTCTTTTGATATATTACAAGTGATAGCGAGTTTTTCTTTTCGTTTAGAATCCATAGCAATTGTGCTTCGGGCAATTATAAAATCTGCTTGAATTCCAAAAGAATTTAATTGTCGAATTGCATTTTGTGTCGGTCTTGTTTTCATTTCTCCCAAAGTCCCCGGAATAGGTAAATAGGAAACCATTACAAAAATTACATCATCGGGATTTTTTACTTTGATAACTCTCGCTGCTTCATAAAAAAGTGCGTTTTGAAAATCTCCAATTGTCCCACCAATCTCGACAATAGAGATATCAGTTTTACTATTTCTGGCTGATTTTTTTAGTTTTTCAATAATTTCATCGCGAATATTTGGAATTGCTTCAACACATTTTCCACCATAAGCCAGATTTCTTTCTTTTTCAATAACATCTCTATAAACCATTCCGGATGTCATATAAGAATAGTCATCTGCATCTTTGTTGAGAAATCTTTCATAATTTCCCATATCTTGATCTGTTTCTAAACCAGAATTTAAAACAAAAACCTCACCATGTTCGGTGGGGTTCATTGTTCCAGCATCAACATTTAAATATGGATCAACTTTTACCAAATTAATTTTATATTTCATTGATTCCAAAATTGTCCCAATTGATGCAGTCGCAATTCCTTTACCAACTCCAGACATTACTCCTCCAATAACAAAAATAAATTTATGGTTTTTCTTTTTGATCATGGGAATATTATAGCAAAATACTTTTACATAAAAAAACAGCCACCCATTGAATTGGGTGGCTTTGGAAGGACGAATTTTCAGGGCCTCGCCCGACGGCCCCGTATTCGAATTCGAAAGTTTTTCATCCCTAATATGATATCATAAAAATAAAAGATTGTCAATGTAGCGTAATGATTTAATTTTAATCTTATTTATCAACACCTTTTACAAATATCAAAAAAATGTTATATTCCGAAGATGGATTCCTTATTATTAGGTCAAATTGTTTCAATTTCTAATGTTATATTTGCATTTTCAAATATAACATTTTGGGAGGTTTTGGATATTGTTCTGGTGGCATTTGCTATTTACATAGTTTTGCTTTTTGTTAAACAAACTAAATCCTATTTTGTTGTGGTTGTATCTTTAATTTTAATTTTTTTAAGTTTAATATCTCAAAATTTAAATCTTTCTCTTACCAGATCATTGCTCCAACCAATTTCAACTCTTACTTTTATTATCATAGCTATTGTTTTTCAACGTGAGATAAGAAGATTTTTTCGTTGGATAATATTTGGAAAACATCATGTATTTACAAAAGTTAAGCAGATTAGTAAAGATGCATCTTTAGAAATTGCAGAGGCTCTGCTTTTAATGGCAGACAGAAGAATCGGAGGAATTTTAGTTTTCGCCGGAAAACAGGATTTTGAGGAAATAATTGAGGGGGGACAAAATCTAAATGGAGAAATAACCAAAGAATTAATTTTAAGTATTTTTGATACAAATTCACCAGGTCATGATGGTGCAATAATTATAGAAAATAACTTAATCAAAAAATTCGGGGTTCATCTGCCACTTGCGAGAAATTATGATTCATACAGAAAAACTGGCACACGACACAGAGCGGGTACAGGAATTACCGAGGATACCGATGCAATAGCACTCATTGTTTCTGAAGAACGAGGAGAAATTAGTATTTCCAAAGAAGGAAAACTTAAATTACTTAAAGATGAAGAAAATCTTGGAAAAATTTTGAGAGAATTAACTGGAGAAAATGAGGTAAAAGATACAAGTTTTTGGCATTACTTTTTTGTTAACAACTTGTTTACTAAGATGATTGCTATTTCACTTGCGACATTTTTGTGGTTTGGAATCGTTGTACACTCTGGAGTTATCAAAAAAGAATTCATTGTTCCTCTTTCATTTCAGTTATTGCCTACAAATTATGAGATTGATGAACAATCAAAGAAACTCCAAGTTGAAATCACTTTACAAGGGAAAAATACTGATATAAACGCTTTTGATTCAACAAAACTTGAAGCACAAATTGATGGAAAAAACTTAAAAATAGGAGATCAAAATATAAAGATAACAACCTCAATGATTAATGTTCCTTCTTATCTTTCTATTATTGATATCGAACCTGAGAGTATTAAAATTAATATTAGAGAAAAAATTCAAACTGAAAATTAAATGGTAGAAATTATTTTTGCATCAATAATAATTATGTTCGCTTCCCTCTCTGGAGTATTTTTTATCTGGAAAAAAATTGGGAGAATTTTAGAGAAAAATTTAGTATTTTTGGTTTCTTTCTCAGCCGGAGTATTTCTTTTTATAACTTATTTGTTGACTGAAGAAGTATTTCATCACTCGGGAGACTCTCTTCATTCTGGTATTATATGGATTTTATTTGGAATCTTTATTTTCTATGGATTATTTAAGGTATTACCAAACTTCCACCATCATCACAATGAATGTGAGAAGGATCATACTCACTCAAGTATTGATGCCCGAAGAATATTAATTAGTGACGGAGTTCATAATATTGGAGATGGAATTTTGCTTGCAACTTCATTTATGGCAAGTTTTGGAATCGGAATATTAACAACATTTAGTATTTTCACTCACGAATTTGTTCAAGAAATTTCTGAATTTTTTGTTCTTAGAGAAGCTGGATACAAAACAAAAAAAGCGCTATGGTTAAATTTTTTGGTTTCTGGAACAATTTTAATTGGTGCTATTGGGAGTCTATATATCTTCAAAAGTTTTGAAGCATTAAAAGTACCCCTTTTAGGTATGGCAGCGGGTTCTTTCTTAGTTGTCGTAGTCAATGATTTGATTCCACATTCAATCAGACATTCAAAGACAAAAATACTCTACCTAAAACATTTGGCTTGGTTTATTTTGGGTTTAGCCTTGATGGCAATTGTAGAAGAATTATTTGGACACTAAAAACAGAAAATCTTATAAACAGACAATTCTATTTTAGACTTAATAATTCCATAGCCAGATCAGCAATTTTTTTCTCTATATTAGCAATTCTTACCTCGAATAATTCAGTTTGGTTTGGGTCCTCAATGATTTTTTTAGAAGCAATAGATTTCAAATTTTCTAAAGTTCTTTGAAGATTTTCAATTCTTGCCAAGATTAACTCTCTCGGAGCTTTATTGAATTCTGGGTTTAGATACACTCCCCGATCTTCACTCATAGAATTTTATCTCAATTTATTAGCGTCTTCTTTTGAAAGAAATTTAAACATATTTCCTCCGCATTTTGCACATTTTCCTTTTGCGGAATATCTATTGTTTTTTTCCAAAACCACAGGATTAACCATTACTTGCATTGTTGGTTTATTTTTTGCATCTCTGCATTTCATACAAAGTGCTTTTAGTTCTGCCATATTTTTTCTTAATTATTGATAACTTTTATATTATAAAACTATAATAAGGTTTTGGGAAGTACTATAAGAACACTTTGGCAAACCTTATATCATCATAAGAATATTGACCACCGAGTGCCCGAAAAACCAGACTTAATCGAAACTCTTTTAATTTTTCTGCCTCTTGCCGAACTTTCTCGATCATCGTGTTAAATTCATCTGTTTCTGGCATTAAATACAAAATGTCATCTTTATTCAAGAGTTCTTCTTCCAATAGTTTTTCTATATGTGTCAAAATCGTTCCGATTTTGACACCTCTTGCAATTAAAATTTCCTCTAAACTTTTACCTTCTTTTATCATTTTTAAAGTAATCTCAAATGTGCTTAATTTTTCTCCTGTTTCCTTCACAACTTTGAATTTTTGAGCACCAATTTTATCTAGAAAATTCTGATGATGTTTTTCAAATTCTTGATCTTCTAATTTTTTTATAAAATCAAAAATTGTATCTGAAACTTCTCTGAAATTTTTATCAATTCTTTTTACCTCACTATGTACTTCTAATGCCATTTGATTAAAACCTCGCAAAAATAGACCTTCCAAAGTTTTTATTCTTGATAATGCAACATAACCCTGTCCCTCAACAAAAGATTTGGATAAATCAATAACCGCACTATCCAAAGTCATACCTTGGCTTTTGTGAATAGTAACAGCCCACGCAAGTTTGAGTGGTACTTGAGAAATTTCTGCTAAAGTTCTGGCCCCCTCTTCTATCGCCCAATTTTGTGGCGTTGCCTTAAATCTATTTCCATATTTATCTTTCACAATAGGATACCCCCCATCAAAGTCTATTACTTTTCCAACCGTTCCATTTACATAACCCTCCTTGGGATTATTTTTTACAAACATTACAAGAGCACCTTTTTTGATAATCAAATTTTCTGACACCAAACACCCCTTTTTCAATGCCTCCACCAAATTAGCCTTACCTTTAGCGGTCATTTTATATGACCTTGACGGTTCTTTTATTTCATTTAATTTTTTGTTATTGAAATAATCTACATTTAAATTATGTGTGAAAATTTTAGTAATGTTGTCATCTTCCTTCTTAATTATTCGGCTATTTAAAATTTCCAGAGATCTATCTGACAAATTTCCCTCTCTAATTTCATTCAAAAGATTGAGAAGCGAGCCATCTTCTTGTCGGTATTGTTCACTCAAATAACAAATGTGTAAATCACAATTTCTCCAAGCTTTTGATTTGAAAGCAAAAGGAATATCAGAAAACTCTTCACTATCCATAAAAATGGTGGGGTCATCTGTAAATTTTTGTTTTTTCTCAATAGGTGGAAGTTGAAAAAAATCTCCAGAAAAAATTATTTGCATTCCTCCAAATGGCAAATTATTTCTTTTAAATTTTTTGGCAACTTTATCAACTGCATCCAAAGTAGAATCTTTTAACATAGAAATCTCATCAATAATCAAAACTTTTGTTTTCTCAAATCTTTTCCAAAGATATTGTTTCTGCTCCATAAAATCCAGTTCATATTTAGAAATAGTTTCCTTGATGCCAATTCCAGACCAAGAGTGAATTGTCATCCCTCGCAAATGCGTTGCGGCAATCCCGGTTGAAGCCGTTACTGCAACTTTCACCCCCCTCTCTTTGAGAAAATTTATATATTCATTCAAAACATAGGTTTTCCCCGATCCAGCAGGACCAGTTAAAAAAACATTTTTACCTAATTTTAAAACTTTTAAAGCTTCTTTTTGAGTCATCAAAAAGAGTATACCACACACTAAATTTTAATTTCTTTTTTCTTTATACTTTCTTTATCTTTTTTTAAGAATTTTTTAAGATTTACCAGTCACTACAAAAGTTAAACTTTTCTAAAAATAAGGGGAAAATTAAGAATCTATAAACTTCCCATCACTTCGGGTGGCAGGTTAAATAGAATAATTTTTGAAAATTTAAAAATTATTCACTCGTAACACCATCAAAATCTGCTTCATTCTCTGTTGCTTCTTGTTTCGTGGCCCTCACGATTGCGTCTTTGTGATGAGAAGGTGCATAGATTGTATAAAATTTCAAGTCTTCTGAATTAGAGGTATTTATGACATTGTGATTTGCACCTTTGGGAACAATCACAGCATCGCCATCGGTCACATCGTATTCCGTTTCATTTATTACAACTTTTCCCATTCCTGCATCAAATCGGAAAAATTGATCGTTATCATTGTGAACCTCAAAACCAATATCTTCATTTGGTTTCAAAGACATCAAAACTAATTGCATCTGCTCACCTGTATATAAAACTTTTCTAAAATTATTATTTTCAACTGTTAATTTTTCTATATTTTCCTTATATCCTTTTTTCATACCTATATTATATAACATAAAACACCCTAACCGTTAAACCTCATACACGCTCCGACCGTGTATTGATTTTATTTTTTGGTCCAAACTAATTTGGGGGTTAATTTAATATCTCAATTTTTGATTCTGATTTTAACTTCAAAATAAGTTCACTG
>CAZUCU010000013.1:0-16818 GCA_964618845.1 uncultured Candidatus Saccharibacteria bacterium
TATTTTTTTCTAAATTCATAATATATATTATATCACCAAGTTCGTAACCTATCAAGTGTACAAAAAATAACCATTACAAAATATGGCTTAAAATTTGGCTCCGTGGGTAGGGACGTGATTACACTTATCTCCCTCGACTAAATTTTTTGTCGTCACAAAAAATTTGTCTGGGCACCGACTCATAAAAATTTTCTGCTGAAAATTTTATATTCCGTCGTTCGATCCCTACTCGCACGACAAGCAGTTGTCGTGCTCTACCGGAAGCATATATTAAAAATCCCATACAAAAGTATGAGATTTTTAATATTGCTCGCTTGGGAATCTGCTTTCAGAACATATGATTGGGCTAAAGCTGTGGGAGATTTAGAGACAACAAACAAAGAGATAACTCATCTTTTGTCACTAGTATAAAAAATATCGTCAGTATCGTAATTTTGACTCATTTAAGGGGTATGGGGACAAGGCAAACGACTACCGGTGCCTTCCTATTGGGTAGTAATGTATGGATGAGAAAAAAATATAGATTATTTTTTTATTAAAACCTTTCTTGTTTTTACCCCTTATCCTTGATCAACAACTCATTTTTCTTCGAGCATATCCAAACTATTTTGGTCTATTTTTTAAATAAACTTTTAATATCTTAAAAATTGTTATGCTTACATCGTTTAAAATTGTTCCTATTTCGTTTTGATATTTATAATTAAATTCTTTACTATTTTCTTGGTTTGCTGATCTTAGGTATTCTTGTACTGAAGCATCTGCAAAATAGAAACGTGTCGTTCTTGTATCTTCACCTAAAGAATAATAAGCTAAATCATTTTGTTCAATTTTGTCTTTGTTATAAAAAAAATTTATAAAAGCCTTCCTTAAGCCTTTTGGTTGATAATAATGATAAGCAACATTATTTCTTACTTCAACTAAATATTCTGTAAAATCTTTAATATTTTGAGACTCATTATTAAGAGCGATATCTACAATATTTTTCCACCTATTTTGTGTATCCTTACTTGTTTTATTTAAAATATCTTTGAATTCAAAAGAAGATAATACATCTTTATTTTCTTTTAAAAAATCGAAAAACTCTCTTAAATTACTAATAAAAATCTTTCTGGTTTGAGTGAATATCCCAGAGAATTCTCCTGAATGTACAGTTTTTTCTGTAAATGGAGGTTTTCTATATTTAGAAATAATTAATCGTTCGAAAATATCTATACCCTTTAAGTCATTAAATACAACTGCAAGAACTAGAAAAAAATTGGCAACTTCATCATTTTTATCTTTTTTTATTAAACGATAAGGTTCTATATGGCTCAATTCTCCTTTAAACTCTTCATTCATAAAAATCATTTCAAATATGGTTTTAAAAAATCTTCAATTTCTTTTATTGATGATGCCACTTTTTTAGAAAATTCATCTTCTTCCCCAAGATCATAAATTAACTCTCTCCCTTTTTCGTCCATCTTACTATGACCATCTAAATATGATTTCAGTGATATGTATAAATCTATAACTAATTTATTTAATGATTCTTGGGCTTTTCTTGCATCAATACCCCAAGAGACTTCTGCTTCTAATAATTCAGCTTCCATATTTGTTCTTGCTTCCATTATTTTTTTCCATCTTGTTGAATATACAGCTCTGTTGGTTTTTTGATTATCTTTATAATCCTCAGAACTAAATCCATTTTCCTTAAGAGCTGTTTCCATTTCTTCTAATGAAATAAAAGGGTTACGAACAAATCTCATAGCATCTCTCAACTGAAGAGCAGTTTTTAAATATCTTCGAGCTATGTCGTATTCTGTTTTTCCTCTCATTTGTTTTTTCCATTCCCAAAGCACCCCATAAACTGCAAGTCCTGCAATAACCAAAGAGGATAATGCTGTAATTAAATCGGATATTATATTTATTATTTTTTCTGTTTCCATAATTATTTTTCCTCCCAAAGTTTATTAATTACTTCTTTGGTTTTTTGTTTATAAATTTCTATCAGTTTTTTAGATGATTCAACTAATTCTTTCTCTTTTTCAATTTTTTCTACAATTTGTTTTTGAATTTCAAGAGGGGGGATAGGAATTTCAATTTGCTTAATATTTTTTAAAATAATTCTTTTTATAGCAGCACCACCTTTCATCTCTAAGGCTTGATTTAATATACTTTCTTGTAATAGCAAAAGTTCTAAAAAATTTGAATCTAATTTTTCAACAACAGGAGTTAAAATTGCTAAAGAGGAAAGAACTACAAAGTCTTTTTCAAAATTTATTTTTGCTATTTTCCCAACAGTCCCATCTTTCGAGAAAAGCACGTCACCTTTAGATGGTTTACATCCATTCTTAACTAATAATTGATAATCTTTCTTACTTATGTATTTACAATTAGTAAAATCTATAACACCATCAGTTAAATCCTTGACTGTAATATATGGAAAGCCACCTGGTGATATCTCAGGAGAGAAATGTGAGCCATCAGTAATTTTTTTACAGATATCCCCTAACTTTACCTTCTCCCACTTTGGATCAACATTAATTTTAGGTTTCCAGTTTTCGGAAATCTGTTTTGCTCCATCTATAATTTTTTGATATTCATCTAATTCAGCAACAATTTGCTCTTGAATTTCAAGAGAAGGAAGAGGGATTTCTATTGATTGTAAATATTTTTTTGAGACATTTTTAAGTCCTTGACCCTGAAATCCTTTTTCTAATAATTCTAAATTATTAAAAATAAGACTGTAAATATACTTTAATAAAACTTTATTATTATCATTATTTTTTAGTATATAAGTATGATCAGAAGCAGAAAATTGCCCATCTATATAATGTATATTCGCTGTTCCACCATCACCAATAATTATGGCTTCCATGTTGTGATCAGCAGAATCACACTTTTTCTCAGTCAATGAAGAAACAACAAAAGGAATCCTCCCATTTTCTGAAGCGAAAGATGCTGGTCTTTCACCTTTACCAATAAAATCACATAATTCTGATAGTTTAACATTAGGCCATTTTGCATTTGAATAATCTTTTACTTCTCTATATCTATCACCAGAAAGATTAAAGTCTTCATTTTCTAAAATCTTTTTTCTTTCCACATATAAAGCAATTTTACTTTCTATTTTTTTACCAGATTTCCATTTATTAAATATTTCAACAGCTTCTGGTAAATTACTCCCATTTATAGGTCTTCTTTGTGCCCCTAAATCAAATCCATCATTCTCTATCTTAAGGAATAAAATTTCCTCTTTCTGTCTGGCTACTTCATTATCAAATATTAAAATACTTGTCTTTACTCCCGCATAAGGATTAAACACACCACTAGGTAAACTGATAACAGCACATAATCCATCCTTTACTAAATTCTCTCTTAACTTCTTGTGGGCAGTTGCAGATTGGAAAATAATACCTTCTGGAACAATAATACCAGCTCTCCCTTTTGGTCTTAAATGGTTCATTATGTAATCCACGAAAAGAACTTCACTGCGATTAGATTGAATACTAAATTTACTGTGTGTGCTTACTCCACCCTTAGGACTCATAAAAGGAGGGTTTGCTAAAATGACATCAAATTTATCATTCCACCTGTCCTCCATTGTTAAGGTGTCATAGTTATATATCTTTGGATCTTTAAATTGATGAAGATACATATTCACCTGTGAGATACGAACCATTCCAGGATCTATGTCATATCCCTCAAAATTTTCTATAAGTTTCTTCCTCTGGTCTGGGGTTAGTGGTTTTTCGTTATTTTTTGAACCATCTGCATTTTTACCATCATGTTGTTTAACAATATTTTTATATGCACTAATAAGAAAGCCACCAGTTCCACAAGCGGGGTCTAAGACTTTGTCATCTTTAGTAGGATTTACTAGCTCAACTATAAAATCAATAATATGTCGTGGGGTTCTAAACTGCCCAGCATCTCCTTGGCTCCCCATTATAGAAAGAAGATATTCATAAGCATTACCAAGTTCTTCTGGATGAGAATAATCAAAATAATTTATTTCCTTTAAGAAAAGTCCTAGAACTTCAGGATTACGATATGAAAGAAAAGCTGATTTGAATATATTTCTAAATAGCGGAGGTAATTGTTTCGCTTGAGAGAATTTAATAAGAGCTTCGGAATACATATTTACTCTCTCTTGGTTAGTTACACGAGCATCCATTAATCTAGTCCAAGAGTATTTTTCTAAATCACCAGTAAAAAAAGATGGTTTACCTCCAACTTTAATGGCTGACTGATCCATATCATCCATGAATTTATAAATTAAAGCATTAGTAATCTGCTCTATTTGAGAAGTAGGATTTGGAACAACTCCAACAAGAACTTGGCGAGCACTATCTATATGTCTTTTTGTGTCTATGTTCATATTTTAATTCATGTATGTATTAAGTGATACATAATCTCTCACATAACTAGGAACTACTTCTCTAAAACCATTTAGCCTCTGATACTCTTCAAAATCAAAAGATGGACAAAAATGAAACTGGCTAAATTCTCCTGTTTCAACTATATCTCTGACTTGTTTATCTACAATATAAGACTTGAAGAAGCTTTTAACTGGAGCATAATGTTCTTGATCAACTGGATTTATCTCTGTAAATTTACTCCATTCTGATTCAAGTAAATCATCCTTCATCTCAAATCCATCTTTTTGACCAAAAGCAACTTGTAAAAATTCTCTTATGCTTACATTTCTATCAAGGGAAAAGGCTTTCTTTATTTTATCTAAATTCAAGAAATGGTTTGGCTTATTAAATATATGAGTTTTCGTATATTCTTCTGCTCCCATTTCATCCCCATTGTTCCAAAGATTGGAAAGGACATCATTTGATAAGATATCTTCTTGGACAGCCCTTTTGAATCCTTCTCTATCTATTCTCATACCCTCCTCTCCAATAGCAGATTCTTTTATGGTTTTAATATTATCTTCAGTTGCTAAGTCAATATTTCCATCAACACTTATTCCGATAGGGCCATCTTCACCAGTGCCAGAAGGAATTGGTGGTTCTATCTCTATAGTCCCTTTTGGTTTAGGTAAATCTATTTTTTCATCATAAGGAAATTCATTTTCAAAATATTCACAAGTAGCAAAGTAATCAAAAAATTTAAATTTATCTTTTATCTCAGATACAACATCCTTATTTTCATAATCATTATATTCAAAAGTATATTTACGAGTTCCTCTCCCTTTTATTTGAACAAAATCAGATGGACTAAAGACAGGTCTCATAAGAGCAATATTTAATAAATCCTGACAATCATAACCAGTAGTCATCATCCCCACAGTCACAGCCACACGAGTTTTACTTGAATCATATCCCTCTGGTTTCTTAACTTGTCCGCCAAGTTTATTATTCGAGAAATTAATAGTCATTTGTTGAGCATTCATAACCTGAGAAGTTACCTGCATTGCAAAATCTGATTCAGAATATATTTCTGGCCATTTCTCGTATGCTAATTTATTTAAAATATTTGTGATTTTAGAGGCATGGTGTTGAGAGACACAAAAAACAATTGATTTACCAAAAAGTTTAACACCTAACTTCTCCGCAACTGGATCAAATATGCCATTATCAATAAATGCCTTACACATGGCAACATTAGTTTCTTCATTAAATAATTTCTTTTCATATTGTCTTTCAGTAAATATTTCTTCAATGACATCTCCATTCTCCACATCTTTTTTAATAGAGAGACCTTCATCAGACAATAATTGGGTTGTTATTTCAGTGCGAGCATCTACAACAACAGGATTGATAAGGAAACCCTCTTTCACACCAGAAAGTAAATCATATCTGAATGTGGGTTCTCCGGCTTCACACCCAAAAGTTTTATATGTATCAAGTAATTGTCTTCTTTCAAACTCTCTTTGAGTATCAATACCCTTATCATCAAAACCTTTCAAATAATCTTTCGGTGTAGCGGTAAGCCCTAATTTATAGCCAACAAAGTATTCAAAGACAGCACGAGAATTACCACCAATAGAACGATGAGCTTCGTCTGAAATAACTAGCTCAAAGTCAGTTGGAGAAAATTCTTTTTTATATCTATCTCCAGACATAAATGTTTGAATAGTAGAAACAACGATATTTGCATTTGCCCAAGTATCTCGAGCATCTTTATAGATAACACAAGTATAATCTTGTCCTAGATAATTTCTAAAAGCCTTAAATGCTTGATCTTCTAATTCTAATCTATCAACCAAAAATAATACCCTGCGAGCATTACCAGATTTCAAAAACAACCGAATAACTCCAGCTGAAATCAATGTCTTACCAGTACCTGTTGCCATTTCAAATAAGAAACGATTGTTATTTTCCCTTGCACTATTCTGAAGTGCTTTAATTGCTTGAACCTGATATGGTCGCATTTGTTTGAGATTATTTTCTTTTAGAAATTTTCCACGAGTATTTTCATCTAGAAACATTGGATCATTAGAATAATTAGGCATCTGTGACTCAATAATGTAATTCTCGTCAACGGAAGTATTAGCGAGCTCTAATGGATTTGGAATATAAGTCTCATATTGAGTTATAGATTCTTGAGTAGGAAATCTAGAAATAGTATCAGGATTACCATGTTTTGTGTCCCAGAAATAATGAATATTTCCATTTGAAAGAATAATAAAGCGAGCTCCGACATTACGAGCATATACTTTTGCTTGTTCTTTGGCAGAAAGTGGATTAATAGATTCTCTTTTAGCTTCAACAACTACAAGTGAACGACCATCTTTATCTAACAAAAGAAAGTCAATAAATCCTTGTCCTTGATTTTCAAAATCATCTCCGAGTTCTTTATATCTAACACCTGGCTCAAGTTTTATGTTTGCTTTACCTTTTTCAGAATCTTCAAATCTCCACCCTGATTCTTCAAGAAGTTTATTGATTTTTATTCTTGCAGAAGCTTCTTTATTGGAATTCATATATAAGGCCATTTTCCCACATTTTTACTTTTTTTACAATTATATAGCAAAAGCGACCTTCCCAGACGTGGGTCGGTCGCTTTCACCAATTTTAACTGCTCCCGTGATAGGTTTGGAACCTTCTCGTCTTAGACCCTGTAAGGGTTCCCAAGTGGCTGATATGACGATATTTGGACGCAGACAGGTCACTTTGGGTCAAACCAAAATGCGACAAATGCGACAGTACTTAGCTCTTTTAAATAAGGTGTATAATATTACTTATAAACGCAGAGATCTAGGATTATTGGCCTCATAACCTGATATATAGATGATAGAAAAGTAAAAGCTATGATTATGAAAAAGATAACCAATATGATCTTAAGGAAATATTCCTTTTTCATATTTTTAAATTTTTCAAAATACTTAACCATTCCTTCGTAAAATATTTTAAAGAATTCAAAGACAAGAAAAGCAAGACTTGTCATTATTAAAAATCTAAGAGATTCATTTCCACTACTAGTATGAGGTAGGGCGTCGCAGTATGACTGAGATAGAAATATTATTAAAGATAATCCGGCAGAAACATAAACTAACGCCTTCATAACAGCAATACCTACAACAGCTAAAATTAGGAGCATTAAAATTGTCCATAAAACTATATTAGCTCCTAACCCTATACTTAATAAGTACTTACTTAAAATATCAGGACCAACAAATAATACAATTCCAAAAGATACTGTAAATATAAGCGGAATAATAGTTGATTTATCTCTAAAATTAAACCTCTCTAAGCACCTCTTTATTTTTTCTTTATAATTTTCCATATAATTAGAATATATACAATATATTACATATTCCAGTAAATTACACAATGAGGCATTATCTGTTGAGATATTGTCGATATCTCACTCTTATTAATTTATTATTAATGTATTTATGAGTGAATCATTAGATAAATTAGCTGAAGAAATTAAAAAAACAGCTAAAGAAAAAGGTAAGGAAATTAGTGACGATGAAGCCCAAGATGGTGCGAGAAATCTAGTCGATTTTTTTAAACTTCTATGGGATATTTCTATTGAAAATGCAAAGAAGAAAAAACGATTAGAAAAAGAACCTGACGGTTTTCCCGTTGATGGTAATTATAGTTGTGCGGTGTGCGGAATAAGTATTAACGAAAGTAATGGTTGGTATGACTGGTATGGGAATACTTGTCTCTTGTGTAGAAAAGCAATTAAGGATGGAATAATTCCAGCCTTTGTTTGTACAGATAGAGATAGTTATTATGCTATGTGGAAATTAAGTAGTGATTTTGGAATTAAATTTCAAACAGCTAGAAAGATGATTCGAGAAGAAAAACTATTTCCAAGGATTGTGCTTAAAGATGATGGTAAACCACATGCATATATCTTCTTAAAGAAAGAAAATCCACAGCTTATTGATCCAAAGAGGCATAATGCTATAAGAAAATCATACGATAGAAATAGAAGCAAGAAAGCTGATGCTTGGGAAAGAAAAACTAAAAAAAAGTTAATGGAAGAACACAGAAAAGAGAAAGAGAAAATAGATAAAATATTGAGAAAAAATTAGCATTTAAATACAATAATATTATTTCTTGCAAAATGTTATAATTAGCTCTGTATGGAAAACAATAAAATTCAAAAACAAAATGTAGGAAATGCTGGAGAATATTACATAGCTTCAAGATTGTCAGCGTTAGATTATACGGTAACAATAACTCTAGGTAGAGCTGAAAAATATGACATACTAGCCCTAAGCCCAAAAGGTAATCTTATAAAGATTTCAGTTAAGACAACTCAGGTGGAAAAAGCAAAAGATTTTCCTCTTTCTGTTAAAGATGAAAATGGTGAATCAAAAGATTTCTATTATGCTTTTGTAAAACTAAATGGCTTTAAAATAGAACCAGATTTCTGGATTGTTCCAAGTAAAATTTTATGTCCTCTTTTAAGGAATTCTCACAAAAAATGGAGGAGTACTTTAAACCGAAAAGGAGAAAATCATGGACATTCTGATGTTAGATTATTCCCATTTGAATTAACAAAGGGACAAAAACAATACTACCCCGAAAACTGGGAAGAAGAAGTTAAAAAGTATCATAAAAACCTAAAACAATTAATATAATTTGCTTTTATTTTTTGGACGTTATAAAATGCAAGAGTACATTCATAAACTAATACTCGCTTTTCATCAGCCCACACAGAAAAGGGCGACGGAGTGTTTACTCCATGAGTCAAAAGCAAAGGCCGGATAGATTTATATCTATCATTTACCAGTTTGACGGAAGCAATATTACAACTTTTTATAAGTTGTTGTTATTGCGTCCGTTTAGTCTCCGAACACAAGAACACCACTTAAAAAGTTGGTGTGTTTTTTATTGTACGCATTATTAAGTTTGATAAAAATATTTATGGAAAAAGAAAAAATAAATATTGTTGAAGTTCCAATTAATGAACTTCGTGCGTCAGAATATAACCCTCGTAAGCACTCCCTTGAACAGGTGGAGCAACTAAAAGAATCCATCAAAAGATTCGGAATGGTCGACCCAGTTATTTGTAACTCGGCTCCAGAAAGAAAAAATGTCATTATCGGTGGTCACTTTAGAACTGAAGTAGCCAAAGATCTTGGCTTATTAACAATACCAGTAGTTTATGTAAATATTCCAGATCTTGAAAAAGAGAAAGAATTAAACCTACGCTTAAACAAAAATACCGGAGAATTTGATCTTGATTTATTAGCTGAATTTGATGAATCTTTTTTGGAAGATATTGGATTTACTAGTGAAGATTTAGATGATATCTTTCCTGATGATAAAAACCCTGAGAATTTTGATTTAGACAAGGAATTAAAGAAATTAAAAATAGAAAAAATTAATGTTCAAAAAGGAGATGTTTATGAATTAGATGGAAGCCGTGTATGTTGTGGTGATAGTACTATTGAAGAAGATGTTTTGAAATTAATGGGAGGAGAAAAAGCTGATATGGTAATGACTGATCCTCCATATATTCTTGATTACTTAAATGGAAAAACAAAACAAAAAGATGGAGTAACTACAGGTTTTGGTTTAAAGAAAAATAGACGCTATCTTGAGACAGATGTTTTACCTGATAATTTTACAGAATTATGGATGGGTAATATTAATAAAATAGCAAAAGAAAACTTTGCGATTATTGTTTATGAAAACTGGAAAAATATCAGAATTATTTGGAATGAAATGGAAAAATATTGGAAAGTAAAGAATATGATTGTCTGGCATCTTCCCAATAGAGTTCAAGGATTTGCAGCTAAACACAAGTTCTTCAATAAGCATGATATTGCTATGCTTGGAACAAGCGAAGATTTAAAGCTTAACACAGAAGATGAGACTGATTTGCTCGACAATGAATATGAGACTGCACTATATGCTATAGGCGGTAAGCCACATTGGGAATCTTATGAAAAAGGCAAAAAGATTTGTCCTACTGACTTTATTGAATTTAAAGCTGCTGATGAAAAATCATCAGGACAAGGAATAATCTTTGGAACCAAGCCTCTTGAGATTTTAATACCCTATATTAAAGTCTTAACCAAGCGTGGAGACCTAATTGTTGAACCATTTGGCGGTAGTGGTTCCTCTTTAATATCAGCAATTAGAATGAATCGCAGATGCTATCTAATGGAGAAAAGTCCAGTATATACAGAAGTAATATTGAGACGCTGGTCACAAGAGACTGGAAAGAAACCTGTAAAAATTAACTAGTTATGATAGACGATAAGACAAAACAAAAACTTTTAAAAGAGATCTCTAATTATGGGAATGTTTATTTGTCTTGTCTAAAAGTTGGAGTTGATAAAGCAACATACTATCGATGGAAACAACAAGATAAGGAATTTAGAAAACTAGCTAACAAAGCAGAAAAAATGGGTAGAGAAAATATAAATGATATAGCTGAACATTCTCTTTTAAAAAATGTAAAAGATGGAAATCAAAGAGCTATAGAATATACCTTGAGCCATAATTCTAAGAGGTATAAAAGAAAAAAAGAAGATGTTGTTATTATCCACAAAAAGGATATAGCTCCTATTATGAGAGAACCTAGTCTGGATGAAATTTTATCAGCTTACGATAAACTTTTTGAAGATAAAGATGAGAAGAAAAAAATTGAAAGAATTCCTCCTGAATATGAATTAAAACAAAAAGAAACCATAGAAGAAGCTAAGATAGAACCTAAGATAATAAATGAAACTCTAACCAAAGAAGAAATTCCAACGGAACCTCAGCCTGATTTACCTCCCAAAAATATAGGCAGACGACCTCGTCCACGCCCTCATGAGGATCGTTATTAAACGTTATTGTATTTTACAGTTTCTAACAATTACACTTCCTATTGTTGCTCCAGATACTACCCCTTGGACTTTTATGGCTTGTCCTTTCTTTAATTGTGCCAATCCGGCTTCTTCTGTTTGGTTAAACATACATTGAACTTTATCAAAAGATACAGATTCTGGTGTTTCAAAAGTTATGTATGCTTCTTTCATGATATCCTTACCAATAGAATCTACTGTTCCAGAAATTTCTACTAGTTTTCCTTTATAGAGATTATCGCCATTAACCTCATTTGCTTTGTATGCCTGTCTTAGTGTTTCAGCACTTAATTTAATTGCCTCAATTTTTTGTTCGGGCTGACTTGGTGTTGGAGTTTTAGTTGTAACTGATGGATTATTTTCAGACGATGAACCAGCAATTGCTAACACTACAATTACAACAATAACCCAAAACCACCACTTCTTATAAAACTTCTTTTTTGTTTTTTCTTCCATAAAATTATTTTGCGTTTTATTTAATAAATACCTATGATAAGACGCAAAAATCCTACCACTAGGTAGAGACCGAAGTCTCATATATGAGTTTCCTCATATAGCGCGTTCAACGCCCTAATGATAGGGTTTTTATGTTGAACGCGACTTTTTTCACCATGCCCCGTAAGGGGTTTAGGCTACTATCTTATTAACTTGTAAAAGAATTATACCTCATTTTTAGAGGCTTTGCCATACTAGCTTAGTATTAAAGATTTGTGTAGCGAGTTATCAACAAGACTATAGTTAATCTTGTTGATTAAAACAGATAGGTTTTAGCCATCCGACGTCTTTAATGCAATTTAATATCTTGGTATTTTTTGAATTATCTTTAATTGTTTGTTTTAATTCATTGTTTATTAATATATATTCAGAATCTATAATTTTTGATTCTTGGAAATAATAGATACCAAGTCCAATTAGAAACAAGGGAACAATTAAAAATAAAACAGAGTATATGGTTCTTTTTTTAAAAAGAAGATCAATCAATATAACAAAAAATGTTAATGACCCAAGAAGTATTAAACTCAAACTTGCAGCAGATTGCCAAGAAGTAAATGATCTAAATATTTGAAATTCAATAGAGACAAAAGTAAACAAAGCAACAAAGATAGCTAGGGTTTCCGTATTTTTTATTTGATTATCTGTTATATCCTTTTTTATATTACTTTCTACTTCATTTAAAGCAGATTTAGTCTCCACTTTTACATATTTTTTAATTAGATTAGTATATTCTTTTTTTGTACTTTTTATAACAGCATCAGCAATAGCCTGTTTTTCATTAGAAAGTGATTGATATTCCTCTTGTGATTGCTCTATTTTGTTGGCCATAATAATTTTTCAAAACCACTTAAATTAAATTTTTCAGAATTTTCAGAAATAAAATCAGAAATAAAATCCGCGTTTATTTTATTTGAATAATCTTCCGCAGGATCGGTATTAAAATCACGAGTAATAATTAAACCTGTTTTTTTGACATTAGAAATAATAACTTGTTGTTTTTCTATACTAGAATAATTATTTATTTTTACGCCATTAGATGTTATTTTTGTTGAATATCTTGCGTATGCATCTGCCGTCTCTGATTCAGTTTTTTGCCCCACTTCATTATGCAAATCAATGAATTCTTTTGCAAATATAGATTTAATAACTTCTTTATTATCCTCTTCAACAAAAAATCTCGAAACAAAACCTATTCTTTTCACATCAACCTGTTGTGAGAAAAAGTTCATAAATATCTTTACCTTTTCTATAAAAATTTCTTTTTTATCAGAAAATTGTTGCTCACCCTCTCCTGAAATAAAAAAATCAGCCCTTTTTTGTGCAATATTTAGATTATAAATATTATCTCTTGATTTTAGTTGTACAATTGGAATCTCTCCCAATTGAAATTCATTTGGTATAGGAACAATAGTCGGAGGTAAAACAAACAAGCCACCTAATTGTAAATTAAGATCATTATATAATACGTCTGGTCTCTCAAGAGTGTCTTTAAAAAAGAGTGCTATTTGCGTATTTATTAAAATAAATTTTTTATTCATCTTGTTTTTATTTCCACCCTTGTTCAACAGCCCTCATTGCGACTTGATCCTGAGGAACTTGTATATTGCCTTGTTGAATCATTACTTGTTGGCGCTTAAACTCCATTGTTAATTTATAAATTTTAGAAAGTTCAGCACTTTCAACAAATGCAACCTTGTATTCTTTTTTATTTTGATTTGTATTAACTCCAATCTCATTCTCTGGATTCCAGACAGCGTTCTGTAGTTCCATTTCTAGCGCATACTCAGAATAAAGTTTAGACATTAAATCTGAGAGGTCTGTATCAGCATCTACTACTGATTTTAGACCAAGCTCTTCTTTTGCTTCTTTTCTACCAACAAAATACATATGTGAATAAAGTTTTTCAGTAAAAGATTCAACAATTTTTTCAATTTGTTCATCTTTTATTAGGTCTTTATGGCTTTTAAGTAACCTTTTTGCAAGCAAACGAATAAGATTATGTGTACGATTTACATTACCTAATGCAAGTGGATGAATTTGTGGATTTGACTCCATGAATTTATTAAAAATCTTCGTTAAATCTTCATCAGTTTTTATTCCAAATTTATTTTTTGCTAGATCAAAATATGCAATTACATCCTCAACAGAAATTGGAATTTTATTTTGAGGATTTGTTGAGTCAGATGGATTAAAGACGTTAGCAGTTGATGGATCAATGGGAGAAATTTCTGATAGATCACTCATAACTATTTCATCTGCACCAAGTGCAATCATTGTTCCAGCGCTATGTGCTTTATAAGGAACAATCACAGAAAAAGTATCGCAGTATTCACGAATCATTGAAACCAAACGCCAAGGAACCATGGTGTCACCACCTGCTGTATACAGAAACAAATCAATTTTAGGAATCTTTTTTCCAATTTTTCTAAGCTGTTCACTAATAACAGGAACAGCATCCATGGCTACACGTGCATTTATTGGACCTTGCTTATCACTAGTAATATAAGTAATAACTTTTGAGCCTCTTTTTTCTTCAATTTTTTTAATCAAATCCAATTTTGACATATTGCTATTATAGCACATTTTTTAAGATAAATAAATGATTTTTTAGACATCTACTTACCAACTTATAAGGTCTAGACTTATACAGAGACTTGCGTCATTCATTAGGTGTATGGATAAGACACAAGAACCAGTTTGGACAGTAAGTAAGGATATAACAACTCCTGTAAGGGTCAAATATTGCCTTTATGCACGCAAGTCGACGGAGCAAGATGAACTCCAAGCTCTTTCAATAGATTCTCAGGAAAAAGAAATGATGGAGCTTGCTACAAAACAAGGGCTAAATGTAGTAGAAATTCGTAAAGAATCACACTCAGCCAAAGAATCAGGTCAAAGACCTGTATTCCAATCAATAGTACAAGATATAAGACTTGGAAAGTTTAATGGTCTTATAGCTTGGGATCCATCACGTATTTCAAGAAATGCTGGAGATTTAGGTGTAATAGTTGATTTGATGGACCAAGGAATGATTATTGATATTCATACTCATGGGCAAAGATTTACAAATTCTCCAAATGAAAAATTCTTACTAATGATTTTATGTTCTCAAGCAAAGCTTGAGAATGATCATAAGGGAGAAAATGTTAAGCGAGGATTACGAGCAAAATGTGAGAAAGGATTTAGACCCGGGGTATCGCCAATGGGATACATTCATGATAAATATGCAGACAAAGGACAAAAGAGAGTTCTAATAGATCCTGAACGCGCTCCGATAATAAAAGAAATGTTTGAGAAAGTTGCTTATGAAAATGTTAGTGGTAGAGATTTATTAACATGGTTAAACAAAGAAAAGAATTTTACAACAAGATCAGGTAAGAGAATATCATTGAGTGCTATTTTTACAATTCTTAAAGATACTTACTACTATGGAGAATTTGAGTACCCAGTTGGAAGTGGAAAATGGTATAAAGGTGCATATGATTCAATTATCACCAAGGAGCTTTATTTAAAAGCTAGAGCAAATGTAACGTCTCCACCACGTAGACACCCAGGAACTAATGAATTTGATTTCACTAGATTATTCTATTGTGGGAAATGTGGATCAGGTATCTCTGCTGAGGAAAAATTCAAACATTGTAAAAACGGAAAAACACATAGATATGTCTATTATCATTGTAACCATTCTTCGGATAGATTCTGTACAGAAAAAGCCATCCGAGAGGAAGATTTACTTGAGCAATTACTGGAGTTGATAAATAAGATTGATATAGATGAAATTGGAATAAGAGAAAAGATAGAAATTGAGATAAATAAGTACAGGCAATTCAGCTATAGCGTGTTAGGAAAAGAGACAGAGTTTGATAATAGAACAATCGAAGCTGACATACGAAATTATGCAAAACATATATTAAGAACCGGCACAAAAGACCAAAAACGAGAGATTTTGGAATGTTTAAAAAGTGATATCGTGATATTAGATAAAAGAATTTTATTAAAGAATTAAATCATTTTTGAAAAACGAATAAATGCTCATGCATTATTAATAGAAAGTTTGATTCCTTTGATTTATTAACCCAAAATCCAGTAGCCTTACAATTGAATTGTCGCTTTATTATATCCTCCTTAAGTTTAAATCCTACTTTTAAAAATCTTTCCATAACTTTAAAAGCAAGTGGTTGATACATTTTATTTCTTCTAGTATCTCCCATTAAAATGGCACAGTATTTACCTGGTTTTAGAACTCTGTATAATTCTTTTGCAACCTTTTCTACCTCATCAACAAAATCATCAATATCGTGAATATTTGATAAATCATCTTTAAGTTTTCCATCACTATATTTAATCATATCTGCATAAGGAGGATGAGTTAAAACGAAATCAATTTCATTATCTTTAATAAAACTCATATCTCTAGCATCACATTTTATTATTCTTTGTTTTGCTTTATTATTTACCTCAAATTCAAGTGATTTTTGAGTTCTTTTTATTGCTTCTTCATTCACATCAATGCAAGTGATATGACGATTAAGAATTTTTGCCTCAATAGCAGTAGTTCCTCCTCCAATCATACAATCTAATAAATGATCTTTTTCTTTTGAATAACGTAGTATTAGATTTCTTACTACTTCAGGAGACCAATTACCTCGCCAATCAGATGAATGTGTAGCCCAACTACCACGCCTTGGAAAAGCCCAGACGGTGGTACATTCCATCTCAAAATTATCTGGATGAAGTTTTAATTCTTTGCTAGCCATTAGTTTAATTTTACCACTTTAGTTCATTCAAAATTCCTTCTTCAAGCATACTCAAGTTAAAAACATATTCATTGTGATTATATGTTTCTTCCAACGGTCTTTTTGTAGTAAACCATCCTAATCCATCAGTTACCCAAATAAAATCTATATTTTGATCTTTTAGTTCTGTATAGAGACTTTTAAACTCTCCACATACAGCTTTTAATTTTGATCCACCACCATTATAAAAATTGGTCTCAATTAGTTTAATCTTTTTATTTTTTGGATTATAAATAGCAAAATCAAAACTTCTCTCTGATTTATCTATTTTTA
>CAZUCU010000014.1:0-16033 GCA_964618845.1 uncultured Candidatus Saccharibacteria bacterium
CTTGACTTTAACTTCTTATTTGATAATATTTTTCAAGCTCAAAAAAGAGCTTTTTAATTTATTTTATGGCCAAAAAATCAGTAATCGCAAGATCCAGAAGAACACCCAAATACATAAGTCGAGTAGTGAGACGATGTTTTAAGTGTGGAAGAAAAAGAGGTTATATGAGAGATTTTGATATGTGTAGAATTTGTTTTAGAGAATTAGCTAATGAAGGGAAAATTCCTGGAATTAAAAAATCATCATGGTAGGAGATAAAATTTCTAATTTAATAATAGGTCTTAAAAATGCTTACAAGGCTAGTCATTTTTCTGTAGAATTTCCATATTCAAAAATAAATAAATCTATTTTAGAAATTTTGAGAAAAGAAGGATTTATAAAAGATTTTGATGAAAAAGGAAAAGATTTTAAAAAAAAACTGATAGTGATATTAAAATACGAAAATGGCGTTCCATCTATTTGTGACGTTGCAAGAGTTTCTAAACAATCTAAAAGATCTTATATTGGATATAAAAAATTACGACCAGTTAAGCAAGGATATGGAATCTCTGTTATTTCTACTCCAGAAGGCGTGATGTCTAATAAGGAAGCTAAATTAAAAAAACTTGGTGGAGAAGAATTATTTAAAGTTTGGTAAAAAAATAGTATGTCAAGAATAGGAAAAAAACCAATAGAGATACCAGAAAAAACAGAAGTCACTGTTTTGGGAAATTTAATTACAATAAAGGGTCCACTTGGTGAAATAAAAAGAGAATTTAATAAGTTTGTTAATATTGAAGTGAAAGAAAAACAAGTCATTGTAACGCCAACAGATGAGTCCTTAGAATCAAAAGCTTTTTGGGGGACTTTTGCTTCTCATATAAAAAACATGATTGCTGGTGTAAACAAAGCTTATGAAAAAGTTCTGATAATTGAAGGAGTTGGATATAAAGCAAACCTTCAAGGAGAGAAAATAATCTTAAATGTGGGTTTTTCTCACCCTGTTTCTTTGGCAATTCCCCAAGGTATTAAGTGTGAAATTGAAAAAGATAATATAAAAATTTCTGGTATAGACAAAGAAATCGTTGGGGAATTTGCTGCAACAATTAGGGCCCAAAAGAAACCAGAACCTTACAAAGGTAAAGGTATAAGATATTCTTATGAGATTATAAGAAGGAAAGAAGGTAAGAAAGCTGTATAAAAATTTTATGAATACAACAAGAAACCAAAAAAGAAAAATCAGACAGAGAAGGATACGATCCAAAATTGTTGGTACCTTAAAAAAACCAAGATTTTCTGTTTTTAAATCAAATAAAGATCTCTATGTACAGCTTATAGATGATATAAAAGGAAATACTATAATATCTTTTGATTCTCGAAAAATTAAACAGCAAACTCTTTCAGAGAAAGCAAAGGAAATAGGGACAGAAATTGCTAAATTGGCCAAAGAAAAGAAAATCAAAGAAGTTGTTTTTGATAGATCGGGGTATGTTTATAAAGGTGTAATAAAAATATTAGCAGATACTGCCAGAGAAGGTGGACTTAAATTTTAATATATGTCAGATGAACAAAATAAAGAAATAAATAATAAAGAGATTTCCAAAGAAGAAAAAGTTATTGAAAATACTCAAGAAGATTTTTCTTTTAATTCAGATAGAAAAATTTTTAGAAAAAATAAAAGAAAAAATATTAGGAGAAAAGATAAACAACGAACAGAGTTTGATCAAAAAATTTTGGATATTAGAAGGGTCACTCGAGTTGCTGCTGGAGGTAGAAGGTTTAATTTCTCTGTTTCTATTGTTGTTGGTGATAGAAACGGAAGAGTTGGTGTTGGCACAGGAAAAGCAGGAGATACAACTATGGCAATTGAAAAAGCAACCAAAAATGCTAAAAAAAATATGATTACGGTAAAAAAGACTGATAATAATTCAATTTCGCATGATATTAAAGTTAAATATTGTAGTGCGAGAGTTATGCTAATACCAGCAAAAGGTAGGGGTATGGTTGCAGGTTCTGCCGTTAGAGATGTTATCGAATTAGCAGGTCTTCATGATATAAATGCTAAAATTTTTTCAGGTTCTAAAAATAAATTAAATATTGCCAGAGCTACTGTCAAAGCACTCGAAGCTTTGAAAGCACCGAGAAACAAATTTAACGAGAAAATAATGAAAAGTAAAAACTAATATAAAATTTTATGCAAAAACATGAATTAAAAAGGAATACAAAACGATTTAGATCAATACGAGTTGGTCGAGGAGGAAAAAGAGGAAAGACTTCCGGAAAGGGTCACAAAGGTCAAAAAGCAAGAGCGGGTACCAGAATGAGACCCGAAATGAGAGATATCATCAAAAAATTACCCAAAATGCGTGGAAGGGGGGTTAATTCTAATAAGAGTATTCAACACAAGCCCGCACCAATAAACCTTACTATTATTGAAAATAATTTTAATGAAAAAGAAATTATAAATCCAAGAAATTTATTTAAGAAAGGTCTTATTCGAAAAGTTTCAGGAAAATTTCCGAGAGTGAAAATTTTGTCAGTTGGTGAAATTACTAAAAAAGTAATAATCACAGATTGCTTAATTTCTAATGTTGCTAAAGAAAAAATTGAGAAAATTGGAGGAAAAGTTATACTTAAATAATTATGTTTAAAAAATTTATTGAAAAACTAAGACTTCTTATAAAAGACAAGATTCTCAGAAAGAAAATTTTATTTATTCTTGGTGCATTAGTAATTTTTAGAGTTTTGGCCGCTATTCCAATTCCCGGAATTGATGAAGAAGCACTTGGAAGATTTTTAAACGATAATCAATTTTTTAGTTTGTTAAATATATTTTCTGGTGGGGGTCTTTCTGGTTTATCTATAGTTATGCTTGGTGTTGGACCTTATATCACCGCTTCAATTATAATGCAACTTTTAACCATCATTTCTCCCAAAATGAAAGAGTTATTTCACGAAAGTGGTGCAGTGGGTCGCAAGAAATTTTCTAATTATTCGAGACTCTTGACTGTTCCTTTGGCCACCATTCAATCTTTTGCTTTTATTTTGCTTTTACAACAAAAAGCAATTTTGGGCTCTTTATCTGGAATTCCTCTTATAACTAGCATAATTGTTGTTACCACTGGTTCTATATTGTTGATGTGGATTGGTGAACTAATTACTGAATTTGGTATTGGAAATGGTGTTTCTTTGATAATTTTTGCAGGTATTGTTGCTGGAATACCTAATTCTATTCAACAAATTTTGTTTACTTATAACCCCGCTCAAATACCAACTTATATTGCTTTTATAGTGGTTGCTTTGATTACTATTATAGGGGTTGTATTTATAACAGAAGCAGAAAGACCGATACCAATAACTTATGCGCGTCAGATTAGATCAGGAGGAAGATCTGTCGGTGGCGGTTCTACTTATTTACCCCTTAGATTGAATCAAGCTGGAGTTATTCCAATAATATTTGCTTTATCTATTCTATTATTGCCACAAATGCTCATTACTTTTCTTTCTACGGTGCAAAATGAGATTGTACAAAATATTTCTGTTTGGATAAATAGTTTTATGGCTAATCAACTGGCTTACGGGGTCTCTTATTTTGTCTTGGTTTTCTTGTTCACTTATTTTTACACAGCTGTTACTTTTGACCCTGAATCCGTATCAAAAAATTTGCAAAGAAATGGTGCGTTTATTCCAGGTGTAAGGCCGGGGGAAACGACAAATGAATATATTTCTAATGTTTTATCAAGAGTTACTTTTTTCGGTGCAATCTTTTTGGGTTTAATTGCTATTTTACCCTTAATAGTACGATATTTTTCGGGTATCACTTCGCTTACAGTTGGAGGTACTGCGCTTTTGATTGCGGTTTCTGTTATCACAGACCTCCTAAAGAAAATTGATGGTCAAGTATCACTTCGAGAATATTAATTAAGTTTTTTATTCTTTAGAGGGTTCTATTACTATCATATTTTTTTCTAATTTAGTAATGGGCTTTTTTATTCCAGTTGGGAAATCTCTTAATGCATTTTCAAAAATTTGTCTATCATATCTAAAATTCTCTCCTCTTTTTGTACCAGGATCATTTGTTATGATTTCATCAGTCTCAGCATCATAACCTATAATGACCAACATGTGTCTTTCTGGGCCAGGCGGAGTATAGAATGGATTTTTTAATGCTTGTCCATTTGTTGGTGTGATTATTAAATTACCTTTTTTTAATTCTGTGATTATGTCTTTTGTTGTTATGTTTTCTACAAATTTTATTTTATTGTAGCTAAAATAATCTCTAATTAATTTAGTTGTATCAAAAGCAGATCGATCATAATAATCCCCATAATTAACTTCTTCGAACTTTGATATATTCTGAATTTCATACATTGCTATTTTTTTATTTATTTCTTTGTCTTTTGCCCAGTATATAGCCATTAATATTGATGCTTCTTCACATCCTTGTTGAAACATCATATTGTCCCAATCTCCATTTGGTGCCTGTGAAGTAAAAGGTACATTTGATAGTAATATAGAAGGACTGTCCTTGTTGATATTTTTTATATTGCTTTGATCAGGATAAAAAGATTCATTTGGTTTTGAATATATCCAAATTAATATTGGAATTGTTATTAAAATTAATATAATAAAAAAGTTTTTCATATTATTTATTATTTGCGAAGTCAGGTTGATTTTTCATCCAATAATGATTTACATTTTCTAATGTTAGACCCAGTTGCGGATATAAATTAGAAGATAATCTTTTGTATACGCCGTAAGGATCTGCTCTTAGTGTATTATTATTTTTTGTATCTATAATATGAAATTCAAAATGTAATTGGGGGATTCCTTTTGTGTTTCCAGTCGTACTGGCTTCACCCAAATAGATATTATTTTCTATAAAAATACCATCACTATCACTTATCCCTTTGTTCATGTAAGGGATATAATCAGGCACATTATCAAGATGAGAATATAAAGTGTTATAACCTTTATTATCTTTAGTTATTTTTCTTATAACAACAAATTTACCCCAGCTTTTGCTATCTCCTTTAAAAGCGATGCCTTCATGTGTAGAAAATATTGGAAAAGTTAAAAAAGATTCATCTTCTTTTCTAACATAATCTATTCCCCAATGTCTATCTTCCGGTGTGTCCAATAGATTTCCATCGTAAGCCTCAAAACCTTCGGCTATTGTAATGGGGGGGTTCTAATAAGGGAAAAGGATAATTTTCTAATATCATTTCAGTTTTGGGTGGTATTATCCAAATTCTTGATAAATTAGCCTGTATCCAATCAGGATCATATTTATTGATTTTTAAAATTTTAACATTTCCAAAAATCAGAGAAAACAACAATATAGATAAAAATAGTATTACATTCTTTTTTATCATACTTACGAATATTGTATCATATGATTTATTAAAATAATTTCTCAAATTAAAAACCGCCCCTATTTTTTATTGGGGCGGTGGGGGAATATAATGTGACAAAGACTTCCAAGTGTTGCAAGAATTGCAAGAATGAAAAGAATAAACACAATTCCATTGATCAGGATTTTTGCGAATAACTCCATATTTATTACCTCCATTTTTTAATATATCATAAAAAGCAAAAAATATAAAAATTTGTTAAAATAGCAATATGAAATTAGAACCACAAACATATATTTTTATTAGTAGATCAGGCGGAGGAAAGGGAACACAGATTTCTCTTCTTCGGCAGTATTTTGATGATCATGATTTTGGGGAAGTTTTTCAATTGGAAGTAGGAGATATTTTTCGTCAATTTATTGCCAAGGATACTTATGCCAGTAAATTAGCAAAGGAGGTTATAAACAGGGGGGAACTCCAGCCATCGTTTTTGGCAATTTGGGCTTGGTCTGTTGATATGATAAATAATATAAAATCTGATAACCATGTTTTTATTGATGGAACCCCGCGGGAAGTAGACGAACAACAAATATTGATCGAGGCTTTAAATTTTTTTGAGAGAAAACAATTCACGGTCTTTTATCTAAATATTTCCAGAGAATGTGCTTTGGAGAGAATGACTTCCAGAAAAAGAGATGATGATAATAGTGACAGTATTCAAAAACGACTTAATTGGTTTGATAAAGATGTATTACCAGTTTTGGAAAATTTTAAAAAAGATCCAAATTGCAAATTTATAGAGATTGATGGTGAAAGGGAAATTGATGAAATTCACAAAGAACTTTTAGAAAAATTAGAAATATGATAAATTTAAAAAGCAAAACAGATATAGAAAAATTAAAAGAAGGAGGAAAAAATTTAGCAGATATAATGAGAAGGTCTTCTGTTTTAGCAAAACCGGGAGTAAGTAGTCAGGAGGTTGAAGATTTTTTTCTGTCAGAAATTAAAAAATGTGGAGATAGGTCTGCTTTTTTGGGGTATCAGCCGGGTGGTTCTCGAAAACCTTTCCCCGCATGTGTTTGTGTTTGTATAAATGATGAAATAGTCCACGGAATTCCAAATGGTGAGCCTAAAATTTTTAAAGAAGGGGATATCGTGACCTTTGATGCTGGTCTTATTCATAAGGGAATGTATTTAGATCACGCCGTTACCTATCCTGTTGGGAAAGTTTCTAAAGAAGTCCAAAAACTTTTATCTGTGACAAAAGAAGCTTTAATGTCGGGGATCAAAGAGGCTCAAATTGGTAATAAAATTGGTGATATTTCTGCTCGAATTCAAAAACACGCCGAAAAGGCAAATTTCAGCGTTATAGAGGGTTTATCTGGGCACGGTGTGGGCTTTGATCTTCATGAGGATCCATATGTTCCCAATGAAGGAAGAAAAGGCACTGGGGAAATAATTGAAGAGGGTCTTGTCATTGCCATCGAACCGATGTTTTCTTTGGGTACTTCCAAAATTAAATTGGGAAAAGATGGCTATACATATTTAACAACTGATGGCAGTTTATCAGCACAGTTTGAACATACCGTTGCTGTGACCAAAGATGGTCCATTAATATTAACAATATAGCGAGAAGCGAAAAGTGAAAAGCGAGAAGTAAAAATTAAAAAAGATTTCTTCTCACTTCTCGCTTCTCTCTTTTCACTTTAAATATATGCAAAAAAGAGAAAGAACATTAGTTATTATAAAACCAGATGGAATTCAAAGATCACTAATTGGTGAAGTCATTAAAAGATTAGAAAGAGTTGGGCTTAAATTAGTTGCATCTAAGTTTTTGATACCAAAAAAAGAGGTAGTTGAAAAACATTATACAGTTGATCCTAATTGGAAAAGAAATGTTGGAGAAAAATCTATGGCCGCTTATGAAAAACAGGGGAAAGAGCCACCCCTAAAAGACTCTGTTGAAATGGGTAATTTTGTTTTAGATAAACTTATAAAATATTTTTCTTCAGGTCCTGTTATGGCAATGGTCTGGGAAGGAGCTCATTCAGTAGCTATAGTTAGAAAATTGGTTGGAGGAACGGAACCTCGAACTTCAGATGTTGGAACGATAAGAGGAGACTTTGTTCATGATTCTTATGAGATTTCTGATGTCGATGGGAGAGCTGTGCGAAATGTGGTTCATGCATCAGGTTCTTTCGAAGAAGCTAATAAGGAAATTCCAGTTTGGTTTGGTGAAAATGAATTGATTGACTATCGACTTATTCAAGAAGCGATTCTTTATGATGTGAATTTGGATGGAATATTAGAATAAAATTCGAAATTTGAAACACTAAATACGAAACTCCAAATTCATGTTTGTGATTTCGAATTTCTGATTTGTTTCGGATTTCTAATTTCTAATTTCGAATTTTTTGAATTGTTGATAACTCAAAAGCGCCTTGCAAAATATAAGACTTGCATAAAATTTTTTAGGTGTATAATTAGATTGGGCCACGAAGAAAAATATCTAATCTTTATTTTTCAAGGGCAAGTCAAATCGGTAAGCATCTTGGTGTATTATCTGAGACCGCCCACCTGGCTTTGGCTAGGTATTACTTCGGGCCCACCCAAAAAAATCCGCTTAAGCGGATTTTTTTGTTTTCTGGTGATATAATTTCTTCATGAATATGAGAATAATTCTTTGGAAAGAAATACTTTTCGTTGCTATTTTAACTTTATTTTTGCATTTAGTGTCTCTTAAATTTTTTTTATATTGGACGATTTGGTGGTTTGATATTCCACTTCACTTTTTGGGTGGATTTTTGATAGGGTTAATTGCAATTTCATTTCTTAAAATAATAAATAGAAATACATTTGTGACTTTTAACTTGTTTTTTTTGACTATCTTTGCAGTTATGATAGTTGGTTTGGTTTGGGAACTCTGGGAGCTTTTTGTGGGTTTTACTACAGTTCTAAATGACAAAGGAGACACTATTTTGGATTTAATAATGGATATTTTGGGAGGAGTTTTTTCTGTTTTGTATTACTATTTAAAATTTTCCAAATAAACTACTTTTCCCCGAAAACTAATCCGCCCCAAATAAAATACCTATATTTTAAAAAATCGGGGTGCCCTGCGGCAGGGATCTATTTTTTAAAATATAGGTATTTTATTTTAGGCGGATTATTTGAGTTCTTTTATCAATCTTTCAAAAACTTCTGGTTTATCTTTGGCAATTTCTGACAAAACTTTTCTATTCAAAGTCACACCTTTTTTCTTGGCCAGATCTATAAATTTGCTATATGAAAATCCGTGTTGTCTTAAAGCTGCGTTTAATCTTGTAATCCAAAGACCCCTGAAGACTCCTTTTTTCTTTCTTCTGTCATTCAAAGCATGAGAACCTGCTTTTCTGATTGCTTCATTGGCTTGTCTTTCTTTTTTGCTTCGACCAAATCTATAGCCCTTGACCATTGCCAACTTGTTTTTTCTTGTTTTATTTGATGTTGTTCCTCTTTTTACTCTTGCCATATTATTTTATTTTCCTGGTAAAAATCTACGGGTAATTTTATTTGACCATTTAATTTCTTGTCCTCTTTTCTTGTTTAAATTTACTTTTCCACTTTCTTTTGCATTAAAATGATTCTGGCCAGTTTTTCTCGCAATTAATTTACCGTTGTTTGTAAATTTTATTCTTTTTGTAAATGATTTATTTGTTTTCATTTTGTTTTTTCTATGATCATTGCTAATCCCTTTGGGCTTCGTTTTGGTTCCTCGGCGACCCTAAAGTCATCGGGAATAAATTTAAGAATCCTATTCAATCTTTCATTTAAAAATTGCTTATCAAGAAACTTGGATCTTCCAACAAGGAAAAGTTCAATTTTTATTCGATGACCTTTTTTTAACCAATCAGATGTTTTATTAGCCTTTATTTTTAAATCATTTTCATCTGTAGCCAATTTTATTTGTATGCTTTTGACTTCTGCATTGTGAGTTTTGGCTTTTTGAAGTTTCTGCTTCTTTTTTTGGTCGTATTGAAATTTACCATAATCCATTATTTTCGCAACTGGGGGATTGGCTTCTGATGAAATTTCTATAAGATCCATCTCCATTTCTCTGGCTTTGGCAAGGGCTTCTTGTTTCGTGAGTATCCCAAAATTATCTCCAGTATCAGAAATAACTCGTAATTCTTTAGCACGTATCATTTCATTAATCGCAATATAATTCCTTTTTGACAATTTTTTTCTTTTTTTAATTTTTAATATTATGTAATTATAACACAAAAATACCAAAAAGAAAGTTTTTAAATCTAAGGTAACAAATAAAAATCTGTCGTATATTTTACGACAGATTTTTATTTAACATTACTTTGTCTATATTGCCGTTGGTTCCTCTGTTATTTCTTCTACTGGCATCTCTGGTGCTTCTGGTTCTTCTACTGGCATCTCTGGTGCTTCTACTGGCATCTCTGGTGTTGCCTCTTCATTAGTTGTAACTTGATCTTGTGGAGTCGTTCCACTATTATTTTGCGTTTCATCCATAAAAATTATGTAAATTATAAAACTCGTATAAATACGAGAACACCATAATTATAACATTAAAATTTCACCAAAAGCAATAAATATGATATTTTATTCATATCAACAATATGATAAAGAAAGATTTAAAAAAAACCAGAATTAAAAAAAAAGAGATAATAGGAAGATTAGAGAGAGTATCTTTGCCAGAGTTTAATTTAGAAAACATAGAGGCCAAAATTGATACTGGTGCTTACAATAGCTCCATTCATGTTTCTGAGATAAGAGAGGTTCAAACACCAAAGGGTCCATCTCTTAGATTCAAATTACTTGATGAAGAACATCCAGAACATAACGAAAAAGAATTTGTGGCTTTAAAATTTGACAAAAAAAATATTAGAAATTCTATAGGAGGAAGTGAAACAAGATATTTAATCCCAACAAAAATATTCTTGAAAAATCAAGAATTTGATGTAAAGTTGGGTCTTTCGAATAGAAAAGAGATGAGATATCCAATTCTTATAGGTAGAAAAATTATAAAGAAACATTTTGTGGTAGACGCTGCCAAAAGATTCACCTCTCCACAATAGCCAAGATAGATTAAAATATTTAATTATGAAAATAGCAATTTTATCAAGAAATCCGGAATTATATTCAACAAAAAGACTTGTTGAAGCCGGAATTTTAAAAGGTCACAATGTTGTAGTATTAAATTATACTAAATGCCATCTGGTAATGGAAAAAGGTCATCCTATGATAATTTATGAGGGGAACCATCTTTTGGATATAGATATTATAATTCCAAGAATTGGTGCTTCTGTTACAACCTTTGGTGCGGCGGTTATTAGACATTTTGGTCTTATGGGTGTACCGACCTTACTTACTTCAACTGCTCTGATTCGCTCTAGGGACAAACTTCGGGCTACGCAAACAATATCTAAATCCGGAATTGGAATTCCTAAATCAGTTTTTGCAAGACACCCCAAATCAGACGACGTAAAAAGTTTAATTGATGAGGTTGGAGGTACACCTGTTATTTTAAAACTTTTGGAGGGGACACACGGAACCGGAGTTGTAAAAGCTGATTCTGTTTCTTCTGCCAAATCTGCAGTAGAAGCTTTTTCTGGAATTAAACAAGATTTAATTGTTCAAGAGTTTATTGCTGAGGCTAATGGTAAGGATATAAGGGCGTTTGTGGTTAATGGGGAAGTTGTTGGGGCGATGGAAAGAACAGGACAAGAAGATGAATTTCGATCGAATCTTCATAAAGGTGGAACGGCTAAGCCAATTATTCTCGATAAAAAAACTATTGCAATAGCACTTGAGGTTACTAAACTTCTTGGTTTATCTGTGGCTGGTGTTGATTTATTAATTTCTTCCAGAGGTCCACTTGTGATAGAAGTAAATTCATCTCCAGGACTTCAGGGGATTGAAAAAGCAACTGGGATTGATATTGCAGGTAAAATTATTGAGGCAGCAGAAAAAAGGTTTAATAAAGAAATTTTGGAAAAAGAGAAATCAAAAGTAAAGAAAAAGAAAAAAAGAAAGAAAAGAGATGATTTTGAGTAAAGAAAGTTCGAATAATCTCTCAAAATAAAATACACCTATATTTCAAAAATAGATCCCCGCCACAGGGTACCCCGATTTTTTAAAATATAGGTGTATTTTATTTTTGAAAATCAGTTCTTGTCGGTAGTAAATAATAACTAAATACCTATCTGTTTAAATGTCTAACTATCTGCTAAAATCTTTTCTATGAAAAAGAAAATCGTGGTAAACGATAAAATGCAAAAAGGCTACGCTTATTATTTAGTAAAGTCTATTGGCAAAAATTTTGACAAAGAATTCAAACCGGATTTAACACCCAAGCAAATGCTTGAACTCGGAGTTTTTGGTGGAATTTACATGAGAGACTGTATAAAAGAATTTCCAAAAAATTGGTTTAAAAAAGCTAAATTTGCAAAAGGAAGAAAAAGAGAAAAAGAATTAAATTATTTTGGTGTAAATGCTTCGCAACCTTTGAGTGTTTGGAAAAAGAAGGGTTGGATTTGGAAAGAGGATCCTCGAGGCTGGTTTCAATGGTACTGTCGTTATTATATGGGTCGAAGAATTCCCAAGGAAGATGAAAGGCAAATAAAAAGATGGAAAGCAATTAACCGTCATATTGCTCAAGTAGTTAAAAATTGCAGAAGGGGCGACACTTCGTGTCGCCCCCGCCAACGCCAAGCAATTTTACACTGGGCATATGATAGTAGAAAGTTTTAATTATTATCTATTCTGCTTATTAATGAATCCACTTCTTTTCTAAGCCAAGAGGGAAGACTTGACGAAGGTACATCGAGATTATATTTTGTACCGACTTTGATATATTGATATTCTCTTTGTCCCGCAGGATTATCGGTTTTAGATGGCACAACCAATTGTTCTATTTCTGCCATGTGCTTGCCCCCCTCATTTTTGTAGAGCTTAAATTTTACGAATACTGGTGTGGTTTCGCCACTTTCTTCTTTTTTTGTCCTACCGTTTGGTAATCTTCTTTCTTTTAATATTGGTACACCTATTTCCAAAAATTCTGGGTTTTCTCTCATTGCTTCGATTATTGTCTTTTCTGCCTTTCTTCTCTCACTTTCATCTTTCCTTTTCTCTATTATTTTTTGGGTTATTCCTTTTTTGTCATTGTCTTCTCTTTTTTCAAATGCCTGCCAAATTGGAGATCTTTCTTTACTACCGATTAATACTCTGAATACAATAGTTTGTCCCAACAACTTAGTTATTTTGGCACTTATTTTTTCAGGGTTAGGTAAATTTTTCAAATTAGTTCTTTTATCATCTTTTATTTCTTCCATGATTCTTATTGCTCTCGGATCAAAAATAAACTCAGTATCTGTTCTATAACTCCAAGAAGCCTTGGATTTTTGAATCCACGGAATTAAATCTTCAGGTGTTTTTTTGTTTGTTTCTTCTGATGTTAAAATATATTCTCTTATTTGTTCTCTTATTTGGTTCAAGGCTTCATGATTTCTGGGATCAAATGTTTCTGTGGTCTCTGACATTATTTTTTGTAATTTGTCATAATTTTCTGGACTTAAGATTGATTTTAAATTGTCCAATATTTCTTTATTTCTACCCTCTACATTTTTGGTCGCGTCTATCAAAACAAGTATAATTCTGTCTCTTTTTTCATTTCTCTCTTCCTCCTCCTTGGCTTTTTTAGCTTCTTTTTCTTTTTTCTCTCTTGCCTTTTTTTCATTGGATATATTTTCCCAGTTAGTCATTGCCTCTCTCATTTGTGTAATGAAAGTTTTTCGAACTTCAGGATCTGCGTCTGCCTTCTCAACTATTGTTCCTTGTTCTTTTATATATTCATCTATCAATTTATTTCTCTCTTCTAACCATCTTTTGTTTATTCTATTTGCAAAATTAGATAGGACTATTCGCAATCCTTTGTCCAAATCTTCAATTGCGGGGTTATTTGGGTCTTCTGTTTTTAATTGTTTAACTGCCTCTTCTGCTTCTTTATATGCTTCCACTTCTTCTTCTGTTAATATTCCAATGGCTATTGCCCTTGAAAATTCTTTTATAGTTTCCTGGTATTCTTTATTGAGTTTTTCAAATTTACCGCTTTTAGTATCTATTCGTCCTTTTATGTTAGGTCGTGGTTCTGGGTCTTTTTCTTGGTTGCCAAATTTCCCAACACTCAATGCATCAATAATTCTATTTGTGGCTTGTGCTCTTTCTCTGGCTTCTTCTTCAGTTGAGTTTCCTCCTCCTGTTCCTCCTCCTCTTTTAGACTGTTTTTTACTTTTTTCTGTCAACTTTTTCAAATAATCAACTATATCTAATTTTCCTCTTTCAAAAGATGGTTTCGGTAAAGTTTCTTCTTTGGTTTCTGTTTCTGGTGACAGGGGGACTTCTTTGGTGATTTCTCCAACTAATGGTTTTTTTCTTTTGGGTCTTGGTTTTTCCGTTTCTTTTGATGGTGTTTCAGAATTTAGATTAGGTTTTTCTATACTCATGTTTATTTTTTAATAATGTTTTAATAATGTGATAATTATAACAAATTTGAAATACACTATCTTGTTTTATACTATTGCTTTTTGGATGAAATGTTGTGTTGTTTTTTTGAACAAACGGTACAGATCAAATTCAAAGAAAATATTTGAATCAGTAAAAAAGGCGGTTCAAAAAAGAGTCCCAAATATAAATTAGGGGCTTTTTTACTTTGCTAAAAATTGTTTTCCTACCTCTAAATCTTTTGGGGAAGCGACTAAAATCCAATTTTTATGGTCACCTTTACTGTCTCGCCATCTATTTTTAAATTCGGAAATATCTATCTCAAAATCTTCACCGTACCAAGGATCATTTAAAATTATTTTTTCTTCTTTTATTCCAATAATTACAGCAAAATGTCCTTCTTTTTTTTCTTTGTCTACATAATTTACTAAGACTGGCAACTTTCTTTTTAAAAAATTTTTAATTTCTTCAATACTTGAATTATTATTTGTATAACAAAATAAATGATTTTTCTGGAAGATTTCTATTATTTTTTTCTGAGAGGTGCCTTTTTGGTTTTCTGTTTTTAATTTTTTTATTAAATCATTTTCAGAATTAACAATTCTGAAGTATCTCAAAATCATCTGAACAGAAGTTGGCCCGCACGAGTAATTGGTATCTTGTTTAAAATATGGGACTTTTATTCTCATGTGAAAATTATACCAAAAAAGTTATAATAAACATTATGCTTAAAATAATTAAACAACACACAAAAGTACTAATATTTACATTGTTATATTTAGTTCCATTTACAATTTATTTTGTTTCGACAGGTAAGGGGGAATTTATTTGGTATTCAATTATTGTTCTCGAATTATTTTTCTTGGTTTTTTTGACTTTACCAATTTCTAAATTTAATGAAGGAATAATTTGGTCCTTATCTTTGTGGGCACTTCTGCATTTGGCAGGTGGTGGGATAAGGGTTGGTGCAGGGGTTCTTTATGGCTTGACTTTAATTCCAATCTATAACGGAGGAGGGGAGATGATTTTTTTGAAATATGATCAAGTTGTTCATGCTTTCGGATTCGGACTTTGCGCTTATATAATTTTTCATTTTTTAAAAAGGTATTCTGTTAATCCTTACAAATTTGGTGTTTATATAATTGCAATTCTGGGTGGTGTTGGGCTTGGAGCAGTAAATGAAATTGCAGAATTTATTGCAACAGTTTTGTTTCCTCAAAATGGAGTTGGGGGATATGTAAATAATGCTCTTGATTTGGTGTTTAATTCTATTGGTGCTGTGGTGATAATGGTTTTTGTTTGGTGGAAAAATCGAGAACAGAATATTATTTGAAATATGACCTTAGGAAAGATTAAGAAAATATGTTTCTGGTTTTTAATTTTTGTTTTTGTTGTTGTTGTTGTTATTAATTTTGATGTTTTTGGTATTTTTTGATAAATCTAAAAGTATATCTTTGGTGTTATCTGTAGAGCCATCATTTATAACAATTATTTTGTATGAGGCCCCCTTTAATAATTTATTTATTTTTTAATTGAGTTTTCTATTCTTTTTTCTTTGTTGTACACAGGGATAACTATTGATAACTTATATTTCATAAATATTTAACCAGTAATAAAATATTATCGCGAACAAAACAAATCATTTGTGATTATTTTGATATAATTATATGTATAAAATGAAAAACGGTTTTGTAACTTTGGTTGGAATATTGATAGTGCTTCTTCTCATTGGTTTTTGGTTTGCAAATATGTATACCAAGAAAAACGCAAATCAAAAAACTCAGTTGGAAACTTATAATGAAGCAATCGATGAAGCAAAAAATATCAAAAATGTTTTGGAAGATAAATATAAATAAAAAATTTAGAATATAGAAAGCAAGTTGGATTTTTTATAACGATAAATATGAATGAGAACCGGTGTTTACTAGAACTAATACCAATTCATTCTTTATAATTTTGTATACGAGCAATCCGTAAACCTCTCTCCGAGAGGTAATTTAAAGAATTCTGATTGAAAAAAATGTGTTGAGATCAAACCAGTCTTAATGTTATGGACAGTCCATGACATCATGATTAGATTATACAAAAAAAAGATTAAGTTTCTATAAAGAAAAAGTAAAGATTTAATAAAGCCCATTTGACTTCGCTCCGCTACGCTCAGGGCACTCGACTCGCGTATTTGTAACTGT
>CAZUCU010000015.1:0-15121 GCA_964618845.1 uncultured Candidatus Saccharibacteria bacterium
TATGTCAGTAATTAAACATCCAGAACAAAGAGTCGGTGTTTTCATCGACACTCAAAATCTTTATCATTCAGCAAAAAATTTATATAAACGAAAAGTAAATTTTGCAAATGTTTTAAAACACGCAGTCGCAAACCGAGTTTTGATTAGAGCAATTGCTTATGTAATAACATCAGATTCGGGCGAAGAGAGCGCCTTTTTTGATGCTTTGAAAAAAATTGGTATTGAAACTAAAACCAAAAATTTGCAAGTATTTGCAGGCGGAGCCAAAAAAGCAGATTGGGACGTTGGTCTTGCAATTGATGCTGTCGCGGCAGCATCCAAATTAGATACAGTTATTCTTGTATCAGGTGATGGAGATTTTGCACCACTTGTCGAATATTTAAAAATTACTTATGGTTGCCAGGTAGAAATAGTTTCATTTGGAAAATCAACCTCAGCAAAACTTTTGGAGGTTGCAGATGATTTTGTAGATTTGGATCAAGATAGACGAAAGTTTTTGATTAGATAATACATAACGAAATTCGAAGCACGAAATAGTAAAAGCACGAAATCAGAAATTCGAAATACGAAACAAATTCGAAATACGAAATTAGAAATCAGAAACACGGGTTTGGAATTTCGTATTTGAAATTTTCGTGCTTGTTTCGTATTTCATGCTTAGAATTTCAATTTTTTTATTAGTGTATGATAAAATATCTTTGTGGAAGAAGATGATAAAAGCTTAAACTCTAATTCTAATAATCAAACAGGGCAAACTCCTGCAGATCTTTTGGATATTCCAACTGTCCGCACATATAAAGCTGATGTTGATCAGACAGTTAAAGGGGACAAAATAAATGTAGCAAAAGTTTTGATAGCAGAACAAAAGAAAAAAGAAAAAAAAGAATTAAGATTTGATAAAAATTCGATCGAAAATCCTTCGAATAAAGTAAAACTTTCTTTTAGTATTTTTTTTGTAGCGCTTGCTATAGTAGCAGTAATATTTACTGTTTTCACATTTCTGCTTCCCAAAATAAATAACAATCAAAATATTATTATCCAAGACCCTGGTGAGTCTTTTGTTACTGATAAAAAACAAAGGACTGATGTAGAGGGGAAAACTGAGGAAGAATTACAACAAGTTGTAAAAGATTTTTTTGTAATTAGTGTAAATGCGGATTCAGTAAATGAGTTAATTTTTTATAAAAATACCAAAGAAGGAGAAGATATTATTTCAGAAAAAATTAGCCCGCAATCTTTCTTGCGTATTTTGGATATTGAATTACCTGATATTTTGCTTAGAACATTTTCTAATAATTATATTTTGGGTTTTGTAACCAAAAATTCTACAAACCACCCCTTTATTGTTTTTAAATTGGCTGATTTTGAAAATGCATACGGGAACATTTTTGATTTTGAGCCAAATATGATTTTTCAAATGAGAAAATTATTTGGTGGTTTTGAGGAATTTGACATTCTTTCTTCTTTAAGAAAAGAAAGAATAGAATTATTGCCAGAAAATTCTATTATGATATCTAGTAGTACGGCCACTTCTACTTTATCAATTTCCAAACCAGTATCTACCACGACTTCTAGTAGTACAGAACAATTAAAAGATGTAGAAACAAAAATATCTGAATTAGAAAAAATTGTTGAATCATATAAATCTTTCAAAGATACAGTTTTACAAAACACAGATGCGAGAGTGATATTTGGAGAGAGTTCTAAAGTATTATTTTATTACGCTTTTCTTGATAGAGAATGGATTATTTTTGCTGATAATATTGAGGCTTTGAAAGAAGTCAAAAGAAGAATTAGAGAAAAAAAGCTGGTAAGGTAGTTTTTTGTGAAAATTTCTGTATAATGAGCGTATGGAAAAAGAAAAGGTAGAATTTTATAAAGGAAAATTGTTAAAAGAAAAAGCAAAATTAGAAAGTGAACTGAAAACAGTTGGTAGAATCAACCCTGATAATCCTATGGATTGGGAAGCTGTTCCAGAACAATCTAGTGGTGATTTTTCTGATCCCAATGATAATGCGGACATGATTTCTGCCTATGAGAATAATACTGCTATTTTAAAACAACTTGAGACTCAATTAGTTGATGTGAATGATGCTTTGAAAAAGATTGAAGACGGAACATATGGAAAATGTGAAGTTAGCGGTGAACTTATTGCTGAAGAAAGACTAAATGCAAATCCGGCCGCCAGAACTTGCGCCGAACACATGAATAAATAATTTAGCTTATTTCTTTTATAAATTTGGTCCAATCTTCTATAGATAGATCTTCTGGTCTTTTGTTTGTATTGATTTTTAGTTTTTTGAGGAATAACTCATAATTTTTTAGAGTTGTTCTAATTTTTTTTCTCTTTTGGTTAAAGGCCTTTTTGATTATTTCAAAAAACAAAATTTCTTGGTCTTTTCTTTCAAAAGCAGAATCTTGAATATTTTCTATTAATAAAATTGCAGAATCCACTTTGGGAACAGGAGAGAAATTTTCTTTTTTTACAGTTTTTATGTATTTGGGTTTACCAAAAAGTTTTACACTCAAAGATAAAATACTTTCTTTATTGTCACGAGCAGTAATTCGCTCAGCAACTTCTTTTTGCATCATCAAAGTCATTGAAGTTGGTTTGTTTTTGGCGGTTAAAAATTTTTTGATGAGTTGACCGGTGATGTAGTAGGGGATATTGGCAACTACTTTATAAAGGCATGGATCCCCGCCTACGCGGGGATGACGAGTAGAATTGTCATTCGTCGTTCCCGCGTAGGCGGGAATCCAAGCTTTAATACTATCTATATTAAAATCTAAAATATCATCATGAATAATTTTTAGCCAACCTTTTGCAATTTGCTCTCTAAATTTTTCTTTCAAAATTCCAATCAACCTATCATCTTTTTCAATACACAAAACATTTTCCGAAGCTTTGATCAAATCTTCGGTGAGAAATCCTTGTCCTGGCCCAATTTCCAAAATCAAATCTCCTTTTGTGATCTTTGAAGCAGAAATAATATAATTAACAGCTCCCTTTGACCTCAAAAAATTTTGTCCCAAACTTTTTTTCTTGAAAAACATTGTGTTTAGTATATCAAAAATCAATAAAGATATTTTTTACCAAGCTTGTAGTGTTATCTTGATAATTAGGTTAACATATGTTAACCTAATTATATTGTGATAAATAAGGTTAAAAATGAAAAATACATATCGACAACAGAAATCGCTAAACTTTTAGGAGTTAGCAGAATTGCCATTTTTAAGAAAATTAAGTCGGGTAAAATTAAAGCTTTCAAAGTTGGTCGGAATTATGTAATTCCGATTGAGGAATTTCTGTCTGCAATTGGAACTTTTGTATCAGATGACAAAAAAATACAAATTGAAAATATTGTAAAAAAAGCAGTAGATGAATATGGCCCCGCTTTGAAATTATTGGGAGAAGAATAAAATATGGCCAGAAAAGTTTTGAACAAACCAACACTATCAGAAATAGAATATTTGGCTTTTGATTTGGCCAAAAGACTTATGGAATATGATGAACCAATTCCTCCCTTTAATACTAGATACCCAGACAAACTTGAAAGTTGTCTAAAAACCCCTTTCCAAACGTTTAACAAAAAAAGTTTATATAAGACATTTGAAGACAAAGCTTCAGTCTTGTTTTATTTGATGATCAAAAACCATCCATTTCAAAATGGGAATAAAAGAATTGCGGTTGTTACTTTGTATTATTTTCTTTTTTGTAATGGAAGACAACTTAAGGTTGATAACATAAAACTTTATGAATTTGCTCGCGAGGTTGCCTCGAGCGATGCAAAACAAAAAGAAAATATCTTGATTAAAATTAAAGAATTTATAATCAGGTTTTCAATTAAAAATCAATAAAGATATTTTTTACCAAACTTGTGGTGTCATCTCTTCGGGGTGTGTTTTCGTTTTCGAAAATTTCCAAATAATCATCTTCTATATCATTGATAAATTCTGAAGGTGTATTTACAACTTGTCTGCCAAAAATGTTACGAAAACTCGCAAAAATCAAAAATACTTTTTCTTTGGCTCGCGTCAGGGCGACGTAAAACAATCTTCTCTCTTCCTCCTCATCTTTATCTTCGTCAAAATTTTCCGAAGGGAAGAGTCCTTGTTCCAGTCCAACTATAAAAACATATTTAAATTCCAAACCCTTGGATGCATGTATTGTCATTAGTTTAATACCTTTTTTGCCATTACCAAGTTCATCTTGATCGGAAAGAAGTGAAATATCTTCGATAAATTTTTCAAGTCCCTCATTTCCGCCATCGTCATACTTTGTTGCAAGCGAAACTAATTCTTTTATATTCAAAATTCTATCTTCGCCAAACTCTTTATCTTTATGAAGTTCCGTTTCTATTCCGGAATCCATAAAAATAAATTTAATAATCTCACTTGGTTTTGAATTTGTAATTTTTTTCTGAAGTCTTGAAATAAAATTTTGAAAACTTCGATATCCCTCCAAGGTTTTGCCACTCAAAGAATTTGCACCACCTTCCAAAATTTTTAGATAACTCACTTTTCCAATTCCTCTTGATGGAAAATTTATAATTCTCCCCAAACTTGTAGAATCATTTGGGTTTAACGCATACTTTAAATAAGAAACAACATCTTTTATTTCTTTCCTATCAAAAAATCTTGTGCCCAAAATTTGGTAGGGAACTTTGTTTTGCAGAAATACTTCTTCCAAAACCCGGGATTGAAAATTTGTTCTATACAAAACTGCTATCTCATCTTCCTCGATTCCTTTTTCTAATAAACCTCTACATTGTTCTATCACAAAATTCGCTTCGTCATATTCGTTGTATGCATTAAAAAGTGAAAGTTTTTCTCCTTCGGTGTTTTTGGTGAACAAATTTTTTTCTTTCCTCTTTATGTTTTTTTTGATTACAGAATTTGCTGCGCCCAAGATATTTTGAGTAGAACGATAATTTTCTTCCAAAACAATTTCTGTTGCATTTGGATAATCTTCTTCAAAATTCATTATGTTTTTGATTGTAGCTCCTCGCCAAGAATAAATATTTTGATCAGCATCTCCAACTACGCAAATATTTTTGTGTTTCTCTCCCAGCATTTTGGTAAGTTGATATTGAACTTCATTTGTATCTTGATATTCATCTATATGAATATAATCCCAGGTTTTTTGATACTTCTCTCTGATCTCTTTATTTTTTACAAGCAACAAAGTAGGTTCATAAAGCAAGTCATCAAAATCCAAAGCATTTTCTTCTTTTAGTCTTTTTCTATATTTCTCCCAAACTTTGAGTGCCAGTTCTTTGATAGGATTATCAACTATTTCTGTTTCATATTCTTCGAGAGTTAGCATGTCTGATTTGGCCTTGCCAATTAGTGACAAAATCATTCCTGGTTCATACATTTTGGGATCGTAATCTAATTCTTTGATAATATTTTTAATCAATGTTTTGGAATCGTTTCTGTCATAAATAGAGAAGCTTCGTTTAATCCCAAGTGCTTGATATTCATTTTTGCAAATAAAAACTCCCAGAGAATGGAAAGTCGAAACAAATGGCGGTTGGGTGTCATTTATCGGCAAATTTAATTCTTTTGAATTTTGAATCAAACTCCAGACCCTATCTTTCATTTCATTCGCTGCTTTGTTGGTAAAAGTTATTGCCAAAATTTTCTGTGGGTCTACTCCATTTATAATCAAATTCAAAATTCTGCTGGTCAGCGTCTTGGTCTTCCCAGCTCCCGCGCCAGCAATAATAAGCAAAGGCCCCTTCTGGTGCAAAACCGCCTCCCTCTGTTTTGAATTTAAATTTTCAAGAAATTGCATTCAAGTATTGTAGCAGAAATGCTCATTTTCAGTGTAAAAATTGGGCATTAGGGGTTGTGGATTGTCCAGATTGACTACTTTGTGGCAGATGATAGCATTGTTATATACAGAAATTCGGAGTGATTAAGATTATGCAGGAATTCGCCGATGGCGAAGAAAAATCATTTTAAATTAAGGCTTATTTTACCTAATAACTCAGACTCTGACTTAGTCTCTGGTAAACATTCGGGTCAGACCAAAAGGATAATAAAAAGTGGTATTTTTCTCCCACTTCTGTTTTTGTTTGCTTTTTATCCAATTCTTACAAATGCCGGTTTTCTCTCTTTGAATGTTCTTTTCGGAGAAAATAATAGTCAAAAAGATGAAACTGAGGCAGTAAAACTAAAATTAAATTCCCAAAATGTTCCCTTACTTCAAACAGCAACAAATTTAGATCCTGATATTGCCAAGGGTGGTGCTGACATTCAAACTGTTGAAGATAAAGCTTTGGTAGCAGAGTCTGGAATGGGTGGTAGTTTTGTAGAAATTAACGAGAAGAAGAATGATAAAATTTCTGTTTATGAAGTTAAAGAGGGTGATACCTTGTCTCAAATTGCTGATATGTTTGGAGTTACTATAAACACAATAAGATGGGCAAATGATTTTGAAGGAGCAATTCAGCCCGGCCAAAAACTTGTTATTTTACCTATCAATGGTCTTAAACATACAGTAAAAAGTGGTGGTACGGTTGCAGATATTGCCAAGATTTATGATGCGGATGCCAGAGAAATTGCTTTGTTTAATGGTATTTCTGTTGAGCAAGAATTAAAAGTAGGAGATGAAGTGATCGTTCCTCATGCAGAAAAACTTTTACCAAAATCAGAAACAAAACCTAAAAAATCAAATTATGTTGCATTGAGCAAACCATTGACTTCTACGGCGAAATCGAATTGGATGATCAACCCTGTCCCAAATGCTGTAAAAACTCAGGGAATTCATGGCTATAATGCGGTTGATTTGGCTGCTCCAACCGGAAGTCCGATTTATGCAGTTGCTTCTGGCAAAGTTATTTTATCCAAAAATTCTGGATGGAATGGGGGATATGCAAAATATATTGTTATAGAACATTCAAATGGTGTGCAAACTTTGTATGCTCACAATAATGCAAATCATGTAACAATTGGCGAATGGGTAGAGCAAGGAGATATTATTGGTGAAGTTGGAAGCACAGGAAATTCAACGGGTTCACATGTTCATTTTGAGGTTAGAGGGGCATCCAATCCCTTTTAGGGATTGGATAGAGAGAAGAGAAAAGCGAGAAGCGAGAAGTTAACAAAAATTTATATTTTTTAATAAAAGAAAACAGCATCTTTTTTAATTCCAAAATATTTTCAAATAATTCATTGTCATCTATAAAATAACCGTTATCTTTTGATAAAATCATTTGTGTTTCTAATTCGTAAAGTGAACCTAATGCAATTTTCAAGAAAGATTTAAATGATTGTGGTGACAATCTTCCATAACCTTCTGCTATGTTTGAGGGTATTGAAACAGAACATCTTCTTATTTGAGATATTAAACCAAATTTTTCTTCTTCAGGAAAAAATTTTGTAAAATTAAATATTTTTCTATAAAGCAAAATTGATTTATTCCAAATTAATAAATTTTTATATCCTTCTTCTCGCCTCTCGCTTTTCTCTTCTCGCTGTAAATTTTTCATACAAAAAATTTATTATTAGGTCTCCACGATAATGCCTCTAAGATATGTTCTTTTTTTATTTGATCACTTTTCGACATTTGAGAGATTGTCAAAGCAATTTTTAAAATTTTAGTGTAGGAGCGCGCTGAGAGGCGAAGCCTCTCAGCGCTCTCATCGAAAAAATTTTTTACTCCTTCTTCAAAATCTAAAATTTTTTCTAATTGATTGGTGCTTAATCTGCCATTTAATATTTTTTTATTAATAACTGCCTTATTTTTTTGTATTTGTATTTCTCGAGTATTTTTTATTTGTTCTTGTGCTTTTTGAGTAGCATTGTAATTTTTAGAGTAAGACAGATTTTTTTGTTCAATTAATTTTTTATATTCAATAGCAGAAACTTCTATCCAAATATCAATTCTATCCATTATTGGTCCTGAAATTTTCTTTTGATATTTCATTATCTGGTGCATGGAACAAGAACAGTTTTTGGAATCATATCCATAAAATCCACAAGGACACGGATTCATAGAAATCATTAAAATAAAATCAGCGGGCAAAAGAGCGGTCTCTTTTGCCCGCGATATTTTTACTTCTTTATCTTCCAAAGGTTGTCGCAGAGAATTTACAACTCGTCGATCAAATTCAGGAAACTCATCCAAAAATAAAACTCCTTTGTGTGCCAAGGAAATTTCTCCTGGTTTTATTTCTGTCCCACCGCCAACGATGGCAACATGTGAAGCAGTATGATGTGGCGCGCGAAAGGGAGGAGTAACAATAATTTTGTTTTTTAATTCTCCTGATATTGAATATAAAGATGTAACTTCCAAAATCTCTTTTATTTTAAGTTTTGGTAATAATGTGCTGGATGCTTTTGCGAGCATTGTCTTGCCAGTTCCGGGAGGTCCATAAAAACAAATATTATGTCCACCAGCAAGTGCTATTGTTATAGCTCTTTTGGCATTTTCATTCCCTTTTATGTGTTCTAATAAAATTTCATTTTGTTTTTCTTTGCTGTTTAAAACTGTTTTTGATTGTGGAATTATTTTATTTTCATCTTTATTCTTTTGATCGATGTGATTAATCACACCCATAAGGTCTTCACAGGGGAAAACCGTTATTTGAGAAACCAGAGCGGCTTCTTTGGCATTTTCCTTCGGAACAAAAAATTCTTTAAAACCAAATTTTTTTGCCTCAACGATCATCGGCAAAATTCCCTTTACCTCTCTTATTTTGCCATTCAAAGAAAGCTCACCAATAAAAATTTTTTTATCACTTGAAAAAGATATCTGTTTAGACGCCTTAAGGAAACAAAGGGCCATTGCCAGATCAAAGATGGGTCCTGTTTTTTTGATATCAGCGGGTGCAAGTGAAATTGTTGTTCTTGTTTGGTCTTTTTTGGGGGAATCTAAACCACAATTTTTAATTGCGGCACTTATTCGATCTTTTGCTTCATCAACTGCTTTGTCACCAAGACCTACAATATTAAAATTATTCATTCCACGATAGATATCACATTCAACATCTATTATTTGTGCTTTTAGTAGGTTGTTTTGAACGCTATATACTTTGGAGAAGCTCATCTGTAAAGTATACAAAAAGGGTATTAAATCCTGATAAAGAAAAGATAAAGAAACTATGAAGATATTTAAAAATTAATTTTATTGTAAACTTGTACCCATTCCAGGTCCTGGAAATGGTGTAACCATTCCAAATACTGGTATAGAAATACAAGATGTTCCTGCATATATTAAACACGTTCCACCTGTCACATAGGATCCCAAAATACTTACCCCAGATGTATACATATTGTAATTTGAATTTAATCTGGAAACTCCGTATTGAAATACTATTGGAGTGGTAACTTTGGTTCCATTATCAAAAAACGAAATATACCAACCTCCACTGCAAGTACAGGGCATCGTCATCAAAATTTTTCCTCCAAATGGAATAGTCTGAGAAAAAGAGAAAATAGGATTTATCAAAAAAAACAAACTAATTAAATAAACTTTATATTTCATAATTAACAATAATTATATCACTTATAAGACCATTACTGTTTTCTATGTAAAATGGTCCACTTTTTAAATAATCTGAAAGTTCAAACATTGAAGTTTGTATATTCAAGACGAAACTATCATCTTTTGTTTTTGATTCATATATTCCAAATAATGTGTAAATTTTAATTGTTTCTGTAAAATTTTTTCCTTTAATTAAATTATCTTTGTTAAGTGTAATTTTTGGTATTTTCACAGAGGGAGAAAGTTCGTTATCGTCCAAAATGTTAATTTCTGTTGGGCTAATTGTTGAATTACTTGTCAATATCATTTTTTTACCCGGTGTTTGAGATTCAATTTGTAACTCGCACATATTATCAGAAGGGCATTTTTTATCTAATTTATTATTATCAATGGTAAATTCTAAGCCAGAAATTTTGCTTTGAGATCCCACATAAACTTTCTCACCATTTTTGACTGCCGTTTTAGCAATGAATAAAAAGTCAGTATATGTAGATGTATTGGATTGAATATCAGTTTCAGTTTCTACCGATTCGGGGCTTGTATTTAAGATTGGTGTATTATTACCTATTGTTAAGTTTAAATTTGAAAAAGAATTTATAAAATTTCTCGTACTTGGTCCTAAGTAACCAGTTCCAGAAGTTAGACCGACTGGTATTAAAATTTGTTGAGCAAATAAATTCTGAAATCTAATTAAAGCATTTTGTGTCAGCTGTCCAAAGTATGTTGTTTCATTCCCAACTGATCCAACTCCAGAATTTGCGACCCTTGTTTCATTAGAATAAGAGTTTAAAAATACTTGAAGTTGTCTTACATCTTCTCCCGTTGAACCAATAGTTAAATTTCGAGTGAAGGTAAAAGCAGATACGATGTGGGCAAAAAATGAGAAGCAAAAAATAATAAAAAATAAAAAGGAGACAAGAAATAAAACTTTTTCAACAGTTATTTTTTTCATCGATCATATTTTAACATATTTTTACAAACATCGGATGTTTGCAGTCCTAAAAATAAGGTTAAAATTGTCAAATTTTGATTTACAAACATCCGATGTTTGTAAAATGACGGCAAGATTATTTGTATTCATTATAATTTTTTCCTTTGAATGTGTAAGGATATTTTTTTACAAAAAGCTTCTGTTCTTTGGTCATCTTGTATTTACCAGAAATATAATCTTTGTGGTCATAATTTTTGTCGTAAAGTTTTGCGCTATTGTTATAAATGTAGTTGATTGTGTTTTTCAAATCATACTCATCTGTTATTTTTCTATATTGATATTTATTTTCAAATCTGTAACCTTTTTTTGCATATTTATTATTAAAATATTTTGCATAAGAATTTAAAACTTTTTGCATATACTTTCCAATTGAACCATCAAAAACACACTTAACTAATATGTGAAAGTGATTTGGCATTAATGTTCCAATGATTATATTAGATAGTTCTTCTTTTTTTTCGTTTAGAATATTCGAAATTTCTTCTTTCTTTTTTCTAATCAAGGTCGAAAAAGCGATACTATTTTTTTTATTACAATGATTAATTAATTTTAAAAATCTTAAATAATCAGATTCATCGATAAATATATCTTTTTTTTCTATACCTCTAAGGTATATGTGACAATACTCGTCTTTTTTTATTTTGGTTCTGGTTCTCATAATATGAGCATAACAAAAAGATATTAAGTTTTTTTAAAAAAATGTTAAAGAAATCATTAATTTTTTTATTTTACAAACATCGGATGTTTGCAGTCCTAAAAATAAGGTTAGAATTGTCAAATTTTGATTTACAAACATCCGATGTTTGTAAAATTGGAATATAAATATGATATAATTTGTTATAAGATGCAATTACCAAGTAACAAAATAAGCACATTATTTATTGTTGTTGTTTTGGTAGTAGTTTTGTCTATAAGCGGTGATGTTATTTTCAAAAAAATAAAAAAACTTGATATACCAGAATTAATCGACGCTGACCTAATCTTACAAAGACAAACTACTGATCAAACTTCTATTGATAGAGATAGCGATGGACTTTTGGATTGGCAAGAGTCTTTGTATGGTAGTGACTCTTTAAATTCTGATACTGATGGCGATGGTACAAATGACGGTGATGAAATAAAAGCCGGAAGAGACCCCAGAATCTCTGGACCAAACGATAGCTTGGTTAGAATGTCCGATCTTATTAATACTGAATTTGACGTAGAAGATTACACGCCGGGTTCTTTGACTGATAATTTGTCGGTTAATTTCTTTGGTAATTATTTAAAATTAAAAGGTGAAAATAATTTAACGCAAGAAACGGGTCAACAATTGATTGATCAAACAATAAACCAAGTAACCACTAATACTTCACTGCAAAACAAATATCAAATTTCTAATCTTAAATCTGTAACTTCAGACAAAGAAACTTTGACCAAATATGGAAATGATTTTGCTTTGATTTACCTAAATTATGTTAATCAATTAAAAATTATAAATAGTACTGATGACAATCAATATTTGGAATTGGTTGCTAACAAATATCAGGAGTTTGCAAAAGATTTAGCTTCTATGAATGTTCCGAGTGTTGCGCTTAATGTGCATGTTCAGATTATAAACAAAATTAATAATGTTGGTGTTTTGACATCGGAACTCAAAAGATACGGTGAGGATCCTGTCAAAGGATTGTTTGCGATGAAAAATTTGAAAGAGAATTCAAATGGAGAAACACAGTTGTATTCTGTATTAGCGAATTATTTTAAAGATAATGATATAATTTTTAATAATAATGATGTTGCCAGGTTCTGGAATTTATATGAATAAATAATATGAAAAAAATACTTTCAATTTTTATAATGACAATCTTTGTAGGAGCTCCGTTTATAAGTTGGGCCCAACAAGAAGATCCACCTCGGGCGCAAGTTGTCACCGACGATGCACCCAGAGCGATTATCGTAGATGAAAATTCTCAAGCAGCGGGCGCGCGGTCTGGAGGAACTACGGGTACAGGTTCGCAAGGTAATATTGGTCAAGCCACAAAGGGAGCGGGGAAATGTGCAATCAGTTCTCTTCTTTCAAGTGGAATAAAAAAAATGATTGCCTCTAGCAAAATAGGTGGCTCAATGGAATCACCGACACAAACCCCCACCAACCCAGTACCTTTGACAGGGAAGGAAGTCGGTTTAACTACTATGGGTGGGGTTTCTTGGGACGCAATAGGATATTGTTTGATAAATACTATAATTGAATATATTGGGACAGCGACTGTTCAGTGGATTAACTCTGGCTTTAAAGGCAACCCTGTTTTTGTGGAAAATCCAGAAAGATTTTTTATGGATATTGCTGATATTGAAGCGGGGAATTTTCTCAATGAACTTTCTGGTGGATATCTTTGTTCTCCACTTCGAGCACCAATAAGAATTAATTTAGCAAGATATTATAATGGTAGTATTTCCCCTTATTCTCAAAGGGCGAGATGTACTTTTACAGGTATTTCTGGAAGTTTGGAACAGTTTATGTCGGGGCAAAGTTTTTCTTGGCAAGATTGGTTGTCTTATACAGAACCACAAAACAACCCTTATGGAGCAACAATATTGGGTCAAATGGAGCTTGATCAAAGAATTGCAAATGCGGTTAAAACAGAGTCAACGTTGCTTGAATGGGGTAGAGGATTTTTATCTCCAAGAGATGAAAATAATAATATAACAAGTCCTGGTGCAATTATTGAAGAAAGAATTAATGATAGATTGGGTTCCGGAGAAAGAAGAATAGAAATGGCAGATGAATTTGATGAAATTGTTAACGCTTTGGTTAATCAGCTTATAGTAATTGCTTTGGATAAAATTGGCGAAGCGGTTAGCGGAGATAATGACTCAAGTGGCAGTGGAGGTTATAACTATAATTATGACGACTATTTTAATCAACAAAATAACCGAAACAATGACACCAATAACGGAGTGCCTATTGTAAGTGGTAATTCTGTTTTACTTTGCAGATTTGATTTGCAAGACGGAACTGAATATGAGTACGATTATAGATGTTTTCCTTCAAGGTGGATGCAATACACCTATAGCGGAATAGCAGATTTGCCAATTTATGCTTCTTTGTGTGAACTACCATCTACTGTTGACCCAAATTCAGCAGAAGCTCGGGAACGTTATTACAATGGTGAATGTATCCCACCGACAATACAGAATATTCAGTATTACAACAGAATTTTATATGGAGAGTATTAAAAATTTGTAATTTTTCCTAACTAATTTCCCTCATTTCTTTTTAGTTTTTTGTTTGTAAAGTTTTCCCCTTTTTGGTAGTCAAAATTTGCCACTTTTAATTTATTTTTTGGTATAATTTAATAGATGAAATTAGGAAGTTTTTCTAAAATTTTTTTATCTATTCTTTTTGTTTTTTGTGTGTTGATTGCAGAAGTGTCTCCAGTGTATGGAGCGGTTACAGCTCAAGATAATGGGGTGCTAATTTCTGGCGTGTCTACACCTGAAATAGGTCGTTTCTATGGTGAGGGCAAATATGGTTTTGAAAAAATTTCTGTAAACCCAGAAGGATGGGACCAGATGTTGATATTTAGAGTCGTCAATGCTATTACTCTAGGAATTCTTAAGGTAGGAGAATTGGTGTTGTGGATGGGGGGTATTCTGTTTGATTTTGCTATAAAAGCAACGGTTGCAGAAATTGGTTCAAAGAACAGTTTTGTGAAACAAATTATTGATACTTCTGTTACTGGTTTATGGCAAATATTTAGAGATTTTGGAAATCTAATAATCATTTTTTCTCTTTTGTATTTGGCGATTAAAACAATTATTCAGGGAGAAGGTTTTGCTGATAAAAGGGTTTTGGGTGGAATATTATTGGGGGCTTTGTTAATTAATTTTAGTTTATTTTTTGTTAAGTTAACTTTTGATGTTTCTAATATTACTGCCCTTTCAATTTATGATTCTATAGGAAAAACAGAACAATCTACAGACCAACAAGGACTGTCTCTCTCAAGTAGAATAGTTCAGAATTTTCGTTATGACAAAGTTTACGTCGATGCTTTTAATGAGGCAGAGTCTGCGGGCAAGGACTTTTTTGATAGAATGTCAAAACAAGTAAGCTATGCTGTTTTTGGTTTTTGTATTTTATTTTTGACTGGTTGCATTTTACTTGCAGCCTGTGGTTTTCTTTTGATTAGATTATTGACATTTTTATTATTAATGATCACCGCTCCTATAGGTTTTGTGGGTAAATTCATACCCTTTATCAAGAGTCAAACTTCTACTTGGTGGGATCAATTGTGGAAACAAGTAATATCCTTACCGGTCTTTCTTTTAATGCTTTATATTGCTTTCTTATTTATACAAAAAAACTTGGGATCTATACCTGCTATTCCTTGGGGTGCTATTTTTACTGGTAATACAGCAGAAATTGTTAAGGCGTGGAATGACATTGCACAAGGATTGTTTTCTTTTATTTTAAGTTTGGCCTTATTAGTGGTTGCAATAATTATTCCTGGAAAGATAGGTGGTGCTGGGGCAAGTATGATTACTGCAGGTACTAGAAAGATAGGTGGTGCTGGGGCAAGTATGATTACTGCAGGTACTGGTAGAGTTGGTGGTTTTATTGGTAGAAGAACTTTGGGTTACGCAGGCAGAAAAATTGC
>CAZUCU010000016.1:0-15078 GCA_964618845.1 uncultured Candidatus Saccharibacteria bacterium
ATATTTTGATATCTAACTTGTGCAGGGATTTTGTTGTTTGCCATCGCTGTTGGATTTTCTGGTCCGTAAGCAGGCCATGCCAAGTCGCCCCACCAAGAAGGTTTGGAGGAGAGGTAAAGAGAGGATGGGAGATTTGTCTCTGAAATGTCTGGATCCCAAACTACGATCTCTCCTATAAAATCAAAGTTCCCGTGTTTAATTAAGGTACTAGATACCGACTCATCTTTAATACTACCACTATCACCACTACTTCTATATCCTAATTTCATAGCCGCAAAAACATTTTTTTCCCAATAACCAGTATAGCTTGTAGGACTAGCCAAAGTAATATAAGTTTTATTTACATTTAAACTATTTTTAATACCATCATATCCAATTATATTCCCTACAATATTATAATACCTACTCTTCCAATCGAGAGCGATGCCCCATAAATATTTACTTACATTGAGTTTTTCTGCTGGTCTTCCCAAAATATGGTTTCTAAAAATAGTATTGTAGCCATGAGATCCCCAATAAAAATCTGAAGAATATTTAGTAATAACATTACCTTCAATTAGATTCATTTTAGTATGACCAGAATGGTGTCCTATACTGGACATAGATTCATAAGGATCACTACTTACTTGATTAGTAAAATAATTATAAGCAATAACATTACCCGATGAACCAGATCCTATTAATAAGGGGCTTCTTATTTCGCTAGTAATATTATTTTCAACTAAAGAATTAAAAATCGCATCCATTTCTAAACCATAACTTCCTCCAGAACTTGGTTTCCTTGTACCAGGTTTGTGAAAATAACTATCTCTGATTTCTAATCTATAATTACCCGAAGAATAAACATTGGCGTAATTCGCATTTTTTGCTTCAACATTTTTAATCCAAACATTAGCAGTTTGCATAATTAAAAAATTTCTATAAGTAGCGGTCCTAGGATCAATTTTTAAATTTTCAACCCCTGCGTAACTAATAACATTTTCGATATTGGATTTACCGCCATAAAAATAAAATTCTGGTTCAAGGCTGGAAGAATAACTCATGTGAAGGGGGGTTTCCAAAGTTAAAGTTTTACCATCAGCACTTACATTAATTACTTTCACCATTTGTTTAAATAGTCTGTCTCCAGGATTCCCAATTACAAGTCCGTCACCTTCCCCTATTTTTATTTTTTTAACAGTTATATTATATCGTCCCCCAACTATTTGAGTTAAGCTTTGATTTTCAGATACTAATTGTGGAATAACAGGGTTATCATCATTGGCAGGAGAAAATATTGCGATAGCTTCTTTATTTGAATTCATATTAATAGTACAAGTAGAACTTGTTCCAAAACTAGAGCAGGCTCCAGACCAAAATACAAATTTGCTTCCTTTATCTGGTACTGCTTTTAAAACGATATCTTTCCCCGATTTTATGTTTGTTGAACAATTTTCTCCGCAATCAAGAATTCCCCGTGATATCCATTTATATGTCGAATGATTACCAACCCCAAGAGAAACATCCCCCGTTACGGTATCTTTTATGCCATCATTTTTTTGATCGATAAAACCATAATATCCGGCTTTGAGATTGGGCAAAGAGTTTGCAAGAGTAATTTGCGTAGAGCCCTTACCATAACCAGAAACAACCTCTGAGAAATAAGAATTTTTAGTTTGTTTATATGTGCCCAAAATTTCTATTGCATCATTGGTGTGATCGACTAAAATAGTCGTTTTATCTGGGCCATCTCCCCTCAAAACAATTCCTTTTTTTATAACTAAATCGCTAGTTGTTCGATAAGTACCAGTCGGTAAATAAACAGCACACTCTTCTGGTGCAGAATCAAGTGCCTTCTGGATTGCTGCAGTATCATCAGTAACTCCATCACCTTTTGCATTATATGGTGCTTCTTTCACATTAATACAATTTGGATAATTCGGGATACCATCTTTCACACCAACATCACTCCAATCTACTTTTCTATCTTCTGGAATAATATTAAAAGTACCCGCCACATATTCCCCTTCTTGGTCTACCTTAGAAATCTCTTTGGTGTTGAGGTTGAGGAAGTCTCTGGTTGTTTCATCTAAGTTGCCGAGTGCTGGTAGGTTGTTATCTTGTTGGAAGAAGGTTAAAGCTTCTTTGGTTTTGTTTCCGAAGAAGGTTGTTTCTTCTCCTTTATTGGTAACAATGTATCCTCTGGAGTTTAAGAATTGTTGAAGGGTGGTTACTTCATTATCATACATTCCCTTCTGTAGATCTTTGGTGAATGTTTGAGCGTTTGCGTATGTAAAGAGAAAGAGAACAATAAATATAGAAGATACCATTGTTCTTAAGATTGTTTTTGTTTTCATAATAATTTGGTTAATTTGTTAAGCTTGGATTCCCGACTACTCTGAAATGACGAGAGTTCGTTTTTTAATAAATACAAAGAAAAAGAGACAGGTTTCCCTGTCCCCTTTTATCCCATACAACAACACCAGCTGTTGTATGTATATTATCGCAATGTATAGATGTATTAACAATAGGTAGAAGGTGTATGGGTGTGGATAACTTTTACTTTTATAAGCCCCCCCAAAATAAAATACACTAAATCAAAAAAATCGGGGTGCCCTGCGACAGGGATCTATTTTTTTGATTTAGTGTATTTTATTTTGGGGGGCCTAAGTTCTCCCTAACAACATTGAAAAAAAAGATTTAAGCACTATAATCAGATTATTATGGAAAAAACAATTTTCGAAAAAATAGTAGACAAAGAAATTCCTGCTAAAATTGTCTATGAAGATGATTATTCACTGGCATTTTTGGATATAAAACCCAAAAAACTTGGCCACACACTGGTAATTACCAAAAAACCCTTTAGAACTCTACTAGAAGTTGATGATTTGGATATGGCTGAATATAGTAAAACCATCAAAAAAGTGGCAGATGCCGTGAAAAAAGGACTTCAAACAGATGGTTTAAACATAATAACAAATATAGAAAAGGCAGGAGGACAAGATATTTTCCATGCACACACACATATAATTCCAAGATTTAAAAATGATAATTTAGATTTAAATCCTGGAACCCATGAAGCATATGACTCATCTAATCAAATGGAAGAATATCGCAAAAAAATTATTGACTCAATATAATTTTATTTAATAGATTTTGAAACATTCGTAATTATTTTAGACAATTCATAAGGATTCAAACTTGAACGACCAACAAGCAATCCATCACATTCACTTTCAGTAATAAACTCCCCCGCGTTTTCCGAATTAACAGACCCGCCATACAAAATAGAAACTAAGTTTGCTATTTTTCTATTGTAAATTTTTATTAATTGTTTTTTTATATAAAGAGAAATAAAATGCATTTCTTTTGCATCCATCGCTTTTTTCCCTTCTCCTATCGCCCATATTGGTTCATAAGCAATAATTAATTTTGACATTAAGTTAGCTGGAATTTCTTTCAGCGAATTTTTTATCTGTTCGCTTAAATCAAACAAAAATTTTCCTTCGGAATCTCTTTCTTTTTCACCAACACATAAAATTGTATGAAAATCTGATCTAAGCGATGTCAAAACTTTTTTTGAAACTATTTCATCTGTTTCCCCAAGCGCTCTCCTTTCACTGTGACCAACCATAACAAAATGAACTCCTATATCCTTGAGAATAGAGGGAGAAATTTCTCCAGTATAAGCTCCCTCTTTTTCAAAAAAAATATTTTGCGCACCAAAAAATATTTTATTACCCAGATAACTTTTTTTAAGTGGCAAAATATAAGGAAAAGGCGGGCAAAAAACAGTAGTAACATTTTTATTTTTTGCTTGTCCTGAGCTTTGTCGAATCAATTTTTTGAAAGTATCAAAAATTTTTTTCGCCTCCTTCAATGAATTTGGATTCATTTTCCAATTTGCTATTACTAATTTTAAATTTGTTTTTTTGGTCATAGAGATATTTTAACATATATCACCCCGCTATTTTCCCTCCCCCCGAGAACCAATCCCCCAAAATAAAAATAAATATCTTTCGAGAACCGTGTTTGAGCGAGAAGACCACTGTGTATTTTAAAAGGCACTGACCCCGTCTGACGGAGTGATACAAATATGGTAGGCGTGTTTAGAGCGAGTTTTCTCGAAAAAGATTTATTTTTATTTGGGGGGATTATTCGAGCTAATTTATTTTTTAACTTCATCAAAACTTATTGTTTCATAATGTTCTGTTGTCAGTGGGAATTGTGGGGGTGGACCAAAAAGTAGATTTCCATCATAAACAATATTTCTAAATTTATATCCCGTATTATCTGTATAAGCAAAACCATATCGGAGTCGACTACCAATCATTCCATTTACAGTAATTGTATCTTTATTATGATAAGGAGAACAATAATTTGAGAACCAAGAAGGCGGTCGATAATAATATCGTCCAACTCTTCCATTTTGTGCTATTAATGCAGAATCAATTCTTAAAATATCTTTGCTGTCCATTCCAACATTAATATTTTTTTGAGCAATAAGAGCAATAACATCCTTACCATCATAATTCGTATAAAGAATATCATCATTAACAGTTATACTTTTTCTTGTTGCTTGTTGATCTGGAAAGGTGGCTGCAACAATAGTTAACCTATTTTTGTCTATCTTCCCCCTAACCCAAATATTATCTTCAAAAAACATAATTCCATTTGATGGGTAATCATAAGTACCCATAATCTCTCTCTGACTTATCGTCCATGAACCCCATCCATCTTGAAGATTTGAATTCGAACAACCATATGGTGGACTTTTTAAAGAATTAACTCTGTACAATTCAAATTTATTATTTTCCTTTAAAACTATTTCGTAACCAGATTTACCAGATGGACCTTTGTAAAAACCTTCGGATGTTTGAGCCAAAGTTTTCATATTTGAAATATTAGAAATTATTCCATCAAAATTTACTGCTGGTACAGGAAATTGTCTTCCTGCACCAAAAACATCTTCTCGGACTGGAACAGAATTTGGGGGTGGAGGATCAATAGGAGATATGTGAGTGTGAACTCCAAATTCTAAAACTCCACTGTGATCTGGATCATCGTATTGATCCAAAGCAGAAGAAACAACATTATTTGCAAAACCATCAAATCTTATTCCGCCATTTGAATGAATCGCACCAAAAACTTCTGTCCCCTCACCGAAACGCATTTCACTGTGAGAAACAAAGGCATATTTAGCAAAAGAAGGTTTTGCCATCTGAACTTTTATGGTCCTTGAAACATCAGGGTTATTTATTACTGTCCCTGTTGATTCTATAGTAACAACAGTATTGCCATTTTGAGGAGGCACTATATTCAAACTAAATTCACCAATTTTATTTCCTGCATAATCCAAAAAATCGTGGACATAAGGACCATCAGTAGTTTCTCCATCTTTAAAATCATCATCATCATGTGCCAAATGCCACCTATAATAATCAATACCCGCTTCGGCAATTTGAAATGCCCTTTCATTATCAAAGGCATTTTTAGAAGATTTTAAAATTGCACCAAACCACAAAGTCAGTGCGCTAATTATCAAAATAGCAATAGCCCCAAAGACCAAGGATCCGATAATTAAAAATCCCTCTCCTTTTTCAAACTTCTCTCTTCTCTCTTCTCTCTTCTCGCTTTGCATTTTATCTTTTTTCATATTAATTATCTTTTAAATTTCTAAACATCACTTGACTTGCAACAGTAACTGGCAAAGGAAGTGCGTTGGGATTATCATCCAAAATCAAAGTCGCTTTAACCAAAGTAATATTAGTCAAATTAATTGGATAACCCATAGGAGTACTTGTCGACGAACCATCGTAACTTTCATCAAAATATTCAAATACAGAAGTTGCCCCATTTACAACGCCATCAACAACAGTTTTGACAGTAGCATCATCAGAATCATAAATTAAAGGGTTACCGCTTGGAATTATAGAACTTCTTTTAAACTTATTGTCTTCAACAAAATATTTTATTTTTTCTGCCAATCCATCATCATCGGTGTCGCTATAAAATTCAATGATAGTAGACGAAGCAACAGAAATTGGAAAAGCACCAATATTAGAAATAGTAGCACTGCGAATTTCTGAAGCAAAAGGTCTTAAAATTTTTGTAGAATACTGTTGAGTATTCAAACCAGAACTGATTATCCTATTTAATTTAAATACATCACTTTGAAAAGAAACAAAGACAATAACTATTGCAACAAAAATTGAAACCGCAACTAATATTTCTACCAAAGTTATTCCTTTTTGTTTGTGTTTATTCATACTAAATATGATCCATAATTACATCCAAAGATTGCCAAGAATTGATGATTGATAAATTATCCAAAACATAATCTTGAAATCCTTCTTTGGTAATTGTAATTCTATAAGTCCCAGAATCTAAATTATCAAAATAAGCTTGTCCCGATGGCGCACAACCAGTTGAAAAACTAAAAGAAATACCAGATAAGTTGGGAGAATAGTTTGTATTTTCCGTAGACAAAATAGCCTTATATCTTAGATATCTATCACCATTTGAAACTTCAGAAAAGGGTTCTCCAGAAACTTCAAAAAAAGAACTATGTGTTCCATCGGGTCCAATGAATTCCCAAGTTGTTGTCGAAGTTAAAATTTCATTTGTCGCAATTTGAAATTTGATTGGTTTGGATCCAACTTCTGCTGGCTGTCCTTGTGGTTCCCAATTAAAAATATGAAAATTTGTTGTAGTACCAGTATCAAATATAGAAGAAATTAAACTACCAGAAAAAGAATATACTCCGGAAGAATTTAATAATTTAATTTCACCTGCAGAAAAATCATCAATATTCCCATCTTGAGAAAAATATTTATTATCATCTCCAATTATTTCTTGACCGGCGCCACCCTGCCAATCGATTTGAGAAAGCGCTCCACGACCTGTATATTTTGTTTTGGATGCCCCTAATTTTTCTAAAGTAATTTCCGCATCTGATATTGGTAAATTACTATTTCTATTTATAACATTCACAAGTAAAGCATTTGGTCTTTGTGGTTCTAAAATCAAATCTAACTTTTGATTGGAATCTGGATTAATAACAAAAGGTAGCATTGGATTTGAACCAGCCAAAAAATAACTTCCATCATCAATATCAATATTATACGAATCCCACTCAACATTATTTAAAAATACACTACCACTTGAGTCACTAATCAAATCCAAAGAATGCTTTAAAATATTTTCGCCAATGGTCTTAGTCCCCAAGAAATTAAAGTCAACAGATGATATTGAAGAACAAGAAGAAGAAAGAGTATTTATCTGCACGCTACTAATTTTATCTATAATGAAAGTTATCAAAGTTACCAACCCAATACTAACATTTGCATGTGGTTTAATGGGAACGGGGTTTGTAATTTCCCCGGTTTTATAAGTTCTCTCTGATGTATAACCATTTTTAGAAACAATAATTTCATATGCTTCGATCCCAGGTGGTGCTCCTACTAATTGAAACATTCCAGAATTATTAGTTTTTTCTTCAATCAAGATGGTACTTGTGCTTTGATTATTTTCAATTCTAATATTAGCCAAAGAAACAGGGTCACCATCAGCATCTACAACTTCGACAAAAAGTGCACCCATATCCCCTGTAGCCTCTAAATTTCGAGGAGTAATTTTGGAGACAACAACAAAATCATCAATATTTTTGCAATTTAAACACTTAATAGTAAATTGAACTAATTTATTATCGATCGGTGATAAATCATCAGGAATTTCTCCGATTTGTCCATCAAATGGATCATCAACCCACAAAACACTCGCCTCTACTTCAAATCTTTTTCCATCTCTTTCAAAAATTTGAGTTTTGGAAATTTTCCCTGGGGGCAAACCATTGACAATACCAACATCTCCATAGGGCATATTTCTGGTAATTTCAAAGAGCTCATTTGCCAAAGTAGTAGCAGCATTTTTCACTCTAAGAACATTTACTCCTTCAAGCAATTTTATAAAACCCTGCCAAACAGAAACTGCGATTAAAACAAAAACGGCAACGCCAACAAGTGTTTCAATTAAGGTTAACCCTTTATTCATTACATATATTATAACAAGAAGAAAAAGAAAAGGCGCGGTTTTGCGAAGCAAAACCGCGCCCACACGCGCTCATTTGAAAACTTTCGAGAGGACCTCGTAAGTCGACCGAAATTTTTCAATTTCTCGGTCGACCGCGGAAAGCTCTCCAGAGAGAACCTTGATCTTAGAGCTGATCTCCTCTCGTTGGGCGATCAATGCCGAGAGATTGCCCAGATCAAGAGAAAGAGAGGAACTCGAAGTTTTGACCTCAACCTTCTCGGAAGAAGAAACCGCCGGTGCTAGTGAATAAACACCGTACGGTCTTTTCCTCAGAAGTTTGAGTTTGCCGAGCTCAACCAAGCTCACCAAGATCCTTCCAACAATGATAGTGGGAAGCGTCTTCCCCTCATAAATGGGACTCTTGGTGAAAACTTCAAGAGCTTTTTGCGAGCCAAACTCCCGAGGAAGGGTCCCGGCAGAACTCGCCTCCGCCAGAACATCGAGAAAGATTGCCTGGAAGGCTTTGTCCTTCCACTCTTCCGTAGAGTAAGAAGGAGTCTTCGGTTTGGTTTCCTCTGGGATCTGAGCCGAAGAAGGCGGGGTCTTTTCCTCTTGTTCTTGTTTCGGTTTGGGAACCTTCAAAAACCCCTTGAGTTGCGCCATGGTCATTTTCTGGCCAGACACAAAATTGGGCTGAATGTAGGCTCGGAACCCGAAGCTTCTCGACAGGGTGAAAGCGACTCTGACAGAGTTGACCAACCCCTCGATGACTTTCATTCCAGGTTCACCTTTCGCCCTGGTCTCTCGGTCGACCCGAACGATGAAGCTTGCCTCCGGAGGGCAACCGTTTGCCTTCACTCTGTCCTCCAAAATTCTTCTGACTTCACCCTCTTGAGACGAGGAGAATTTCTCTCCTCTCTCAAGAATGATTGAGATATGTCCATTGTTCATTCCAATCTAAAAATACATATTTCCCCAAAAAAGTCAACCCCCCGTAATATCCCAATAGCTTGTGAACACCTAACAGTTAAAATACAAATGTATGTTATGAATCCACGCTTTATTAATTATTGTATAAATTCTAAAAATTTTTTAATTTTTCAAAATCTTTTTTCAAAATTGACAGTTGATTTCTGTTATAGACTGCAACGGCTGGATGATATAAAGGCACTATATATATGTCTCCCCAAGAAGTTTTAGTTTTAAATTTCTTTCCGTGAATCTGAGAAATTGGTGCCAAATCAAAGGTAAGTTCAAATTTTTTCATAATATAATCCATAGAAAACCGTCCGAGAGTTGCAATTATTTTTGGTTTTATAATTTCCAGTTGGCGGTCCAAAAAAGGAGCATAAAGTTCTATTTCTTCTGGGTTTGGGTCACGATTATTTTCTGGTCTATCTTTTACCACATTTGTTACATATACATCTTTTCTATCTATATTTATATAAACCAAAAGTTCATCCAAAATTTTTCCTGAAGCGCCACAAAAGGGCCGACCCGTCATCGCTTCGTTTTTCCCGGGTGCTTCACCAACAAAAACAATTTGTGCATCATGACTGCCCTCTCCGACCACAGGAAAAAACTTATTTTCAATTCTATATTTATACAAAGGAGAAACTTCAAAAGCCAAAAGCTCATCTTTTATTTTTTTCATTTTTTCTCTTTTATTTATCATTCAAAACATTTTATCACATCTCTCCCTCTCCGAGAGAGGAACTCCCTCTCCGAGAGAGGGAGTTTACATCTCTCCCTCTCCGAGAGAGGGAGTTTATAAATTAATGATAAAAATATCCTTAATTATTTGGATATTTTTAAAATACTCTACTCTCTCGGAGAGGGTGGGTTGCTCTCTCGGAGAGAGAATTTAATTTTATTTTAATCTTTATTTTAATAGGACTTAATCGGTATTTGATATCTTATAAAAATGTCACATAAAAGAAACATCGAAACAGGCTCATATCAACATATTTATTCAAGAGGAGTAAATAGATGTCTAATATTTAATGAACATTCAGATTATTTGAGATTTCAAAACATAATAAAAAAATTTAATACAACAGAAAAATTAAAAATTAAAGATACTCCTAAAAATAGGGGGGCCAAACAGTTGGTTGATATATTTTGTTATACATTAATGCCGAATCATTTTCATTTTATTCTGAAAGAATTAATTAGTGGTGGTACAAGTTTGTTTTTTCAAAAAATATTGCCAAGTTATGCAAATTATTTCAATAAAAAATATGGTAGGGTTGGAGCACTTTTTGGTCAAAGATTTAAAAATAAATTAGTAAACACAGATAATTATTTTGAACATTTGGTCGGATATATTTGGAATAATCCAATTAAACTAATAAATCCTGAATATAGCTCAAGAGATCTTTTTAATGGTAAAATTAAATTATCAAGTAAAGAGAAATTTTTTGCACAAAATTATCAATATAAAGTTTTTCCATCAAATTATCTTGGACCAGATTACAAAAATCAAGGAAAAACTAACTTTGATAATTTTGATTTTTAAATTTCCCCCCCTTCCTTCCCTCTCCGAGAAAGATCCTCCCTCTCTCGGAGAGGGAGGTTCAGTGATTATTTATTTTCTTCTCGTCCTTTTTTCCAATAATCATAAATTTCATCATTTTCATCACGTACATAAACTCCAGAAATATCTTCTTTTTTTACCGGACCACTTTTAGCGGCAGATTCTGGCGTTTCAATAATATATCTTATTCTAGAAATAGGATGCCCTTTCCCTTCTTCGCCTCTACTCCAAAATACTCTGTCACCCCAACGACTATTTTTTCTAACTCCAGCTGAATATGCATTTCGAACAAAACCATGTGATTCAATATCTTCGATTGCTTGTTTTCCCTCTACCCCTCTGTATATCATTCCGGTTTTTGTCGGTAAACCACCTTTAACACTTAACAAACTACCAACAGAATTAGGATTTCTAAAACTTTCTTATGGGATTCTTTTTTTACCAGCTTTTTCTCTCACCCTCTTAAAACGAGTAATATTTCTTTTTCCTCTTCTTGCGGTTTCCGGATCTAATCGTGCTTCAGCATCTTCTTTTCTCGTGTAATAAACCGTCATAAAAACACCTATAGTAACCTCAGGAAGAATTGTACTTATTCCTGGAATAAACGAAACTAATGTATATGTAATTGTAGCAACTATTTTCTTAGTAGCTTTTTTACCTTTCCAAAAAGGAGCTTTCAATACAAGAAAAATAGAAGGGAAAAATATTATTTGGGCAAAATCTTTTATATAACCAGCAATTCCCACTCCAACTAAATCCAAAATTATTTCAACTAAATCAAAAACTCCCGCAATCAAAACCAATACCAGACCCAAAACAATACTTATTCTATATTTAATTTGTTGTTGGCTTTCTCCTTCCATAAAAGAAAAATTATTTACCTTCTTTAAACTCTTCTTTTGCTTTCTTTATTGCCAAAACCTGAGAAGGATCAGAAGTAATAATTTGTTCCTCAGTATAAGAAGCCACCACTTTTATTGCTACATGTTTAAGACCAGCAAAGAAAATTCCTTCTCCAACATCTGATTCCAAAAGCAGAAATTTTTCTTCTTCTGTAAGATTAAATGTTTGTTGCACCATATCTATAGAAGAGGGAGATTGCTTCATCAATATTTGAATCGACGAGTTAGTAATAATCGGCAAACCATAAGGAGATCTGAGAAAATCCTCTACGTCTTGAGTAATAGTGGTAATTGCAAGCCAATATTTTCTACCCCTTTTGGCAAGACCAAAGAGAAAAGATGCGGTATCTTCTGATTTCATCATCCACCATGCCTCATCAATAATAAGCATTCTTTTTTTTATTTCTCTCCTAATTGCACTCCAAATAAAATCTGTAACGATATACATCGCCACCGGTTTCAATTCATCCTCCATATCACGAATCGAAAATACAACAAATTTTCTATTTATATCAATGTTAGTAGGTCGATTTATAAAACCTTCCCAAGTCCCTCTGGTATATTTAGAAAGTTTTTGAACCAAAATTTCTGCTCCCTCCATTCCTGCCAAAACTAATTCAAAATCAGAAAGAAGTGGTGGTTCAATCTGGGAGAAATCAGATTCTGGAGTAATATCTTTGAGAGCATAAGTTTCGGTAATCGCTCTATCTATTATAGCGTCTTCTTCTGGAGATAGCCCGCCAAGCATGATTCGAAAAAGCCCAACCAAGTTTACAATCTTGGAACGTAAAATATTTGAGGGGGCTTCGTCTTCTCCGGGCATTGGTAAATCAAATGGATTAATATGGTTTTCAGATGTTAAAGAAATATTAAAATATCTTCCACCCGTAGCTTCCGACAAATATTCATATTCTCTTTCTGGATCTATAACAATGATATCAATATCAAACATCAGAGATCGAAGTATTTCTAATTTCACTGCAAAAGATTTCCCGGCGCCGGCTTTGGCAAAAATAACCGAGTTGTAATTTTCAAGTGAAAATCGATCAAATAAAATTAAAGAGGAGTTGTGTCTGTTTATACCATAAAGAATTCCTTTATCAGAAGTTAAATCAAAAGAAATAAAAGGAAACAAGCTTGAAAGTGGAGAAGTATTTAATTTAGAATAAACTCCGAGTAAATCTTGAGCAATTGGAATTACACTATTAAAACCTTCCTGTTGTTGGAAAATTGCGGGTTTTATATAAATAAGTTGAGATTCGAGTATTGATTTTATTTCTGATTCAAGTTTATTTAATTCATCTTCATTATCAGCATAAATTGTTATGTAAAGTCCAACATCAAAAATTCTCTCCTGAGCTTGTTGCAAATTATCTCTAAGTGCTTCCAGATCTTGGTGTGCAGTATCAAGCATTGGATCACGAACCAATCCTTTTTCCTCTCTGGCTCGGATTTGAGATTCTACTTCTGCAACTTTCTTTTTAAACTGTCTCAAAACTTTAGCAGTATCGATTGGATGAACTACTATTGAAACGTCAAAAATTCTATCTAAATTGATAATAGGTGCAAACCAGCCGTCATTTAAATATCGTGGGTATGATAAGACAAACATAGTCCTTGCGACTTTATCTCCCAAATGAATTTCTTTCTGGGTTACTTTCAAAGCCGGAGGAGCAATTATATCTTGAAGTTCCAAAACACCCGCTTGATAAATTTCTTCAGGCAAAAATGAACTTATATCTGGTAAATTCTCTCCTTTCTTTTTTCCTTTAAATGAATCAAATATTGCCATATTATTTTTCTTGAATTATTGGTTTTTCAAACTCTCCTGGATTAAATAATTGATAAAAAATTTCAATCACTTCTTCTGTTCCCAATTGTACAGCTCTTATTCCCGTTCTATTAACCCCTTGGACAACAACGTCAACTCTTTGTTCCAATTGTGAACGATACTCAATAAAATTTAGATTTTTCTGTTGTTCTGTTTTTTTGAAAAATTTGGAAAAAAAATTTTTTTGAGGCCCAACTTCCAAAACTGGCGGGGTATATGGAATAGTAATAAAAAATCTTTTTGTCATAATATTTGCTTGATCTGTAAAAGTTTTTATAAATTCAATATATTCTCTTGTTTGAATACGCATCAAATCATTCGTTTGTTCTTTTGCTCTTTGTTCCAAAATACTTAAATATGGCCTAATATCTAATCTCCGCGATTGCACAAAAATTTGGATATCAAAATTAATTGAATTTAGAAAATTTTGGAACTGATAAATTATTGATTTTTGTTCATCAGAGGATTTGAGGGCAAAATTTGTCGCAGAAGCCATCAAAATTGCTCTCATTGATCCATCTTTGAGAATTATTATTCCATCTCTTACTTCTTTTATTGGAACAAAATTTTGTGTTGATTGAGTCTTTCCTTCCATTTGGTTTTATTATAACAATAAAAAGACGAAGCACGAAATCTAAAACACTCGACAAAGCTCGAGGTAAACAAGCACGAAATCCGAAATCTGAAATTCGAAACAAATTCAAAATTCTAAATCCGAAACCAGAAACACGAGTTTCGAATTTCAGATTTCGTGCTTCGTGCTTGTTTCGAATTTCGTGCTTCGAATTTCGTATTTATTACCGTTTGGTGCTTCGGATTTATTTTTTCTCTTCTTTCCTTTCCAAAATATTTTCATGAATATCTAATCCCCATGATAATTCTTTTAATTTACCTTGTGAAAGCTTGGGAATAGTCACCTGCGCAGGTTTCGCCTCTGCTCTTTTCCCCATTTGAGGAACAAATTCTTTCTTTTTCCATAAATAAATCTTTTTTGAAAAAGAAAATTTCACAAAATTTTCTATGAAGTGTAAGAAAGGTCGGCCATTTACCCTATAAAAAGCAGCCATCATAAAAAACATAACAATAGGTCCGCCAATAATTATTGCCAAAAATCTTGGAAGAAAACTCCAAATGATAAAACCAAATGCAGACCCCCCGGCAACATACAAAAATTGTTTAAAAGTCAAAGGCCCAAAAATTTTATCTTCAATCTCAATAAATTGTGGTACTTGATATTGCATATTTATTCTATTGGCTCTTTATATGGATCAGCCACTTTATAAGAATCTTTTATAGAAGTAGAAATTTTATTATTTAATCCTGCACTAACTGGATCAATTGGATTATTAGATTCTTCTACCTCCATATTAGATAAGTTGTCTTTATTTGCTGAAAAAGGTTTTGGGGTAGAAATAATAGGCAAATCCGCCGGAATCTCTTTCTCTTTCACTTCAACCTGTTTCGTATTTGCTTGGAATTTGGGGTTTGGAATTTCGTGCTTCAGATTTGCTTGCCCCGAGCTACTTGTCCTGAGTTCTGTCGAAGGATGTCGAGGGGTTTCGAATTTCGAATTTCGAATTTCGAATTTCTCCCCCTGTTGTGGCATAACATTAGCACTCGACAAACCTGGGAGATTATTTGATTCTGCAAGTGAAATAGAATCTGGTTCTTCTATCCCCTTCAAAATTTCTTCTCGAGTCAATGTCAAAATTTCATTGTCTAAATCAGAGACCTGTCTGTCTTCTTTCACAAAATTTTGCCTTTTTACAATTTCATCAATTTTTTGATCTGGGGTTTTG
>CAZUCU010000017.1:0-13916 GCA_964618845.1 uncultured Candidatus Saccharibacteria bacterium
TATTCTCATGATCCCACTCTGTTAAAGAGTGCAATATGTATCTGAGGTTAGACATTGTAGGAATTTTCCTGCATTTTATAATATATATTTTATTTATTTGATATAATCATTTAAATGGAAGTAAAAAAAAATAAAAAAGAAATATTTTTTTGGTTAATTTTTTTGTTTGTTGCTATAGGTACTTCTTTATGGATTATAAAATTTGCTAAAGATAGTTTTATAAATACTGAACATCTAATTTTTACTAAAAGTATAGAAAAAGAAGGAGATTTACTTGAAGGACTAAAAATAAAAATACCAGAAAATGAATCGATTATTGTAGAAGTTAAAAAAACTGGTCTGCCAGAAAACCAACAAAGATATTATGCTGAATTTAAGCCACCTGAAGCAGAAAATATTCCAATCAGAGGTAGTGTAGTTTTAATTGATGAAATTACTTTGGATTTTAATGAATATAAAATTATGCCAATGGCGGTAAATTTTGGTGGAAGTGGAGAATTTATTTATTTAATTTTACTAAAAAATGAAAATGAAGAATTAAAACACATTGATTCAATGGCTATAGGAGATAGAGTTTCTTCTATTTCTTTGAAAAAATCTGATTCTTCTCAAATTGTTTTTAATTACAAATCACATGGAAGTAAGCAGGCAATGTATGAAGAACCAACAGTTCCAACCATTCTTGAATTTTCAATTCAAAATGGGAAATTTGTCGAAGGTTTAAAATATTTTAATACTGATAATAAGCAGATTTTAATATCAGACCCCAAACCAAATTCAACAATTGGTTCAAATTTTGATGTTAATTTTAAAGCAAAAGTCTGGCTTTTTGAAAATTCTTCCTTGGTAAAGTTAATGAGCGAAGATTATCAAGATTTGGATGAGGCACAAGCAACTTCGGTTGATGGTGAGTGGATGACTTCAGATTTAGTTTCTATAAAAGCAAACTTAGACGCAGGAAATTTTAAAGGTAAAGCAAAAATAATTTTAATCGCCGATAATCCGTCCGATTTACGAGATAAAGATAAAAGTGTGGAATACTGGGTTTATATAAAATAAAAAACAGTTATAATTTATTTTATGAGAAAAGGAATGACAGTTAGAGAAGCAATTTTGTGGTTAACTTTTACTATCTTTGCCAGCTCTATTGCTTTATGGATTATTGATTATGGTCACGAGTTATTTATAGAAAATAGTTTAACAATGATAACTCGAAATTTGCCAAAATTGGATCAATAACACCTACTGATATAAACAAATTGATTTTGTAGCCCTTTTGAGTGTGTTAGAATACATAAGATATGAAAAAATTTTCTAAATGGGGGCAATACAAAAAGGGCCAAAAAGAACCATTTAAATTGAGTAGGTCAAAAATTGATTTATTTATTGAATGCCCAAGATGTTTTTATTTGGATAGAGTTTGTGGAGTTCCAAGACCCTCTATACCTGGTTTTACTCTTAATTCTGCTGTTGATACTTTATTAAAAAAAGAATTTGATATTCATAGAGTAAAAGGAGAGGCCCACCCCCTAATGAAAAGTTATGGAATAGATGCAATACCTTTTGAACATGAAAAAATAAATGAGTGGCGAGAAAATTTTGTTGGAGTACAGTATCTTCACAAACCTACTAATCTTTTGATTTTTGGTGCTGTTGATGATTTATGGATAAATCCACGAGGGGAGATTTATGTTGTAGATTACAAATCAACAAGCAAAGAAGGAGAAATTGATATGGATGATAAATGGAAAGAGGGATACAAAAGACAAATGGCGATTTATCAATGGCTTCTTAGAAAAAATGGTTTTAGTGTTTCTGATCGTGGTTATTTTGTTTATGCGAACGGTCAAAAAGACAGAGAAGCATTTGATTCTAAATTGGAATTTAATGTTACTATAATTCCCCATGAGGCAGATTCAAGTTGGGTAGAAGATACCATATTTCAAATAAAAGAAATTTTGGATAAAGATGAATTACCAGAACCTTCAGATGCTTGTGAACATTGTAATCTTTTTTATAAGAGGTCCGAGATTGAAGCAAGTAATGAAGGAGAGATTCATAATTTAAAAATTAATATATAAATATGGATACAACAGATGAATTAACAAAAAAATTATTAGATAAAGAAGCTCGAAAAAAATTAGATTATGAAAAGCGGAAAATATTAAAGGAAGGGGAAGAAAGAAAAAAAAGAGAGCGAGATCAAAACCTCAAAAATCTGGAAAGAGAAAAAGTTTATAAAGAGAGAGCCTTGGTTGAAACAAAATATGTTTTGAGAAAATTTCAATCTGAAAAAACCAGGATTAATTCAAATTATTCAACAAAACAACAAGAGAGTAAAAAAGTAGAGGATAATTTAAAAAAAGAGCAAGAAAATCTGGATGAAATTTCAAAAAAATATGGTGGAGAGGTAGAAAAATTAACAAAAGAGCTGACAGAAAATAAAAAGATCTTGGAGGAACAAAAAAGAAAGGTTGTAGAATTAGAAAAGAGAAAAGACCTGGCAGTATTAGAAGTTGAAAGTAAAACAAGAGGAATTAGATCTATAATTTCAAGACTTTTGGGTGTAGTAGAGGGGAAGAGAAGAGAGGTACAATCGGAGGAAAATAAAAGAAAAGAATTGGAACAAAAAATTCAAACCACCCAAAGAACTATTAAAGATTTAGAATCTGATGTAAACATATTAAATAATAAAATTGTGGCGTTAAAGAGAAATTAAAAGTTGATATAATTAAAATATTATGAAAGAATCAATACTAAATTTTAATAAACAATTCGAATTTGAACCGGAAATTAAAAATGAAGAACACCTTTCAGATTTTGATCATGTAATTTTGTGTGGTATGGGTGGTTCGCATTTGGGGGCAGATCTTGTAAAGATTATTAAACCCGGTATAGATGTTTATGTTCACAAAGATTATGATTTACCACCTTATAGCGAAGATTTTTTTAAACGGGCATTATTGATCGCATGTTCTTTTTCTGGAAATACAGAAGAGGTTCTGAGTTTCTTTGATTTAGCAGTCAGTAAAAATTATAAAATTGCTGTTATATCTAAAGGGGGCAAATTATTAGAAGAAGCAAAAAAAAGTTATATACCATATATTGAAATTCCGGATAGTAATATTCAGCCAAGATATGCTGTTGGATATTTGACCCTGTCTTTATTAAAGTTGATTGGTGATGACGACACAATTTCCAGACTAAGTTTATTGAGTGAAAAATTAAAACCAGAGACATTAAAAAATGAAGCTGAAAAAATTGCCAAAGAAATAACAAATAAAGTTCCTGTAATATATGCTTCAAATAAAAATCTTCACATTGCATACAATTGGAAAATTAAATTTAATGAAACTGCCAAAATACCAGCATTTTATAATGTTTTTCCAGAATTAAATCATAATGAAATTCAAGGTTTTGATTCAGATAGTGATTTTGCCAGATTATTTCATTTGATTTTTATTGAAGATGATAACGATAGTGAAGATATTAAAAAGAGAATGAAAATCACCAAAGAAATTTTGGCAAAAAAGGGAATTTCAAATTCTACTTTATTTTTAAATTTTAAAACAATAGAAGAGAAGGTTTTCAATTCTATATTGATTGCTGATTGGATTGCACTCAAGTTGGCAGATTTAAGTGGTAAAGATCCAGAAAGCGTTCCTATAATAGAAGATTTTAAAAACAGAATGATAAATAATGATTAAAGAAATTTTTTCCAAAAAAGAAAATCAGTTGATGTTTATTTTTGCAATATTTGCTATTTCTTTTATTTTTTTAGGTTTTTATCTACTTAATAAAAATACTGATGATGGTTTACAACCCCCCAAAATACCAAACACCCTTGAAGAAATAGTTTGGAAAAATTATAAGTCCAAGGAGTTTAATTTTTCAGTTTATTATCCCGAACATTTTGAAGTTTTTGAAGGTGAAATATCAGGTGATCCAATAATAAATTTTTATCGAAAAATTTATAATAAACAATTACCAATTTTATTTGAAACTAATGAGAGCCAATTTTCTATATATCCCAAAGGTTTATCAAAGGGTGGGGCAAACTTAACTTCCGTAAAAGGTTTTTATGAAAATAAAAATGGAATTAAATTTAATACATGGGAATACAAAACCACACAGGGAAAAACTTGGGGAATTATTTTTTTCCCAATAGAGGTAGAGACATTAAAAAATTCAGCATTTTTTATTTGGATATCTTCAAAAATTCAAAATCCCGAATACAAATGTTTTAGTGGAGGAATAGCTAAAGATATATCAGTTTGTGATGTTTATGAAGGAGATGAGATTTATATTGACGGAGAAATCGATGAAGAATTTTTGGAGATAGGAAAAGAATTTTTGAATAGAATTATTTTTTCAACCTAACTTATTTGATAGAATATATATAAATCAAATGAGTTTATATTCCTTTAAAAAATATGAAGAAGCATTTAAAGATTTTTCCTCTGGGAAAGATGGTTTGAAGGATAAAAGCATTTTAATCAATCGCGATAAATTTGGTATCAATCAGATAAGCAAAAAACAAAGATCAAATTTAGTATCACTTTTTTTATCTCAATTTAATAATTTATTTAGTTATTTTTTGATTTTTTCAGGAGTAATTGTATTTTTGCTTGGAAATTTTTTGGAATTTTGGGTTATTATGTTCGTTATTTTGTTAAACGCTATAATTGGTTTTATTCAAGAGGGAAGAGCTTATAAAGTTTTTGAAAAATTACAAGAGGTTATTAAATCCGAAGCTGTAGTTTTACGAAATGGTAAAAAAATAAAAATATCAGATGATGAAGTTGTTGTTGGTGATGTTTTGGTTTTGACTGTTGGCGATAAAATTCCTGCTGATGCCAGGGTTTTTGAATCAAATAATTTAAAAGTAAATGAAGCCTCTTTGACGGGGGAATCGACTGTTGTTTTTAAAAGCAATAGTGTTTTAAAAGATATAGATTTACCCATATCTGATCAAACAAACATGGTTTTTAGAGGCACTTATGTAGTATCAGGATTAGCTTTGGCTGTGGTTGTTGATGTTGGAGAAAAAACAGAGATTGGTAGATTGGCTTTTGAGATTGAAGATTTGGATACAGATTTACCGATTAAAAAAACGGTAAAAAATTTGTCTAAAATTATTTTTGCTTGTGTTTTATTTTTTTCTTTTGTAACTTTAATTTTTGGTTTGGGATATGGGATAGAAATTAAAGAGATATTTTTGATAGTTGTGGCTTTATTTGTTTCCGCTATACCAGAAAGTTTACCTGTAGTTTTGACAGTTGTTTTGGTGGCGGGTTTCCACAGAATGAGTCAAAAAAATGTTTTAGTAAAAAGATTAAACGCCGTCGATGCATTGGGACAAACTAATATTATTGCGATTGATAAAACTGGGACAATTACCAAAAACCAAATGAAGGTTGAGAAAATTTTTGTTAATAATGATATTTATTATGTTACAGGAGATGGATATGAACCTAAAGGTAAAATTTTATCAAGAGGAAAAAATATATCTAATACAGACCCAGCGATTAATTTAATGGCACAGATATCCGCTTCTACTTCCATTGGAAACTATTCTTTTAACGAAAAAGAAAGAGAGTGGGAAGCAGATTATGGAGACCCCACAGAAATTGCTTTACTGGTTTTTGCAAAAAAACTTGGTTTAGAAAAAAGTAATTTTATAAATAAAAATCCAATAGAATTAGAGATTCCTTTTGATATGAATTATCGTCATCATTCGACAATCAATAAAATAAATGGCGAGAAAATTTTGTTTGTTGCTGGTGCACCAGAAAATATTATAGATTGGTCTTCTTATATTTATTTTAATTCTGCCGAGGAGGAATTAAATGAAAAAAATGTAAAACAAATTCAAAATGCAATACAAAATTTTACCAAAGATGGTTATAGAATTTTGGCCTTGGCATATCAAAAAAATCCTGATACTAATTTGGATCCAAATAATTTATCCAATCTTGTTTTTGTTGGTCTTGTTGGAATAAACGATACAATAAGAAAAACCGTCGAGCAATCAATTAAAGATTTGGATGAGGCCGGAATAAAAGCAATAATGATAACAGGAGACCATAAAGCAACTGCTATTGGGGTAGCTCAAAAAATAGGATTATTTAAAAAGGGTGATTTAGCTTTATCTGGCAAAGAAATTTCTTCTATGAATGATGTTCTTTTGAAAGATGCTTTGAATAAAGTTACTGTTTTTGCAAGGGTTAGTCCAGAACAAAAACTTCGATTAATAAATTTATATCGTGATAGGGGAGAGATAGTTGCAATGACAGGAGACGGAGTCAATGATGTTTTATCTTTGGTAAAAGCAGATCTGGGCGTTTCTATGGGTTTTGGTGCCACTTCCGTTGCTAAAGAAGCATCAGATATTATCCTTTTGGATAATAATTTTGGCAGTTTGGCTTTTGGGGTTTTGGAAGGAAGAAATATTTATCAGAACATTAGAAAATCTGTTGAGTATTTATTATCAACAAATATTTCCGAACTTTTTGTAATAATGTTTTGTGTTGTTATTGGTTTACAAATTCCTTTAACTCCTATTCAAATTTTGTGGTTAAATTTGGTAACAGATTCTTTTTTGGTTATTGGTTTTGCTTTTGAACCTTTGGATAAAAAACTTGGAAAATTAAAAAATTGGAAACCATCAAAATATTTATTAAATAGAAAATCATTATTTAAAATTTTCGTTTTATCTTTTACTATGACAGCTATCACTCTCTTTTCTTTTTCGTATTATCTATCCAAAGATATTGTCTATGCACAAACTATGGCTTTGACTGTATTGGTTATAATGCAGATTTATAATATTTTTAACATAAAGTCAGATAATAAATCTGTTTTTAAAACTCCAATTTTTAATAATATATATTTACTGTTGGGTGTAGTTTTTTCTGTAATTATTTTTATATTTGCAATATATAACCCATTTTTACAAAGTATTTTGCAATTAAAGCCAATCGCCTTCGGCGATTGGCTTTACATTCTTGGCATCGGTTTAATTTTGATTTTAGTTGAAGAAATAAGAAAACTATTTTTTAAGTGAATCTCTTATTTCTGTCAGTAATTCTAATTCGGTTGGTCCTTTTGGTTTTTCTTCTTCTTTCTTTTTGAACTTATTTATTTGTTTGATGACAACGAAAATTACAAGTGATACTATAAAAAAATCAACTATGTTGTTTGTAAATAGTCCCCAATTAAGTGCAATTGCTTGCGAGGCCTCTGTTGCTTCTTTTATCACCCACACCTTATTTGAAAAATCAACTCCGCCCAAAAGAAGCCCCAAAGGCGGCATCAAAATATCATTTACTAAAGAAGAAACGATTTTTCCAAAAGCACCACCAATGATAACACCAACTGCCAAGTCAATCATATTTCCTTTTATGGCAAATTCTTTAAATTCTTGAATTATTTTCATGATTAATTTTTATTAATGAATAATACATATTTTACTAAATTCTTAGCTTTTTGGTAAATTAAATTACTTTTTTATTAATGTAATTAAATATTAAAAAAATAAAATTTTTAGTAAGTTTTCCAGGTCTTCTTCTTCGTCTATATCAAAATAAATAGGGTGACAATTTTTCACAACACCAAAATTCAAAGACCAAAAATAATTATATACATCATTACCTAATATTCTTTTATTTTTCAATACAGATCTTTTTATTAAATACAATGAACCCTCAACCATGTTCTCCATATTACATGAAGCCCCCCTCCTTTCTGTTTTTGTGGTTTTTATTTTGAAATTATTTTTTTCTATAAAGAATATATCCCTGTTTTTTATTTTTCTAGAAGAAACTATAAAATCATAATTATTTTTTTTTATTTTTCTTTTAAATTTTTGGAATAATCCGTAATCTCTGAACGGCATTGTTACTGGAATATTGAAGATATAATCAGCATTATATTTTTTTGCTACCTGTCTACAGGATCTTAATTCTGTTTGATTTTTTGCTGGTCTTTCTTTCTCTGTTTTTACACCAAACTCTTTTGCAATATTTAAAAGTAAATCACTGTCTGATATGACAACTGTATTTTTGATTTCGTTATTTTTTTTGAGCCAAAATAAAGTTTTTGGCAACAATATTAAATTTTTATTTTTAGCTCTTTTAGAATGTTGTTTAACAGCCACAACATTTATTATTTTTTGTTTCATAGTCTTTTATAAAAAATGTGATAAATCCACCACCACTTTCTTTTTATTTTTGAATAAATCAGGGGCTCAATTAACAACTGTCCACCCTTTGATTCTATATTTTTTATACTCAAAATATCTATTTCTTTCAACAGGTCTGGATCACCGGCATCTATTTTTGTATTTAATTTATTATTTATAAAATTTATAAAAAATTGTGGATTTTCTAAGATATTTTCCGTTTGTATAAAAATTGTTTCTTGTTTTTTGTCTCTTAAAACTAAATCATACATGGATTCATAACAATTATTTAAAAATTTGTTTTCTATAAAATCATTTATCAATATTTTGTGGTCTTTTTCAAAAATATATTTAAACAACAAAAATGGAGACCTTATGAAGACAATATACATTGCATCTGGAAACCGGCTTTGGATTTTTGGTAAATCAGGTAATAATTTTTTATCAAGATATATACCTTCTGGTGTTTTATTTTTGGTTTTTTCTTCTCTAAAAAAACTCCATTTGTGATCAAATTTTTGCGATAGGGAAGTAAATTTTTTGTTGGATTTTGACAAAATTGTTTCCATTATATTCAAACCAGAATAAGGTGTACCTGTTATAAAAATTTTACTCATTTTAGCTGATTAATTTAACCTTGCCATGATACTCCAAAAACATTATAAATTCAAACTCATCTTCAAATTCAAATTCCCCAAAATCGCTATCATAATTGAAACAAAAAAGCTTTATTTTTGCATTCGGAAATTCTTCTGTGATTTTTACTATAGTCATTAAACCTGTAGTTGTAAAATATTGGTCAACTCTTGGCCAATCATATTTTTTGTCTATCATATCAACAGTTTCCTCCCTCAATATAGTATATTTTTTTATTTTCAATAATTCACAAATTTTTTTGGTTTGGTTTTCGTCCCATACTCTCATAAAAATTTCACATTTTCCATACCCTTCTTTTTTATTCGATTTTAGAAGAGGAATATTTGCCAAAAAATTTTCATTAGCATTTATGTAGATATGATTCGTTTTTTTTCCAATCATCCCGGATTCAAGAAAATTTAGTTTTGAAAATCTTATAACTAAATCACAAGAATCTATTTCTGATGAATAGTTTCTCTGTGGTCTGGAATTACCTACTATTGCTATATTCATAAACAAAATATATCACATTGTTGTTTTTTTGTTTAAAAAATATAAGGAAATATCACAGGATAAAAAACCAAGAATTGTATATATAAAAATATAAACAATTGAAACGGGAGCATAGGACATATTGTATTTCAGGATTATAACTAACAGTGGTCTCTTATTTTAGAGGGTGCTTATCAAGTTCCAGTTTATAATGGACTTTTTAGCGTTTTGCTTGGAGAAGTGGAATCTCTTGATGGAATTGATTTCAATCAAACACTTTATTTGGGAGTGACTGTTGGTGCGGATGCAGAAATGACACCAAGAAAAAAACTCGGTGCAGTTCCTGCTGCATTGGTAGCAGAGAAATTGGGTAATGCAAGTTCTTCTAATACTGGACTGTCCATTACTCCTGCCAAGTCAATCATATTTCCTTTTATGGCAAATTCTTTAAATTCTTGAATTATTTTCATGTTTTTTAAAATTAACTAATGTTATTAGTATAATCTTTAAACAATAAAATATAAAAAAGTTTTCCACCGTTGTTGTTAGTTATCCACAGTCTATATTGCAAAAGTCTTGTGTTAAATATTTGAAAAAGAGATATAATAAAGTAAGTTATTATTATTATTATTATTATGAGTATGAAATTTAATATAAAACAAGAAGTGAGAATAGGTAAAAAATTACTCTCGGTTGTTTTGTCGTTTTCTTTTTGTCTGTTATTTTTTGGATATTCTGTTTTAGAACCAGGTATTTCCAAAGCTGCCACGGATACATTTCTTGTTACCCAAACAGTGACTAGTGAAATTTCGTTTTCAACGACTGCTTCTGATGTAACAATGACAGGATCTTTAACTGGTATTTCTGGAGGTACATCAACTGGTCAAACACAAATCGGAATTTTGACAAACGAAAATACTGGATATACATTGAACCTCAAATCAACCTCATCTCCATCAATGCAAGGTTTAAATGAAGGTGATTCTATTCCAGATTACACACCAGCAACAGGGGGAGTCCCAGATAAAATTTTTGTTGTCGAGAGTGGTGGTGAATTTGCATATACTGTTGATGCAAGTACTACAGATGATATAGATCAATCATTCAAATATGATACAGATGATTGTAACACTGGTACTAATTCTGGAGCTGGAACTCATTGTTGGCTAAACGCAAGTACTACTGATGAAAGAATAATTTATAGGACATCTGAAACCGCTTCGACAAGTGAAAAATCTATGATTTATTTTAAAATCCATATTGCTCCCAACTCGTTTATTATAGAAGATACATATCAGGCTACAATTGTTTTGACAGCAACTGCGAATTAACATGAAAAAGTTTCCCCCTTTTTATATAGTTTTATTGAGCGTAATTATTTTGTCTTTGGGCCTTTGTCAAACTTCAAAAGCTCAAGTTACTATAGAGGGTTTGGGTAGCCAAGAAAGTTTTGGTGATTTTCTCGTTGGTCCTGGTAAAACAGAATTAGAAATTAATCCAGGAGAATCCAAAACTTTTAACATTACTGTTACTAACAGAATAGGAGTTACTAAAACATTTATTCTTGAAACAGAAGATTTTACAGCATCTCCTAATCTAGAACAGACAGTTATTCTTTTGGATGATCAAAGGGGACCTTATTCTTTGAAAGATTATTTAAAATATCCAGCTTCTGAAGTCAAGTTAAATCATTCAGAAAGAGCGGTTATACCTATAACAGTATCTGTTCCAAGAGATGCAGAACCGGGGGGGTTATATGGTAGTGTTGTTATTTCTACAAAAACAGATCCTACAGAAGAAAAATCTACTGCAAAAACCAGTCTTATTACCAGAATAGGAGTCCTTATTTTTGTGAAGGTTCCTGGGGAAGTTAAAACGGAAGGAAAGGTAGAAAAATTTGATACTTTTCCTAGTAAAAAGTTTTATTTCAATAATGATCCAATAAAGTTTCAAGTTTTGTTTAGAAACACTGGTAATGTACACTTGAATCCTTATGGGCAAGTAACAGTTAGAAATATATTTGATTCTACTGTTGGCCAAACAGATTTGGATCCTTGGTTTGCAATGCCTCAATCACTTAGATCTCGAGAATTCTCTTGGGATAAGGGACATATGATGGGTAGATATGTCGCTACTCTTTCAATCAATAGAGGATATGACAATATCGTTGAAACTCATACAAAAGTATTTTATGTTTTTCCAATTAAGTTGATTTTGGTTTCACTTCTTGGAATTGTACTGGTTGTAACACTATTGATATATATCTTCTCTAAATTTGAAATAAGGAGAAAATAATAAAGTAAGATGAGTTTTACAAAAACAGTATCCGTTTTATCATCCATTATTTTGATTGTCTGGATTAATCCTATTTATTCACAAGTGATGCAGGGTGTCCAGTATCAAATGAAAAGTGATAGTATAAATTTTGGTGGGGGTAGGTCCTCCTCTGGCTCTTATATTGTTGAAGATACATTGGGAGAAATTTCTTCCGGACATTCTACAAGTACAAGTTTTAATCTTTATGCTGGTTATCAACAAATGAATTTAACCTTTTTTTCTATAACACCTGCTCCTGATGTTTCTATGTCTCCCTCAATCGCTGGTCTGTCGGGCGGTACATCAAATGGAACAACCTCTGTTGCTGTTATAACCGATAATTCTGCAGGCTATGAAATTAATATCAAAGCAAGTACCTCTCCTTCTTTAAAATCTTCAGATGATAGTTTTAGCGATTATGTTTCTGTTGGTGAAAATCCAGATTATGATTTCTCTTTTGATACAGACGAATCGGTTTTTGGTATGAGTGTATATGGTGATGATATAACATCAGATTTTAAAAATAATAACAGTGATGCTTGTGGTACTGGTTCTACAATAACTTATCAAAAATGTTGGGATGGTTTATCTATTTCTGACAATTTAATTGTTCAAAGCACAGCCAGTAATCATCCATTGGGTACCGAGACAGAAATATTATTTAGAGCAGGATCAGGGTCTGGAGCTTATTTGACAGAAGGTGATTATGAGGCACAAATCACTTTAACTATTCTACCAAGATGACACAAAAAATTTTGAAACCTTTTTTCATAATGTGTGTTATTTTTTTCTCTTTCCCTTTTTCTTTTGTTTATTCTGCAACTACTAATTTTAAAGTTAATGTAGATGTAATTAATGATGAGGATGTTTCTCCGCCAACACAGCCCACCGGTCTGGCTGGAGTTGTTCTGTCACAGACATCAATTGATTTGTCTTGGAATGAATCTTTAGACGATTATGGAATATATAGATACAAAATTTTTAGAAATGATATTCTAATAGGATATTCTACTTCGACTTCTTTTATAGATACAAATGTTATTGTCAATATGTCTTATGAATATTATGTCGTAGCAGTGGATTATGCAATCAATGAATCTTTGCCCTCAGAGACAATAACCATAACAACACAAGAAGAACAACCTGAACCAGAACCCGAACCAACCCAAGACGGTGGCACTAGCACAGGCACAAGGATTCCGTTGACACTTAATGATTTTTCTATTGTGACTACCGAAACAACAGCTAATCTAAATTGGAATACTCCTTCCAATACTTCTTTTACGATTAGATATGGAAAATCTCCAGACACAGAGCTTTTGGTTATTCAAAGTGAAAAATTTGGTATTTATCACGCCGTTACAATTGAAAATTTATTTCCTAATACTAAATATTATTTTGAGATAGAAATTAGAAATAGAACTGGTCAAACTGCAATAAACAGGGGAGAATTCTATACTTCTGTTGTAATGGGTGCTTATCCTGGAAATGTTTCAAATTTTAACATTGTTGCCAATGATGGATATTTATTTTTATCTTGGATAAATCCAAAAGATTTGGATTTTGAGGGTGTTAGGATTGTGAAATCTGATATATTTTTTCCGACAGGTATTTATGATGGGGAATTGATATATGTTGGCAAAGGTAATAATTTTGTTGATAAGGATGTAGAAATTAATAAAACATATTATTACACAATTTTTGTGTATAATAATTCTAAAAATTATTCTTCTGGAGTAATTGGCAAAGGTACAGTATTGGATAAAAACTTGGGGCAAATTGATTTGGGTCCTTTTGATATCAAAGATTCTTTAAAACCTGAATCAATCATAGATATTAAACATCTTTTTTTGTTTCAAGATGGGGAAGAATTAAAAAAATATGAATGGAAAGAAAATAAATATTTTTTTGATTTTAACAAAGACTTGATTTTAAAAATTCCTGTTGAATCTTTAAGGTTTGCCCCCAAGGCAATTATAGTAACAATATTAAACCCAAATTTTCCAGAGTCTGTGCAGTCTTTCCTTATGAGATTAGATCAAGAAAAAAAATATTATGAACTAAAAATTCCCCCACGAGATAAAAGCGATATGTATAATCTCATTATTACCTTTATGGATTTTGATAATGCTAATGTAAGTAGTTTTCAAATAAATCTAATTGATAAACAAATTCATTATTTATTTTATGATAATAAAATTTTAAATTATTTATTTGTGTTTTTGGAAAGATTTTGGTGGTTATTTTCTATATTGATTTTGATAATTATTTTAATTCTTTTTAGAAGATC
>CAZUCU010000018.1:0-4358 GCA_964618845.1 uncultured Candidatus Saccharibacteria bacterium
GGATCCTCCGCCTTTGGATACACCAACTGTGCCTCAGGATTATATTCCTCCGCCTCTGGATACGGCAACTGTGCCTCAGGATTATATTCCTCCGCCTTTGGAGTCTCTAACTGTGCTTCTGCATGTTACTCCTCCGCTGTTGGATACTGCAACATTGCCTCAGGATGTTACTCCTCCGCCTTTGGATACACCAACTGTGCCTCAGGATTATATTCCTCCGCTTTTGGAGTCTGCAACACCGCCTCTGCAATCTCATCTTCAGCATTTGGATACTGCAACACTGCGTCAGCAAGTTCAACCACTGCCTCTGGATACAAAAACATCGCTTCTGCACTAAACTCTCAGATGTTTGGACGAGAAAACTTCTCTGGTACAGGGGGATTAGCTTCTGTGGGGTTAGGTATACTCAACAACGCAAGTGGTGCAACTCTAAACACCACAACAGGTGCTATCACAGGTACAGTAGTCGCTACTTCTACCATCGGAAAACTCTCAACTGCTGTTGGTATTAAAAACCTATCACAAGGAGGTCTTTCCACTGCTGTTGGATACTGCAACATTGCCTCAGGATTTTCCTCCTCCGCCTCTGGATACAACAACACCGCCTCAGGATGTTTCTCCTCCGCCTTTGGAAACAAGAATACCGCCTCAGGATGTTGTTCCTCCGCCTTTGGATACACCAACTGTGCCTTAGGAAATTGCTCTTTCGCTCTTGGAGGCTCTAACTATGCTTCCGCATGTTACTCCTCGGCCTTTGGATACACCAACTGTGCCTCAGGATTATATTCCTCCGCCTTTGGAGGCTCCAACACCGCCTCAGGACAAGGCTCCTCCGCCTTTGGATATAGCAACGCTGAATCAGATTCTTCATCAGGTTCATTTTGTAACAATACTTTATTTGGATATAACAACGATTTAACAATCTCCGGATCTGCATCTATTAATAACTCTGTTTTTGTAGGAAATGCTAATACCTTAAGCAAATCATCAGGAACGCTAACTTATTTAACTGCCATTGGATATTCCAACGACCCATCGGGAGATAAATCTACTTCTGTTGGATATAATAATACTTCTTCAGGAATTTGTTCATCTGCCTTTGGATATACCAATACTGCTTCAGGGGTACGCTCTTTGGCTTTTGGGTTTCAAAATACTGCTTCAGGATATCGATCATTTGCCCTTGGATACTGCAACACCGCTTCGACTGGTGGGGGTTCTTCTGCGATTGGATATTGTAATGTTGCTACAGGATATCTGTCTTCTACTATTGGATCATACAACTGTGCGACAGCAAGTTCTACAACGGCTTCTGGATATCTTAATATTGCCTGTTGTAATTTCTCCTCCGCCTTTGGATCCTGCAATACCGCTTCAGGATGCTACTCCTCCGCCTCTGGATACAAAAACACCGCCTCTGCACTCAACTCTCAAATGTTTGGGCGACAAAACTTCTCTGGTACAGGGGGATTAGCTTCTGTGGGATTAGGTATATTAAACAATGCAAGTGGTGCAACTCTAAACACCACAACAGGTGCTATCACAGGTACAGTAGTCGCTACTTCTACCATCGGAAAACTCTCAACTGCTGTTGGAATTCAGAACCTTTCACAAGGAGATCTTTCCACTGCTGTTGGATATTGCAACACTGCCTCAGGAAATAACTCCTCCGCCTTTGGATACAAAAACATCGCCTCAGGGTGTCGCTCCTCCGCCTTTGGATACTACAACACCGCTTCAGGATATTGGTCCTCCGCCTTTGGAGTCTCCAACACCGCCTCAGGATATAAATCCTCCGCTTTTGGATACTGCAATACCGCTTCAGGATATTGGTCCTCCGCCTTTGGATATAGCAATACCGCCTTAGGAAATTATTCCTCCGCCTCTGGAGTCTACAACACCGCCTCAGGATTTGGCTCCTCCGCTTTTGGATACAACAACACCGCCTCAGGATATATCTCCTCTGCCTTTGGAGTCTACAACACCGCCCTTGAACAATCCTCTTCAGCTTTTGGATTTTGTAATGTTGCTACAGGATATCTGTCTTCTACTATTGGATCATACAACTGTGCTCATGGAGTCTACTCCTCCGCCTTTGGATACGCCAACACCGCCTCAGGATATTACTCCTCTGCCTTTGGGACTTTCAACACCGCTTCAGGAAATAACTCCTCCGCCTTTGGATACCTCAACACCGCCTCAGGATTTTGTTCCTCCGCCTTTGGTCATTGCAACTGTGCTCATGGAGCCTACTCCTCCGCCTTTGGATGTAACAATTGCGTTACAGGATGCTTTTCTTTTGTTGGGGGAGGATACAATGTTGTCTCAGGAGACTACTCTTCTGCCGTTGGGTACGGAAATACTGTTTCAGCATATTATGGAAGTTCGGCTTTTGGATTTTGTAATACTGCTTGGGGATATTGCTCTTCCGTCTTTGGAAACAACTTAACAAATGAAACTAGTAATTCTGCAATGCTTGGTTCTGGAACTGGTTGGATAAAAATTTCTTGTGATAGTTGTATGACCACTTCTTCTGGAGGACACCTCACCACAGGAGGTGCGTGGACAGATTCATCAAGTAAAGAAGTCAAGGAGAACTTCACAGATTTAGACAAACAAGAAATCTTGGACAAGATATCACAAATAAACATTCAAGAATGGAATTATATTGCAGAAGAAGATGAGAGAAAACACATCGGACCCGTGGCAGAGGATTGGAAAGATTTATTTGGACTTGGAGATGGTAAAAGTATCGCCGCTTTGGATACCTCAGGTGTTGCCCTTCTTGGTATTCAAGGAATTTTAGAGAAGCTCTCTGAATTTGGCCAATATGTCCAAATGACCGCGGAGGGGATAATTGGAAGATTTAAAGAAATTCGCACAGAGAAATTGTGTGTTGGAGACACTTGTATCACAGAAGAAGATTTTGCCAAAATGTTACAAAATGGATCTGTTACACCAACAACTCCAACTTTGATAACACAGCCAGAATCAGAATCTAATCCAGACCCAGTAACAGAACCAATACCCGCAGATACAGATCCGATAGCTAATCCGACTGATCCAACAGATTTACCAGATGAAAATCCAATAATTGGTCCTCAACCCGAGCTAACGTCTAAAGTAGAAGAAGCAACAGAACCCAAACCTGAACCAGAACCCGAAATGTCTAATCCGGCTCCTGCAGAAGAACCGGTAGAAGCAGAACCAGAGTCTGAGCCAGAATCTGCACCTGAACCTGAAAATACAAACTAATAATTTTTTGTCATCCCCAGAGCTATACTGGGGATCCATGCTTTAAGAATATTTTATTAAGCGTAGATTCCCGTCTTCAAGGGAATGACGAAAGAGTGTTTAGGTTTCATTTGAAGAAGAGACAAAAAAGTGTGTGGGATGAAATTTTAGAATATAAAAAAATTAAAACTTTGGTTTTTTGATGACTTGAATGACTTTACCGTTTATCATAAAACTATCATCTTCATGAATATATATGGGAGGAATATCTCTTGTTGATTGTGAGACCAAAACCACCTGATTATTTACTTCATCCCAAACATACTTTTTTATATTTGCCATATCGTCAATTATAGAAAGCACGATATCTCCGTTTTGGGGATTTCTGTATTCACTATCAATAATCAAATAATCACCGTCCTCGATAGTCTGTCCATTTATGGTTGCTTTGTTCATAGAAAGTCCTTGAGCTTTAATGGCAAAAATATTTTTAAACTTATTTAAAATATTCTTGGAAATTTTGAGGTATCCTTCGATATTTTCGTTGGCAAAAATAGTTGCAGGACCACAATTGGCAGTTCCAACTATTGGAACATTAAAAAATAGGGAAGTCTTGGAAAATTTATTTTCTTTTTTGACGATTTCTTTGGTTTTATTATTTATATAAATCAAACCCCTTTTTTCAAGTTGTGTTAGGTGATGTTTGACCTTTTGTGGTAATTTTTCGTTTATTAAATCTCCAATTTGTCTAAGAGTTAAGCCACTTATGTTTTTTCTTTCAATTATATTTAAAAGCTTTTCTTGTATTTGATGCATATATTTTAAATGTTATTTTTAACACTTGTATTATATGCAAAGTTGTTACCTTTGTCAAAAAGTTTTCCACAGGTCTATAAAAATTGACAACTTGACATACTTTAAATATGAAATAAAATTAAATACGAAATTAGAAATTCGAAATTCGAAAAACGAGTTTGGAATTTCGTGCTTCGGATTTCTGATTTGTTTCGAATTTCGTGCTTCGTATTTCGAATTTCTTACGATTTCGTGCTTGTTTCGGATTTCGATATTCGAATTTCGAGTTTATTAAATAACCCAAAATATTATGTTTACAGATCTACAAA
>CAZUCU010000018.1:4458-13456 GCA_964618845.1 uncultured Candidatus Saccharibacteria bacterium
TTCGAATTTCGAGTTTATTAAATAACCCAAAATATTATGTTTACAGATCTACAAAAAAGAAAAAATAGAATCAAAAAGCCAAAGAAAATTTCTCGACTTTTCTCCAAACTCTTAACTTATCTCAAAGCCCCATCAACTTTCAAAATGACGATTTTTTAAAAATTCAAATTTTGAATTTTTATAATTTTATGTCTTTAATTCTAAATGCCTAACTTTCTAAATGTCTAAATGTCTATTATAATAAAGTAAAGTTATGCAACAACAAATTGAAAAAATTAAAAAATATTTTCGTGCCACAAATTATCTAACCGCCATACAAATTTATTTAAAAGATAATTATTTATTAGAAAGAGAACTTCGACATAGTGATATAAAACCTCGACTTCTTGGTCATTGGGGGACTTGTCCGGGAATAAATTTTGTGAATGCACATTTGAATAGATGGATTAAAGATTTTGATTTAAATGTAATGTATATTGTTGGGACAGGACACGGATTTCCCGCAGTTCAAGCAAATTTATTTATTGAAGGTACACTTTCAAAATTTTATCCAAAAGCCAAACATAATGAAGATGGGGTTGAATATATTTCCAAAAATTTTTCTTGGCCGTATGGATTTCCAAGTCACTCATCTCCAGAAACTCCTGGAATAATTTTAGAAGGTGGAGAATTGGGATATGCACTCTCTACGGCCTATGGTTCAATATTAGATAATCCCGATTTGATAACTGTTGCTTTAATTGGAGATGGTGAAGCAGAAACGGGACCCACCGCGACCGCGTGGCATCTCAATAAATTAATTGATCCCAGGATAAACGGAACGGTTTTGCCGATTCTCCATTTAAATGGTTACAAAATTTCTGGCCCAACTTTTTTTGGAAGGATGAGTGATGAAGAACTTTTAAATTTATTTAAGGGTTATGGTTACGAACCTGTGATTGTTGAATATGACGAAGAAGATGAAGATAGAATTCACGAACAAATGATACAAACCCTTGATGAATCGCTTTCAAAAATTAAAGAGATAAAAGATAAAGCAAAAGATATAGAAATTATTTCTCCTAAATTTCCGATGATAATTCTTCGAACCCCCAAGGGCTGGTCGGGGATAAAAGAATTTGAAGGAAAAAAAATAGAAGGAAATTGTTTGTCACATCAAGTTGCTCTGAAAAACGCCATTACAGACCCCGATGAACTGAAAGCTCTTGCGAGGTGGTTTGAATCTTATAAATTTAAAGAACTTTTTGATAAAAATAATGGTTTTGTCGATGATATCTTGGATTTAATTCCAGAAGGTGAAAAAAGAATTGGGATGAACAAACATACCTTTGGAGGAGAAAGAGTTTATAAACCCTTGATTTTGCCTGATATACACAAATATTCAGAGGAAGTTCCAACTCCAGGAACAATTGGTTCAAGTTCAATGAGAAGAATTGGTGAATATTTGAAAGATGTTTTCAAATTAAATGCAGAAAATAAAAATTTCAGATTAATGTCACCGGATGAAACTTATTCAAATAAATTAGATAAAATTTTTGATGTAACTGCGCGCGCTTTTGTTTGGACACATCTGCCTTGGGATAGAGATTTGGCTGTTGATGGAAGAGTAATGGAGATGCTTTCAGAACATTCACTTCAAGGTTTGGCGCAAGGATATGTTTTGACTGGTCGACACTGCGTTTTTTCTTCCTATGAAGCTTTTGTTCAAATAGTTGCTTCAATGGCTGATCAATATGCAAAATTTTTAAAAATCGCAAGAGATATTTCTTGGAGAGGAGATATCGCATCACTAAATTATATTTTAACTTCATCCGGTTGGAGACAAGAACACAATGGTTTTTCTCATCAAAATCCTGGTTTTATAGATGATATGCTTCAAAGGCAAGGGTGTTTTGTAAATGTTTATTTTCCTGCTGATGGTAATACTTCTTTGGCAGTAATGGAAAAGATGCTTTCTTCCAAGAAAGAAATAAACATTTTGGTAGCGGGTAAAACTTTGGAACCAAGGTGGCGAAGTGTTGATGAAGCTAAAAAAGATTTGAAGAGGGGAGTTGCAATTTGGGATTTTGCTAGTGATGAAAATCCGGATATTGTTTTTGTTGGAATTGGAGATTATGTTACAAAAGAAGCTCTGGTAGCAACTAAACTTTTGAAAATTGAAATTCCAAATATTAAAATTAGATTTGTAAATATAATTTCTCTGGGGTCAACCGGAATAGGCTCTAATGACCAGATGTTGAATGCTAGCGATTTTGATGAATTTTTTACAAAGGATAAGCCAGTAATATTTAATTTTCACGGATATCCACAAACTTTGAAGCAAATTTTATTTGACTATTATGATTCCAATCAAAGATTCAAAGTAAATGGTTATATAGAAAATGGATCAACAACCACCCCCTTTGATATGCAAGTTCGAAATAAAACTGATAGATATCATCTTTTGATTGATGCTATTAATTTGTTGTTTAAAGAAAATGTAATAGAAAAAAGTAGAGCAGATGATATTGTAAAAAAATATGAAGAAAAACTCCAAAAACATAAAAAATTTATTATTGAAAATGGGGTAGACCCAGAGGAAATAGAAAATTGGAAGTGGTAGATATGAAATAAGCAAGAAATCCGAATATCGAAATACGAAACAAATCCGAAATTAGAAATTCCAAATCCCAAACAAATATCTTTCTCCTCTCGAGGTTAAACCTCGAAATGTAAATTTCTCCTTTCGAGGTTAAACCTCGAAAAGTAAATTTGTTGCAAAATAAGGATTATTTAGATTTGACCTCCCAATCGAGGTTTAACCTCGTAAACACTTTAATTTAAAATTTTGTGCTTGGAATTTGTTTCGAATTTCGTGTTTCGAATTTCGTGCTTTATAATATACATGTGGGATCTAAAATTTTAGTTATTAATATCGGCAGTGCCTCCAAAAAATATTCGGTCTATGATGGAATAGATGAGTTAGTATTTTTTCATTTTGAAAAAAATTTTAATAAATTTATTTTGTCTATAAAGAGTCAAAATGGATTTGAAAAAGATAAAATTAATGAAAATGATTATGATAAAAGTTTGGAATTTGTTTGTAATTACTTAAAAGAAAATTTTAATACAGAAATTGACGATTTTTACGTGTTGTCTTTTCGAGTTGTCGCCCCCTCAAGTTATTTTTTGGAGCATAGAGAGATTGATGAAAATTACATAAAAGAACTAAACAAGGTGAAATCATTTGCCAATTTGCACATAGAGCCTGTTTTGGAAGAGATTCAAAAAGCAAAAAACATTTTTTCAAATCAAAAATTTTTGGGAATTTCCGACTCGGCTTTTTTTAAGAATAAACTTGAAGAGTCTAAATATTACGGGATATCAAAAGATCTTCAAGATAAATATGATATGAAAAGGTTTGGATATCATGGGATTTCGGTGGAATCCGTTTTGGAAAAAATAAAAAATAAGGGAGATTTAGATGATAAAAAAAATCAAAAAATTTTGATTTGTCACTTGGGGGGTGGAATTTCCATTACGGGTGCTCTGGGGGAAAAGATTTTGGATAATTCTATGGGTTTTTCTCCGCTTGAAGGTCCTGTTATGGCGACCCGAAGTGGAAACGTTGATTTTTCTTTGCTTACTGAACTTTTCAAAAAAGTAAAAATGAAAAATTCTGATGAACAATTAAAATTTTTAAATGAACAATCTGGAATTTTGGGGCTAAGTGGAATTTCGAGCGACCTTAGAGTTTTAAAAGAAGAAATTTTTAAAGGAAATCCAAATGCAAAGTTTGCAATCAAGGTTTATTTACATAATCTTTTAAAAGAGATTGGGAAGATGGTTGCTGTTTTGAAAGGGGTTGATTTATTTGTTTTCACTGGTACCATTGGTTTTCGTTCTGATTTTTTTAGAGAACTTGTTTTGGAAAATTTAAGATGGTTGAATTTAAATTTTGATTTAGAAAAAAATGCAAAAGGTGATATCAACGGGGACTATTTCTTTATAGAAAGTTTTGATTCTAAAGTTAAAATTTTAGTTTGTGAAACTGACGAAATGTACGCAATTGTAAAGATTACTTTAAAAATTTGTTAACTGTGGATTTAGATATTTTTTATTTCTGTTTTTGTCTTATAATTATACTGTTAGTAGTTAATTAAATTTATATGAACAAAATAGCATATGTTTTGGTGCTTATTGGAGCCCTAAATTGGGGTCTGTATGCATTGAATTTTGATTTGGTAGAGTTGCTTTTTGGAAGCTGGCCAATGGTAGCAAAAGTAGTTTATCTTTTGGTTGGGCTTTCAGCATTATGGTTGATTGTCTTAAAATTGAAAGGCAAGAAAGTTTCATCGGTTTCAAATTCAGGAATGTAGAAAAAATAAGCATAAAACAAAAACCCCGAAAGGGGTTTTTGTTTTGTAAAACTAAACATTTAGGGCTTTTATTATTTCTTCAATATCAAATAGTTTGTTGGTGTTATAGGGACACTCGTGAAGTGTTCCTGTCATATTATATCTATCCAAATAATTTTCTATATGGTGTCTAAATTCTTCTTTAGCTATTGGTGTAATATTTTTATGAAAATCATATCCAAAAACTTTTGGTAAATGTCCAACCCAACAAACTACCGCTTTTTTACCAACTCCAATTGCAGCATGTTGTGCGACCGAATCAATTAATAAAAGTTTATCTGCAAATTGAAGCGCACACATCATTTCTCTGATATTCAAATCAATCCAAGGAGCATTTTCCAAGGCATATTGATCTCTTCTTCTGATCTGAACAATTTGGTATCCATTGTCTTTCATATAATTTACAACTTTTTGAGCAATTGGAAGTGGCAAGTCTCTTGTCCAAGAAATAGGAATTTCTTGATTACACGCACCGCCTGATACTTGAATAAAAAATAATTTTCCTTTTGGCAATTTTTCTTTTACTGCTTCATTTTCTTCTTTTGTAAAATACATTTTGGGCATCGATCCATTATATTTTATATCAAACATCTTGCACCAAGTTTCTATCAGCTGTTCTTTTTTATAAATATAATTTGGATGTAAATATGGATCATTACCCAAAAATAAAACATCCTTGTCTTTGATATAATCGCGGTAAAAATTTGTATTATCAACAAAATTTACACATGCATTAATATCTGGATTATTTTGCCAAACTACAGTATGAGGAGTGGCAACCGTGATATGTGCATTCGGGTATTGCTCTCGTAGAGAATTAACAACAGCGGTCGCCATAACATTTTTGCCGACTCCTCCTGAAATACTAAATATTATGTTTTTTATTTTTTGTTTCATAAATTTAATACTTTTATTATTTCATTCACATCATAAACATCTTCCATCAAAGCTGGTCTTCTCACGTGCTCGCCCTTGGCATCAAATATGGGCGAATACTCATCTAATCTATTCTTAATATTTGAAGTAATATTTGCCAAAATATTTTTGTGTAATTTGTAACCTCTTGTTTTTGGTGAAGTAGAAAGCCAGGTAATGACAGCACTTTTATTAACTGCGGTACATGCGTGTTGTAAATATGAATCAATTGCTAAAATTTTTGTTATATTTGGAAGTATGGCAAGAGACAGACGAAGATTTAAAGTTAAAGTTACAGCTCCTTCTATGGCCGGCTGATTCTGATTTCTTATTTGTACGACATCATACCCCTTCCTAATTGCTTCATTTGCAATTTTTTGCAAAACATCAATTGGTAAATCTTTGGTCCAATTGAACTCCAAATTTGGAAATATCGGAAAAGTTTCATTTCCTTGAATCAAAAGAACAGGTTTGTTTCTTTGAGTTAGTCTCCAAGCTACTTCCTCTTCTCTTTGGGTAAAATATAATTTGGGTTTTGAATTGTTATATTTAATTTTGATCATTTCACACCAAATTTCGGCAACGGGTTTTTCCCCATTGATATATCCACTTGTAAGATAGGGGTCATGTGCATAAATTTCACTATTTTTCCCAACCACAAAATCTTCATAAAAATATGGTGTAGCTCCCATTTTGTAAACTCTGTGGACATCACTATTATGAAGCCAAATATCAGGAAAATGAGTAACAACTATAATTTTTTTGTCAGGCTTGGCTTCTTTCAAAGAAGAAACAACACAAGTTGCTATTAAATCTTTTTCTGGATTGCCGTTTATATGAAAAATTATGTAGCTATCTTTTGTCTCCATAGTTCTTTTTAGAATAATACAAAGAAGATGAAAAATCTACTATTTCTGGTAATATGAATAAATATGGAAAACATCAATTTCAAAAGGATATATGATATTTTTTGTAATTGTGAGGAATGTCAAAAAGATAGAGAAACTCAGGAGTTAAAAGATGAGTTGAATTTTTTGATTGAAGAGTGTATTTTGACCAATAAAAAACTTTGGAATTTAGAGGACATTGCCAGGATGAAAGAATTGGGGTATGAAAAAATTGCACTTACAAAACAGGAGATTGATATCACAAATCAATATAGAAATGATCTAATTCAAAAAATTGATAATATTTTGCATATTCGTTTAAATAATTTGGTTTATGATGATTTAGAAAAATTTAATAGTGAGACCCCGGGAATGCTTATTGATAGATTAACTATTTTGTTCATCAAAAAATCAAAAATAGAAGAGTTAATAGAAATTATAGAAGAAGAAGATTTGAAAGAAGAATTTTTGGAAAAACAAAGAATTATTTCTGAACAAATAAATAAATTTGGAAATTTTCTTGATGTTTATTTTATCAAGGTAAGTAAGGGTGAATGGTTTTTCTTGCCCCAGCAACCTCTTAAATTATATAACAATGAAAAAGCGAGAAAATATATCAAACAAATACAGAAAGGTGTCATCTAATAACAAAAAACCAAAAATTTTGATTATTTTGCCGGATAGATTAAACAAACCCGTTGGTGGCTTGGGCGTTCAATGTAAACATATGATTGAATCTCTGAGGGATGATTTTGATTTTGATATTATCGGTCATCCTGATCCAGAAGCCTCTCAATTTTTTACAAGTGTTTATAATCCATTACCGAATGTTGGCCACGCATCCTTGATTACTGCGGTTGGTCAAATTGAATATTTTGCAGAGGCAATAAAGAGACCAAAACCAGATATCGTTCATGCTTATGATTGGTCGACTTATTTATCTGGTGTTTATACTGCCAGATTTTTTAATGTTCCTCTTGTTGTGACAATGCAACTTTCAATAAATTTATTAAATAAATCTGGCATTTTTTATGCAGAACAACCCAATACTCTTGATGGTTTTTCTATTAATAAAGTCCACACGGAATCTGAAATTTTTGGTTTGAATAATGCAAATAAAATAATCCATGTGTCCAATGCTTATGCAGAAGAATTTAACAAAATTGCGGAGTGGAAAGAAAAATCTGTTGTTGTCCCAAATGGAATAGATCTGGAAGAGTGGAAAAATTTTGAAAAAATAGAGTTACCAGGAAATCAAAAATATAAAATTGTTTATATAGGAAGAATTGCACTTATGAAAAATTTTGAAGCTTTGCTTAAGGCCAAAGTACCAAATGAAATAGATTTAATTTTTGTAGGAAACAATACGGGCGGAGAAGGTTTTGTTTTTGATGCAATGAAAAATTTTGTCGCTCAAAATGAAAATGTTCATTATTACGGTCCTGCCTATGGACAAGACAAAATAAACCTTCTTATGAGTGCAGATGCAGTAATAATGCCTTCAAAACATGAACCATTTGGCATTGTTGCTTTGGAAGCTTTGGCATCAAAATCTATTCTCTTATCTTCTTTTGAGGGAGGAATGAAAGATTTTTTGACAGAAGACGTAGCAATAAATTGTGGAATTTATCCAGAAACCATAGAAGACGCCTATAATCAATTTTTAGATTTATCAGAAAAAGAAAAAAAAGAAAGAATCAGAAAAGGACTAAAAATATGCAAAGAATATTCTTGGGAAAAAGCATCAAATAAACTAAAAATAATTTATTTGGATTTGACTTCTAATATCTAAATTCATCACCTGTGGATAACTCCCTATTTTTTTTTTCCTTTTTGGGATTTTTTTTGTTAGAATTATAGGTAATATGAAGTTCAAAAAAATATTAGTAGTTTTTGTTATAACGACAATACTACTAATACCAATATTTTATTCATCCAAAAAAGTAGTTTTTGCCCAAATTGAAGAGAGAAGGGTAATAAAATCTTCCGAGAAAGTCTTTTCCTCTGTCCAAAAAGGTTTTAGCACATTCTTGTCTGGAACTTTCTCTGTGGCATCTTCATTTAACAACTTTGGTAGAGAGGCGGGGGATATTTATCTTCAGACAATTAAAAACACAGGAAAAAACTTAAACCAAACTGCTGGATTCTTTTCTGATCTTGTCTGTGATATCAGAGAAATATTCGGAGGCACTTGCGACCTCGAAGATCAAACAGAACCAACACAAGAGACTTCCAAGAAAGAAGAAAACGATATCAACCTCTATATCAAGAGAGATGAAGACGAACAAGGAAATGATATCCCTACTCCAACTTCAACATCAAGAACAAAAAACAATCAAACCATAAATATTCAAACAACCACTGGACTTACAGAAGGAAGACTTCAATCTCTCTTATCTGCCTTCAGAACAGAAATACTTTCTCTCATCCCACAATCAACAACCATCATTGAAAGAAGAGGGGGTGGTTCTTCTTCATCTTCAGGTCCATCATATGATTGGGTCAATGATGCAATTGCCAGAAACATGGAAAACTCAGGTGACTCCATCAATGATACTACTACAGGAGGCACCACTGCCTTCTCTGGAGCATCTCTCACCACAACAGGCAATGCAACTATCGGAGGTGACCTCACCGTATCAGGAACGGGCACCTCTACATTTGCAGGCAACATCAACACCACAGGCGACATCACTGCCAATGCATTCTATGGTGATGGTTCAAACTTAACAGGTATCTCTTCATTTGGAATCACTGATCTTGATACATTAACTATTATAGAGGTGGGGAATACCAACT
>CAZUCU010000019.1:0-11153 GCA_964618845.1 uncultured Candidatus Saccharibacteria bacterium
CCCCAAAATTTGACAAAAAGTTTAGGAAACGATAATATATTTACATTCAGAAGTTCGCCACGAGGCGAACTTGGTTTTTTAAGAGAAACAATAAAAAATAAAATATGTTTGATTTAAAGGTTATAAACTCTGTTCTTCAACAATTAGAAGAGGAACGGGGTGTTCCAAAAGAAAAAGTAATTGAGGCCATTGAGTTTGCGCTTGCGAGCGCTTATAAAAAAGAGTATGGAAAGAGGGGGCAACTTATCAAATCTGAATTTAATCCAAATTCAGGAGATGTTGATTTTTTCCAAGTAAAAGTAGTTGTGGACCCCAAAAATATTTTGGGTGAAGATGAAGAAATTACGGAAATAAAAGAAGGAGAAAATCCTAAAATTAGATTTAATGAAGAACAACACATTTTACCAGATGAAGCCAAACTCTTTAAAAGTGGAGCACAAATTGGCGATGAAATAGTTTTTCCTTTAGAAAGAAAGGCTGATTTTGGTAGAATTGCCTCCCAAACCGCAAAACAAGTAATAATGCAAAAAATTAGAGAAGCGGAAAAGGTTTCTGTGATGGGTGAATATGGTCAACACGAAGGAGAAATTGTTTCTGGAACGGTTCAAAGAATGGAAAGAGGTGCTGTTTATTTGGATATGGGAAGAGCTATAGGATATCTGGCTTTTGAGGAACAGATTCCTGGGGAAAGATTTAAACAAGGAGAAAGAGTAAGGGCATATTTATACAAAGTTGAAGAAAGTTCAAGGGGAATATTTTTGAAACTTTCCAGATCTCATCCAAAGTTTTTAGAACAGCTTTTTTTCTCGGAAGTTCCAGAGCTTGCTCAGGGAATTGTTGAAATAAAAGCAATATCAAGAGAAGCTGGTTCAAGGTCAAAAATTGCTGTTTATTCAAAAGATGAGCACATTGATCCTGTTGGTGCTTTGGTTGGGCAACGAGGTGTACGTGTAAGCACCATAATGTCAGAACTCGGAGGAGAAAAAATTGATGTAATAGAGTGGTCAGAAAACCCCCGACAGTTTATAGAAGAAGCCCTATCCCCTGCCCAAATTATTGATGTTCAAGTGGAAGAGAGACCCTCTGAATTTGAAGATGGGAAAAATATAAAAATTGCAAAAGTAAAAGTTTCTTCAGATCAACAGTCTTTAGCAATTGGAAAAGGTGGTCAAAATGCAAGATTAGCCGCTAAATTAACTGGTTGGAAAATTGATGTACAATCAGTAGATGGGAGTTCCATTCAAGAAATAAAAGAAGAGCCCGAAGAAGAAGCCAATTTAATATAAATACCACAAGAATATTGTTTGGTATAATTAAAAAGTTATAAGTATAAATAATTATTTAAAATATGAAAAACAAAGCACTTTTTATTACAGCCCTTTTGGTTTTTGTTTTTTCTTTCAATTTTGTTTTGGCACAAAATATCAATGCTACAGGAACCCAAAACAGAATTCAAAGAGTTGCAGAAAAAAGGCAAGAAATCAAAAATAGATTTGAAGAAATAAAAAATAAAAAAGAACAACTGAAACTCAATCTTAATGAAGCTAAAAAACAAAAAGTTGATGGATTAGTTAATAGTGTATTACAAAGACTAAGAAATTTTTCTAATAGATTTGATGGTCTTGTTGAAAGATTGCAGACGAGAATGGATTTATTAGAAGAAAAAGGTTTTTCTTTGGATAATACCAAGAAAGAACTTGAAAATTTGAAAGAAAAAATTGCTACTTCAAAAGTAACAATAGAAGAAGCAACAAATTCATTGAGTGAAATTTTAAAAGAAGAAAAAGTTTCCAGAGAAGCGGTTCAAACAATTCTTTTGAGTGTTAAAGAAGAAATGAAAAATACAAAGGAAACTTTCAAAAATGTATTAAATGTTTTAAGGGAAGAAATTGAAACTCAGCTTTCTGATCAGGAGGAAATAGAAACTGAGTAAATTATTATTAAATAATCAATATGGAAAACACAAATAAAGAATCATTTTTTCAAGAAAAAGAATCTAAAACTGGTCCCGTGATCGGATCTATTATTGTTATATTAATAATTTTAGTCGGTGGTCTGTTTTTTTTGAGTAAACAAATTGATGAAAGAAAAATTGAAATTACAAATGAAAAATCACAATTCGAACAGGAAACAGTTAATGACATTTCATCTTTAGATCAAGAAATTGATGCTTTGAATTTGGGTGAAGTGGATAAAGAGTTAGATAAAATAAATCAAGAATTTGATTCTATTTAATATTTATTTTTAAAATACCAAAATGTCTCTTATTGACATGGGTGTGTTTTTGTTATAGTTTCAAATTTGAAAGGTTAGTTCTTCAAAAACCAATGACAAATGAAAACAAGCACCAAACTTCAAAAATTGGTTTTCTCTGCAATGTCAATTTTTGGTGGAGCATTTTTGCTTGCTTTGGTTATCAAAATTCAACACCCTAGATTTTCGATAGCTGTCGAAAATAATTTTTTTGCTCTTTTGTTCGTGGCTTTTGGTTCTCTTTGCGCAAGCCTCTTTTTCATTAGCTGTATCTCTCGATATTTTGAGAACAGAGATGAAATCAATAATGCTTGCAAATGTGTTTCTGGTTTGGAAAAAGAAGTGCCAAAACAAAACTTTCAAAGTATAAGTATGACGCAGGAAGAAATTAGTAAGCTTCACGATGCTGGTTTTGATTTTTGCCAGGGGTCTGGTGTTTGTTATTGTGTCAATACTGGATCTTTTACAAGGCCGATGCCAGTTGAAAAGATCTCTGACAAATGATTGGTTTTTTAATGCAAGGCTCGGCCTTGCATTTTTTAAATATTTTTTGATTGCAAAAAAAAATTAATAATATAAACTGCGATAATTAAAGGTGAACAATAAATAGGTAAAAAATAATATGAAAACAAAATATAAAATTTTAGAAAAAAACGATTCTCAAAATTCAACAAGTATTTTGTTAGTAGAGATCGATAAAAATTTCGTGTCTTCTTTTAGGCAATCTACTATAAATGATTTAAAGCAAGAAATTGAAGTTGATGGCTTCAGAAAAGGAAAAGTACCCGAATCTAAAGTTATTGAGGTTTCTGGTGAATTAAAGATTTGGGAAAAGAATGCCTTCAAAGCCATAAACTCTTTAATTCCTTCTATCTTGCAGGATGAAAATTTAAATATAATTACAATGCCGAACGTCTCTCTTGTAAAGCTTGCCCCCGGTGTGAATTTGGAAATAAAAATGGAATTAACCTTAATGCCAGAAGTTAAATTACCTGACTATAAAAATATTGCACAGTCAGTAAAAAAAGAAAAAGAAACAGAAGCAACAGAAAAGGAAATCGATGAATATATTAACCACATTAGAGAAAATAAAAAACAAATCGATAAATTGGAAACAGCTCCAGAATTAAATGATGATTTTGTAAAATCTTTGGGAAATTTCAAAGATGTTGAAGATTTCAAAAAACAAATAACAGAAAATATCAGCAGAGATAAAAAATTAAATTTAGATCAGAAAAGAAGAGTTGAAATTATTGAAAAAATAATAAAAGAATCTGAAATTCAACTACCTGAAATTTTGATCCAGGAGGAGCAGGAAAAAATGTTAGCTGAATTTAAAGCTCGTGTTGAAGGTTTTAAAATGGATTTTAATGAATATCTAAAAGAAATCAAAAAGACAGAAGAGGAATTGAAAAAAGAGTGGTTGGCTGATTCAGAAAAAAGAGCAAAAATGAATTTAATTCTTCCCAAAATTGCACGGGAAGAAAACTTAAAACCCGATGAAAAACAACTGGAAGACGAAGTAAAACATCTAAAAGAACATTATAAAGATATTAATGACAATACTGCTAAATTGTACGTTGCTAATATTTTGACTAACCAAAAAGTCTTTGAATTTTTGGAAAGTTTATAATTTAATAGTTTTAATTTATAGAAAATAAAAACGGGATAACTACACACGCTGTCTCTGTTTTTAAAACCCTATTCCCCATTTGATGGATGTGAAACTTTTTTTCTTTGAATATCTCTATTTCTTTTGAAGACCACCCGCCCTCTGGTCCGATTAAAATATTTATTTCACTAAACAATTTAAAATCACTTACGTTTAATTTTTCTCCCATAGTATGAAACACGAAAGTATTTTTTGAATTTAATTTTTGCAGAACATTTTTTAAGTTTTCAACTTCTTTCAATTGGGGAAGAATAGGATTTTCTGATTGTTCACAGGCCTCGATTAAAATTCTCTCTGCTCTTTCTTTTTTGATATTTAATTTTTCTGTTCTATCGGTGATAATAGGATGAAAATTTGTTACACCAACCTCTGTTCCCTTTTCCAAAATTAATTCAAATTTATTTTTTCTTGGAATTCCAAAATAAAGATTAATAAGTTTGTGCTCATTTTGTTGTCTCGTATTTTTTTCTAAGATTTTTAGAATACATTCTTTTTTCTCCAATTTTTCTATTTCACACTTATACCAAGTTCCCTTGCCATCAAATAAAACTACTTTTTCACCTTGTTTAAATTTCAAAACTTTGTTAAATTGATGTAACAACTGAATTAGGGTAAGACGAAACAGGTTCTCCTTGGGGTCAAGCTCACCTTCTCCATTCAAAAACCAATGTAGCTTCTCTTGTTTCATATGATTTGATTTTAAAAATAATTTTTAGTATTGTAACGTTATTAACGATTAATTTAAAGTTTTAATATGATTATTCCAACAGTAATAGACAAAACCCAGTTTGGGGAAAGAGTCTATGATATTTATTCGAGGCTTCTTAAGGAAAATATAATTTTTATGGGAGGTCCAATAACCGACGAAACAGCCAATTTAATAATTGCGCAGCTTTTGTATTTGCAATCAGTTGATTCCAAAAAGGATGTTCATCTTTACATAAATTCACCCGGAGGCTCGGCTTCCGCGACTCTGGCGATGATTGACACAATAAATCACATAAAAAATGATGTTTCTACATATTGTGTAGGGATGGCCGCTTCAGGTGGCGCTTGGCTTTTATCTTCTGGAACAAAAGGAAAAAGATATGCTCTTCCAAATGCTGAAATAATGATTCATCAACCACTTGGTGGTGCTGAGGGGCAAGCAACAGATATCGCCATTCGTGCGGAAAACATCCTAAAACTTAGAAAAAATCTTACAGAAATTATGGCCAAAAATACAGGCCAGACCTTTGTAAAAGTCCAAAAAGATATTGAGCGAGATTTTTTCTTGAGTGCTAAAGATGCACAAAAATACGGAATAGTTGATAAGGTACTTTAATAAAATAGCGAGAAGTGAAAAGCGAGAAGTAAGAAGAAAAATCCTTCTTCTCGCTTCTTGCTTCTAACTTTTCACTAAAATTTATGTATAGTTTAATAATCATCGCTATAATCGCATCGAGTGCAGGGTTGGCAGGTATTGCTGTCGGTTGGTTTTTGCGTTTCATTATTTCTTTGGGCCAGAAAGGCTCTATGGAGCTTGAAATAAAAGAGATGATGTTATCAGCGAGGGAAGAAGCCGAAAAAATAATTCAAGAAGCCCAAGAAGAATCAGAAAAAACCATAAAAGAAACAAAAGATGAAGTAAAAAAAACCGAAGAAAGACTCCAAAAAATGGAAGAGAGACTTATTAATAAAGAACAATTATTAGACCGAAGGCAAGTAGATTTGGATGAAAATACGAATCTTTTTAAAGAAAAAGAAGAAAATATAGAAAATATAAGGGCAGAATTGCTAAAAATAAAAGAAAAGAAAGTTTCTGAACTTCAAAAATTAGGTTCTATTTCTGTCAAGGAGGCCAAGGAAGAGCTTGTTAAATCTTTGGAAGAGGAATACGAGGAAGATATAAAAACAAGGATTAGAAAATTGGAAATTTCTGGTAAAGAAAAAATTGAAGAAAGAGCCAAAGAAATTTTAACATCCTCAATTCAAAGAATGGGAAACTCTCTTCCCTCTGAAGTTTTTGCCTCAAGCGTTGATTTGCCAGATGATTCAATAAAAGGAAAAATAATTGGGAAAGAAGGAAGAAATATAAAATCTTTTGAAAGATTAACAGGAGTTGAATTAATTGTTGATGATACCCCCTCGACTGTTATTGTTTCTTCTTTTGATCCGGTTAGAAGACAGATTGCTATTCTTGCGCTGGATGCCTTAATCAAAGATGGCAGAATTCAACCTGCTAAAATAGAAAAAGAGGTTACAAAAGCCCAAAAAGAAATAAATGATTTAATAAAAAAGAAAGGAGAAGAAGCGGCTTATGAATGTGGAGTTTTTTCTTTGGATCAGAGAATTCTTCAGATTTTGGGAAGATTATATTTTAGAACTTCCTATGGTCAAAATATCTTAGAGCATTCCAAAGAAATGGCCCATATCGCTGGTATGATTGCTGAAGAATTGGGAGCGAATGTTAAAATAGCCAAAGCAGGAGCTTTGGTTCATGACATTGGTAAAGCAATTGATCATGAGGTTCCCGGAACTCATGTAGAAATTGGTCGGAGAATTTTACAAAAATTTGGCGCTGATGAAGAAATTATCAAGGCGATGCAATCTCATCACGATGAATACCCCTATGAAACAGTAGAATCTGTTATTGTGCAAGTAGCTGATGCAATATCAGGCAGTAGACCGGGCGCGCGACGTGAAGGAGTAGAAAATTATTTGAAACGATTGGATGAGTTAGAAAATATTGCTAATTCTTTTCCTGGAATAGACAATGCTTATGCTATTCAGGCCGGTCGAGAGATTAGAATTTTTGTAAAGCCAGATGAGGTTTCTGACTTAGAAGCCCGGAGAATTGCTCGAGAAATTGCTCAAAGAATTGAAAACGAGCTTAAATTTCCGGGTGAAATAAAGGTTACTGTGATTCGAGAAAATAAAATTGTCGAATACGCTAGGTAAAAAGAAATGCGAAGCACAAAATAGTAAAAACACGAAATCAGAAATTCGAAATAAGAAACTCCTCGACAAAGCTCGGGGCAAGCAAATTCGAAATACGAAATTCGAAATCAGAAACATAAGTTTGAAATTTCGTGCTTAGTGCTTGTGATTTGTTTCTAATTTCGTGCTTCGGATTTCGTTTTTCTTCTAATATTGTCTCCAGTTTATTTTTTTTGACAAAATTTGCCAAACTATGTGTAGTTCTTGGGCTATTGCCAAAAAAGCCTTATTTTTTATAATGGGGGTAGCTTAAAACAAGTGTTTTAGCGGTAATTTAATAGAAAAATTAACTATAAAAATATGAATAAAGTAAATCTTGCAGAAAAAGTTCAATCTGTATTAGGTGGAACAAAAGCAGACGCTGAGAGAGCAGTAGATATGGTTTTTGATTCAATCACATCTGAACTTAAAAAAGGAGGTGAAGTTTCAGTTGCTGGTTTTGGAATTTTTGCAACCAAAAAAAGAGCTGCTAGAACAGCGAGAAACCCAAGAACAGGTGCGTCAGTTTCAGTTCCTGCTATGAGTGTGCCCAAATTTAGAGCTTCAAAGGCTTTGAAAGACGCGGTGAAATAATTTCTTTTTTGAAATAAACAAAAGGCGCGCCTTCGGCGCGCCTTTTGTTTTACTTATAAATATCATGGCCCCCTATTGCTTCCAGCCAAACAGTCTTTTTATCATTCCAATAAAAAACAATTCTTATTTTATAATTTACCGAACAACTCCAAAAATCTTTTAATTCCGCATGCAGTTTGTGTACTTTTAGTTTTTTGTGATTATTTTTATCTCTAAATTCTTTTATTTTTTCTTTCACTTCTTCTTTAAGTTCTTTTTCTAACTTTTTGAATTGTCTTATGAAGGTTGGAGTGAATTTAATCTCAAGCATTTTATTTAATTTTCTTTGCTAAACCATCAAGATCTCCAGAAAAAACTTTTCCTTGAAGTGCTTCTTTATGGGATTCCAAAACTGCTCGGATTGCTTCTTCTCTTTCATATTCGACAAGGGCCCTTCGGATAACTTCCGATTTTGTCTCGGCTCTACCCATTTGAACTTGATTTTCTATAAAACTTTCAAGTTCGGGTGTTAATGGTACAGATAATGTAGTCATAATATATGATGATATCATATGACATCATAATGTCAATAAATATTTATACCACCTCAAAACCAAAATTTAAAAACAAGATTCTCTTTCTCGTAACGGCTTACTGTTTTACAGGGGTGTTCCCCCGTGATGCGAAGCATTTTACGCTGTGCGGGTAGGGAGAATCGAACTCCCGTCTACTGCTTGGAAGGCAGTCATTCTACCACTAAACCATACCCGCAAAATTCACCGAAGGTGAATTTTGCCCCGAGCTCGTCGAGGGGCTTAATTTCAAAAGCATATCAAAAAATTAGCGACGAATCAATTTTTTTTAGATATAATTATTAAAACATTATGCCAGTTTTAATTAGAATCATTATTCAAAGGATCCTCCTTTTTTCTTTAGGCTTTTTGGCTTTTCTCGGAATTAATCCTGATATTCATATTCCCACAATAGAAGAAATTAAAGCAGTCGAAGAAAAACAAGAAGAAACAATTGAAAAAATTTTAACCCCAGAAACAAAAACAGAAGACGTTGCTTCCATACAAGAAATCAAAGAAGAAGTTACAAAAATTTCTGAACAAATTGAAAAAAAAGAAAGTGAAGCCCAAAAAACTTTGGAAAGTTTTGTGAATATTCCTCAAATTAAATCAACTCAAACTGGGATCGTTGCGTCAGAAAATTTTTATGAAAATGTTGTGGTTAATATTGTTTGTGTTGATAAGGGCGAGAATTTTGTAAAAATGACAACAGGAAGCGGTGTAATAGTTTCTCCTTCGGGTATTGTTTTAACAAATACTCATGTTGCTAACAATTTTTTATTTGATGATAAAAAAGAAAATTCTTATAAAGAGTGCATAATAAAAAGAGAAAACATCCCAAATTATGGTTTTAATGCTGAATTAGTTTATCTATCAGATGATTGGCTTTTGGAAAACCAAGAATTTTTTATAAATGATAATCCAAGAGGAAACGGAGAAAATGACTATGCCTTACTTGCAATTACTTCTAACACAAATCCTGTTCTTGAATTACCTCTCAACTTTTCTTATGTAAATATTATTACTGATGATAGAAATATTAATGAAGGTGACAAAATTTTTGCCGCCGCCTATCCGGGTATTGGAACAGGGGTTTTTTCAATTGATAATCAAGGGAAACTAAAAAAAGCAGAAACATTTATTGATGAGCTTTTAACTTTTTATTCTAATTCCGTTGATGTAATTTCAACTGGACCCAATGAGGTAGCCAAAAGAGGATCTTCAGGAGGTGGTATTTTTAAAGATGAAAAATTACTGGGCATTGTTGTTACGACTGATAATAAAGGTGAGGGTGATTACATAAATGCTATTACTTTACCTTATATAGCAAGTGATTTTTTCTTTGATACTGGCACTAATTTTCGAACTTATATTTCTAAAGATAAGAAGACTTTAATTTCTGAATATAAAAACGATATTATTAATCTCAAAAAATTAATCAATAAGTTTTTGTGATAATTTAATAACTTCATCAAAATTATCATTTTCTTCTATTTTGTTTCTTTTTGTTTCGCCACACTTAATACATTTGTGAGTCAGAACATATTTATTTTTCTCTTTTTCAATAATAATTGGTTCCATCAACCCCCCACAATCTTCAAGCCGATCTCCGGGGAAAATATCAACATGTTTACTCCAAAGACATTTGGGACAATGATTGGTATATCCTGTCCCCCCTACTTCTTCACCGCACTTTTCACAAACAAAATCCTCTTTTTTCTTGGTAAACAATCTAAACATTTGTCGGGGCGCCGGGATTCGAACCCGGAGTCGCTCGCTCCCAAAGCGAGAATGTTAGCCGTTACACCACGCCCCGATATTCTTTCAGTTCTTTCTTTTTTAAGAGTTCTCTGATTTTCTTTCTACCAACATAACTCTTATAAAACTTCTCTCTTTTAAATGCAATACTTCTATCCTTCAATTTTTCTACAATAAACATTTTATGAATCAAAAATCTTTTTGTTGATTTTACTTGTTTATTGTTGTGATCATTAAATCTTCGTTTGAGATTATTTGTTTGACCAACATAGATTCGTTTATTGTCAGTTACTACATAAACAAAATATCCGAACCCAGAGTAATCCGCCCTACGGGCGGACCTGTTAGCCGTTACACTCTCCTCTGATTGATTTAATGTCTGTTCCATAATTTACCTTAAAAAACAATAATAATCAATTAAAATTAGTATTTATATTTGGATACATGGAAATCATTTTCTTTTTAAAATTTACAGAAACTAAATCAAAATAAAAATCCAAATCTTTAATGCTGTGGGTGAACATATAAAACATGGCCGTTTTTGTTATTCTTTCCATTTTTCTTTTTGTCATATTACATTCTGCTTCAAAATTTGTGTAGGACGATTTAACTTCTACAAAATGAAGTTTGCCAGATCTTTTACAAATAATATCTATTTCTCCAAAAAAATTTTGGTAATTTCTTTCTAAGATTATAAATCCTCTTCTTTTTAAAAATTTAACAACTTTTTCTTCTGCCAAATCCCCCTTTTTTCTTAATTTTGTAACCATAAGATATTTATACTAAAGATTGATTAAGTCTCAATAAAATAAAAATTAATTTTTTATAAAAACCAAAACAGCAACACTTTTTTAAAAAGACTTCAACTTTTCAAAATCAAAATTTATTGTCTTATACACATATCCCCATAGTTATCCACAGTCAATAACGCAGTAATAAGGGTTTTTTGACCATTTTAGGACATATTACACATTTCTAAAGACACAGTCTTTTATAGCTAAAATTATCATTCAAATATAAAAATTATTGATTCATTATAATTTGTTTGATATATTTTAATGAGTCGATAGCCGAAAAGTCTCTCGACAAGCTCGAAACAAAATTTACTAAGAGTAAATTTTGCGGGTATGGTTTAGTGGTAGAACGTGTCCTTGCCAAGGATAAGACGGGAGTTCGATTCTCCCTATCCGCACATAAAACAAAAGAGTCGGAAGTGAATAGCTTTCGACGATTTTTGTTTTAGTAAGAATAGGAGAATCGAAAGCCGGAGCCGGATGCGACCCTGGAATGAAATGAAGGGTCGCCGGCGAGGCGGGGTCGCGACTCCTGAGCTTGTCGAAGGAAGTTGTGACCGATTCTCCCTATCC
>CAZUCU010000019.1:11253-13263 GCA_964618845.1 uncultured Candidatus Saccharibacteria bacterium
CGGGGTCGCGACTCCTGAGCTTGTCGAAGGAAGTTGTGACCGATTCTCCCTATCCGCACTAAAATTAGACTTTTTCTTATTTTTATTTTATTCTATAAATATGCTCTCGTGGTGAAATGGATATCACAACGGTCTTCGGAACCGTTATTGAGGGTTCGAATCCTTCCGAGAGCACTAAAAAATAAGGAATTAAAGACAAAGTCTTTAATGACTATATTTTTTAGCTCCTCGGAAGGATTCGAAGGACAGAGCTGGTTTACAGTCTGGAAGTCGAGCTTAGCGAGATTGAAGACTGTCAGTGAGTCGGGGTCGCAGGTTCTTAACGAACACGAGTTTGGCGAAGTGTGAGTTTAGAAACCTGTGACCGAATTCCTACCTGTCAGCAGACAGACGGGCTTCCGAGAGCACCACTTTGCTAAAGCTTCGCGGTGCATTCTGTAGTGTAAACATAAAAAATACCTATGAACAATTTAATAAAAAAAGAAGAAATTCCTAAAGAAATAATAGAAATATCAAATCATCTTGAAAAAGCCGGGTTTGAGGCTTTTCTTGTGGGTGGATGTGTTAGAGATCTTTTAATGAAAAGAAAACCCAAAGATTGGGATTTAACAACAAATGCTGAACCAGATGATATATTAAGGGTTTTTGGGGAAAACGCTTTTTATGAAAATAATTTTGGTACTGTGGGGGTGAAAAACAGAGAAACCAAAGACGAAACTCTCAAAATTGTTGAAATTACTCCATACAGAGTTGAATCAAATTATTCTGATAAAAGACACCCAGATAGTGTTAAATTTAGCAAATTCTTAGAAGATGATCTAAAAAGACGTGATTTTACAATTAACTCTCTCGCCTACCGTGTTTCACAGGAAACTTTAATAGATAATTTTGGTGGTTTAAAGGACATAAAGGACAAAATAATAAAAACAGTCGGAAAACCGGAAGAGAGATTTGGTGAAGACTCTCTTAGAATTCTTAGAGCAATAAGATTTGTTTCAGAATTGGGTTTTTTTATAGAAACTGAGACTTTGAATGCTATTTATGTTTCACGTGAAACTATAAAATATGTTTCATGTGAAAGAATAAAAGAAGAATTTGAAAAAATAATAATGTCAGAGAATCCAATGATTGGATTAGCAATGGCCGAAAAACTTGGTTTATTACAATACATATCAAAATATCTTCAAAATATGGTTGGGGTTTCTCAGAATAAGAAGGCACACAAATATGATGTTTGGGAACATTCTCTTAGGGCTCTTCAGTGTGCTGCTGACAAAAACTTTTCTCTGGAAATGAGATTGGCCACACTTTTTCATGATATCGCAAAACCAATTACAAAGAGAGAAGAAAAAAATAAAACAACATTCTATGGTCATGAAGTTGTTGGCGAAAGGGTTACACGAGAAACATTGAATGGATTAAAATTTTCACGTGAAACAATAAATAAGGTTTGTTTACTTATCAGATGGCACATGTTTTTTTCTGATCCAGACTTAATTACTCTAACAGCCGTTAGAAGAATGATTGCCAGAGTCGGTGAAGAAAATATTTGGGATTTAATGAATTTAAGGGTTTGTGACAGGGTAGGTATGGGAACAAAAAAGGAAGAATCCTATCGTTTTAGAAAATATAAATCTATGATAGATGAGGCCTTGAAAGATCCAATTTCTCTTAAAAAACTTAAAATAAATGGTCAAATATTGATTGACGAGTTACACATGAAACCAGAAAAAAGACTCGGAAATATTTTATATATTTTATTTGATGAGGTTTTGGAGGACCCAGAAAAAAATAAACTAAAATTTCTCAAAAAAAGGGCTATTGAGCTTAATAAACTTTCTGATATTGAATTAGACAAATTGGGAGAAAAGGGAAAGGAAATATTAAAAAACGAACAAGAAAAAGAAATACAAGAAATAAGAAAAAAACACCACGTAAGGTAGTGTCATTTCGTCATTCCCGCGTAGGCGGGAATCGATGCTTTGTAAATAAATAGAAAATAATAAAGCG
>CAZUCU010000020.1:0-12503 GCA_964618845.1 uncultured Candidatus Saccharibacteria bacterium
AAAATGAAAAAACTTATCAAAGGTGAGTTTGCAAATATTCAAGAAAAATATGGCGATGATAGAAGAACCAAAGTTATCAAAGGAGGTGTAAAAAATATTTCAGTAGAAGATATGATTCCTGATGAAGATACTGTTTTGGTTTTGACTAAAGGTGGATATATCAAAAGAACAAATCCAAATGAATATAAAAGACAAAAAAGAGGTGGAGTTGGAGTAATTGATTTAAATACCAAAGATGAAGATTTTGTGCAGACATTTTTGCATACAACTACGCACGCAGATCTTCTTTTCTTTTCTGATAAAGGAAAAGTTTATCAATTGAAAACTTATGACATACCAGAAGGAAAAAGAGCGACCAAAGGAAAATCAGTAATGAACTTTTTATCAATTGATCAAGACGAACAAATTACATCTATTTTGCCAATGCCAAAAGAAATCAAAAAATCAGAAGGATTGTCTGTATTTATGGCGACTCGAAATGGAACAGTGAAAAAAGTTGATGCAGAAAGTTTTTATGACGTTAGAAGAAATGGAATTATTGCAATTGGACTTAAAGGTGATGATAAATTAGTTGATGCACATTTTACTGCCAAAGGTGATCAAGTGGTAATGGTAAGTCAAAAAGGTCAATCTATAAGATTTAAAGAAAGTGATGTTAGAGAAATGGGAAGAACTGCTGGAGGAGTGCGAGGTTTTAATTTAAAGGGAAATGATTTTGTTGTTGGAACAGGTGTTGTAAACAAAGAAAGTCAGAATCCAAGATTGTTTGTTTTTTCCAATAATGGATATGGAAAGCAAACCTTAATGAAAGAATACAAGGTTCAAAAACGAAGTGGATCAGGAATCAAAACTGCAAATGTAACTGCTAAGATTGGTCCTTTGATGTCGGCTTCTATTGTGACAGATGAAGTAGAAGAGGTTGTTGCAATTTCCAAGAAGGGGGTTGTGATAAGAGTTGGAATAGAAGAAGTTCCAAAGCTTGGAAGACAAACTCAAGGTGTTCGCATTATGAAACTCAAAGATGGTGATTCTATTGCATCGATAGTTTGTTTTTGATGCTATTCGAGGTTAAACCTCGAAAACATTTTTTCTTGAGAAATAAGGGTTTTTTGTTTTTTAACCTCTATACGAGGTTTAACCTCGTAAGAATTAAAAAGATGCCCTGGGCACAAGTGCCCAGGGCATCTTTGTTTTTATAAATGTCTAACTTTCTAAATGTCTCTTTTCTAAATGTCTATCTGTCTAAAATTTTTATCCACACCTATCTTGTAATTTTTGTATCTAATCTTTATACAAACTGATAAAATTAATATGTATGAAAAAATATTTATTAGTGGCTCTTTGTTTATTGCCAATATTTATTATTAGTTTTATTAGTTTAAATGTTTCTGCTCAATCAAATAATTTGGCTGACTACGGATTAACAGAAGAAGATGTTAAGTATTTGACCGAAGAAGAGAAACAACAAATCTTAAAATCCAAAACCCCAGCACAAACCCAAGAATATTACGAAAAAGGTTTGAAAGATGGTTCTATAAAACCAGAAGATGTACCACCGCCTTTGTGGGGACTAATAGGAGCCTCTTCACAACAAGGACAAGATACTTCTTCTGCAACACCTTCTCCAACAGATACCGTAAATTGTTTTGACTACTACACCTTCCAAAGTGTGAAAGCTGAATTTTTTAGTTCTACCAATGCGGTTGCTGGTATGCAAATGGATTTCACTGGAAGTCTGAAAAATGAAAACTCTTATCCTGTGGTTGGCGGAACTTTATATGTCAAACTATTTAGAGTGCATGGACTAGATAAAGATCCAAATGGTCCAGATGTTGTGGATCAATTTGTTGCCTTAGAAAACATCAACATCCCTGCCAACTCTTCTGTCCCCGCATCATTCAAATGGCAAATTCCAGCATACGCACGTTCAGGAGACTATCAATTGGCTACCTATTTTGTAACAGATAAAAAGTTTAATCTCCTCGGTCTCTCATTTACTGATGATGTTGTTGGAAATACTTTTAACTTTTCTATTAAAGGAGAAGACACAGGAGTTTATTTTGATAAATCAAAAGTTACAATAAACAATGAACAATTCTACTTCGCAGCATCTCCACCAAGAATAGATAAAGACGCCGAAGGCAACATAAAAACCACAGTCAAAAACACTACCAAGGAAACTCAACAAGCAGAAATAACTTGGAAGATATACAAATGGGATGCAATGGACCCATCCAACCTCATAAAGACAGATAAACAGACAATAACAATAAATCCAAACTCAGAAACCGATCTATCAATACAAGTTACCGACACCAATTATCCTGTCTACTACATTGTTGGTGAACTAACAAACAGAAACACCAAATCAGTTGTCGGTATTAGATTTGTGAGAGAAGGAGTTGATAGAGTGAGATTAAACTTTCCTTCCATCACAACCTATCCACTCTCCAAAGACCAACCAAATACAATGTTCACTTGTCTTCACAACAGTGGTCAATCTGACTTAGTTGCCAACAACAAAGTAGTAATGGATCTATTAGATGACAGGGGAAAAGTGATCGACACCTATACCTATGAAGGTTCTGTCACAGGAGCAATGATGGGTCTAAAGAAAGACTTCACTCCCAAAAAAGATCTTACCAACTTCACCCTACACACCAAACTCTACACCAACAATGAACTTGTTGATGAGTCAAAAGTTGAATACAAATGTGAAGACCTTGACCCTGCCAAATGTCCTACCAAAACATCATTCCCACTAACTGAAACATTAATAGCAATCGTAGTTCTACTGATAATAATTTCTGCAATCGCTTTCTTCAAGAAAAGATCAAAAGGTCTTGAACTTGTTGTTCTCCTCCTTGTACTCGCTTCTTTGTTTATTCTTAATCCTCAAAGTCCAAATACTATGGCGGAGGAAGAATTAACTGGTGATGTAGGCCAAGTTAATCCATATATTACTCCCGGATCAAAACAAGCTTTGTGGAATAAGGCTATAATTAAAAATTTTGTTTATTATTGGAATAAATCAGATGGTTTGTTGGGAAATAATGTGGCGGAAAATGGTTGGGCTGAAGCTCTTTCAGACCCAAACATTACTGTCAAGTATAATACCAAAATTATGAAGAAAAATCCCGATGGAACTTATACTGAAATTCCAGATGAGAGTACTGTATCACCTGGTGATAAACTCAGATTTCAATTTATTCCTCATCATCCTTATGATATTTATTGGTTTGGTACAGGTTATTCTGCAGATTCTCCATATGGAGAATGGAGAGCTAATATGGATCCTCCTCCAAAAATTGATGATGATGGAGATGATGTTGCTGATATGGTTACATGTGAAGATAAAGATTTTGTAACAGTAGATGAATGGATTGATTTCAATTACGGAGTTTATATCCCTCTTGTCATCGCACCACCAACTAAGACAATAACAATACCAACTGGTTTAACAAATTGTACAAATATGTCGATAGATGAAAAGGGTTCTTATTTTAAAGAATGTACAGTCGCTTCATCTTCCGTTTCACAAATAAAACCAACTTTTAATTTTGCTGAGACAACTGGAAAGTTTTATTATAGATATAGTATTATAGTTCCACCAACACTAACTGGTTTAGTATTTATAGAGTATAATTGTTTGGGGAATCAAGTTGCTTTGAAATCTTTTAGTAAAGATTTTACTTACGAAAATTATCCATTTATCCCCAACGATGATTTTACCCTCGAAGTTCCACCTCAATCAATAACATACACCCTAAATATTGCCACACCTCCAGCAACTAATCAACCACCAAACCCTCCAACAATAACTGGAGCAACCACTACAGTTGTAAATAAAACGGTGGGGGATTCTTACACCTTTGTCGCTACCGATCCAGATGATAATCAAATAAAATATGAAATTGATTGGGATGCTACAGATGTAGAAGGCGAAACAATATATAGACAATGGCTTCCATCCTCTGAATATGTAAATTCAGGAACACCTTTATCTACTCCTTTTACTTTCTCTTCTTTACCTCATATGTTTAGAGCAAGAACAGTAGATGAGCATGGAGCTACTTCTTCTTGGAGAACATATACTGTTAATGAATTAAACTATTATAGTGTTGCTTGCTCAAATATTCTTGATAGTACTGGTCATACACAAGAACTTATAGCACTAATTTCTGGAGGCAATGCTCAAACTTATGAATGGGTATACAATGGCACTGTTGTCGGAACAGATTCTACTTACTCAACATCTACATTACCATTTGGTCAACATAATTTCACTATCAATTCAACCAGTACTGATGGAAAATTTGGTACGGGTGGTTGTTATATTAATCTTACTGAAAATACAACCTCTCTTAATGCTACTTGTGTTCCAAACCCATCGTCAGTTAGTCCAGGAGGTACTGTCACATTCAGTGTACTAGACCCACAAGAAGGAGTGTCCCCTTATACTTATTTGTGGGAGGGTGAATCTACCCCAAACTCTTTTCAAAAAACATACACAATTCCAAATAATTATACAAACACTAATTTTACCAAAAGAGTTACTGTAAAAGATAGTTCAAACCCCCAAAAAGAAAAAGAAGTTTTTTGTACTGTAGCAGTGAATGGTGGTGGTGGCGAAACCCCCAATGGTGGTGGTGACCAACCCCCAGATGTCACCCTCATAATTCAACCAAGATTAGCGCCAAATTGTATTGCAAGGTTTGTGGGTCCAAATAACCAATCTGTCCCCACTTTAACAGGAACTCAAATCTGCGAATTGAGTGGACCGTATTTTACTACAATAACTTTTTCTTCCTCAACTTCATTTTTAGACACTCCCATAACCAAATCCGGACTATACACTTTGAGCTGTGGCGCTACCCCAGACTCTCTTGTAGTAATAGACTCTGACATCTGTATTGGGGAAGGTGATTCCATTCAGAATTAAGATTATTAAAAGATATTAAAAAGATGCCCTGGGCACTTGTGCCCAGGGCATCTTTGTTTTTATAAATGTCTAACTTCCTAAATGTCTATACAAAATAAATCTGTTATAATATTAAAGATGTTTTTCAATCCACAAAGTATTTTAAATCAAATTCATGTTGATCCAGGTATGACAGTTTGTGATTTTGGATGTGGTTCAGGAAATTTTACTTTAGTTTTGGCAGAAAAGATTGGATCTTCTGGGACAATATTTGCTTTTGATGTTCAAAAAGAATTACTTGGTAGATTAAAATCTGAAGCGGTAAGAAAAAAAATAAATAATATCAATGTTGCCTGGGTTGATTTGGATGAACCAAATTCTACAAGTTTAAAACCAGAAACAGTCGATAGGGTTTTTATGATTTGTGTACTTTTTCAAACAGAAGATAAAAAAGCTCTGATTAGGGAAGCAAAAAGAATCTTAAAAAAGAATGGAAAAATTATTGTCGTAGATTGGGCGGGATCTTTTGGCGGATTGGGTCCTCGAAAAACTGATGTTATATCACCCGAAATTTTGAGGGATCTTTTTGAAGAAGAAGGTTTTGGAGTTCAAAAAGAGATTGATGCTGGAAAATATCACTACGGGTTTGTTTTTAATTTAAATTAATATGAAAAATATTTCTATAGTTCAAATAATTATTTTGATAGCATCGGGATTTGCAGTAGTAATTGCTGTTGCGATATTTGCTCTTGGTGACAAAGTGGGGAAGGGTGAGGATAAATTATCAGAAGTAATTATTTGGGGAGACCTATCGAGTGAATTATTTAATGATCTATTTAATTCTGATCTTGATGATGATGAGGATGTCAATAAATATGTACATATCAAATATGTAGAAAAAACCCCAGAAACTTTTGAAGATGAGTTTGTTACTGCTCTTGCGGAGGGAAATGCTCCTGATATGGTTCTACTCAGAGAAAATCAAATAATTTCTAATCAAAAGAAATTGATAAAGATTCCTTTTTCTACCTCTCTTGATAAAAGAACTTTTCAAGAAACTTTTATACCCGAAGCAGAATTGTTGATTGATGGTGATGGTTTTATTGGTATTCCGATTATAATTAATCCTTTGGTTTTATATTACAACAGAAATATTTTGGATTCTACAGGAATAGTTCGTCCGCCAGAAACTTGGACAGAACTTCTTTCAATCGCTCCTTCGCTTACAGTTTCGGATACTTCTTTTAATATTTCAAAATCAGTAATTGCTTTGGGGAGTTTTGAAAATATAAAAAATGCCAAAGAAATTTTATGGGCTCTGATTTTACAAACAGGAAATAATATAATTGTTAGAGGCAAAAATGATATGGATGAAACCATCTTTAAAGCGGTTTTGAATGATAGGGGAAGTTTTGCATCTGCGCCTTCTTTTTCTGCTATAAATTATTTTAATCAATTTGCTAATCCAAGTAAGACAATTTATTCTTGGAATCGAGCACTTCCAGAGGCGCAAGACTTTTTTGTTGCAGGAAATTCTGCTTTTTATATTGGTTTTGCAGATGAACTTCCTTTGATCAAAAAGAAAAATCCTAATTTGAATTTTGATGTTGCAATACTTCCACAGTCACAAAGTTCCGAAGTCAAAAGAACTTATGGAAAAATGTATTTTTTGGGAATAGTAAGAACAGCAAATGATTTAAAATCTGTTTTTCAAACAATGATAATTTTGTCGGATTCTAAAAGTCAGGAAAGATTGTCCAAGTTATCTGGTTTGCCACCTATAAGGAGAGATAATTTGGGGAAAACGGATCCCTCAAATTCTTTTGATAAAATTTTTAAGAAATCAGCACTTTTTGCAAGTGGTGTTATGGAGCCAGAAGCCAAAGAAACCAGAAATATTTTGGCAAAAATGGTACAATCAATACAATCAGGTGAGTTGGAAATAGCGGGCTCGGTTACAAGGGCAAATGATCAATTAAATATTTTACTTGAAAAATAATATGAGAAAATGGTTTTATTTATTAATAGTTGTATTAACTCCAATCAGTGTTTGGGCACAATCAATTCCAAATACTAGTAATATTCTTCGTCTTTGTAAGAATGGAGAATGTGGATTTAAAGAACTCATTGGGTTGATAAATGAATTATTAAAATGGGCCATGCTTGGCACAACAACATTTGCGACTATTATGTTTGTTTATGCTGGTTTTTTGTATATTTCTGCTCAAGGTGACCCTAATCAAATAAAAAAGGCTCATAATATCTTTAGGGTTGTGATAATTGGTTTTGTGATAATATTTTCATCGTTTTTATTAATTAAAGAAATTTTGCAATTTTTGGGAGTAGTGCCAGGGCCTCAACAATTATTAGGAAAATGATTATAAAAAAATTTATGAAAAAAATATATGATTTAATTTTATTTTTTAGTTTATTATTAAATTACCAAGTTACTTTTGCACAAAGTTTTAATTTTACCATCGATGATCCGTTCGGAAATAAATATAAAAGTGTTACTGAAATTATTGCCAAATTTATTGATTTTATTATCAATCTGGGCATTGTCGCAGTGGTTTTGTTTTTTGTTTATACTGGTTTTCAATTTGTTGCTGCCAAAGGAAACCCAGATGCAATAAACAAAGCCAAAACATCTATGATGTGGACAGTTGTTGGAACATTGGTGCTCATTGGTGGAAAAGTTTTGGTAAAAGTTTTGGAAAATACTTTATCAGGATTAACAACATAAAAAATGGATACTTTACAAGATATTTTTAATTGGTTGATGGGATTGATGGAGAGCACCGTCTGGCTTTTGGTGTCTTTGGCACTTCTCGGGTTTTTGTGGGGGATTTTAAAATATTTTGTTAAAGCTTCAAATCCAGGAAACAGAGAAGAATCCAAAAAGTTTATGGCCTATGGGATATTATCACTCTTTGTAATAGTTAGTTTGTGGGGGCTTGTAGTTTTGGTTGGTTCTCTTTTTGGAATAAACCTTAGAACTTCTAGTGGAGATGTTTTTAGAACCACAGGAAATGTCCCTTCTTCTAGTAGAAATATTTTTGGAACTATAGTAAACGATCCTTCTGGTAATCTTGATTTGGACGCTACACTTCAACCGAGGTCTGGTTTTGTAAGAGACGGCGGTTCAAATTCTTTACAAATTGGTTCTTCAGCTCCCTCAGATCCAGAAGCCACAAGAGAATATACACCACCGGTTCCAAATGATCCTCTCCCTCCGGGCGCAGTTACCGAAGAATGGATAAGAGCACATAATCGATCGATAGAACAACATTAACAAACACCTGTTAATTAATCACAATAACAAAAATAACATTTAAAAATTTATGAATGATTTAACATCAAAAAATTTAGGAGAGATTGTTGTGGGGATTATTAATGAAATCTCAATGTATTTTTTAACTTTTATTACTGCACTTTCGGTAGTTGTTTTTATTTGGGGAGTTGTAAAATATATTTATAAGGGTGATTCTGAAGGTGAAAGAAAAAAGGGGAGGGAACTGATGTTCTGGGGAATAATTGGTCTTTTTGTTTTGTTTGGAATTTGGGGAATTTTAGAAATTTTAGCTAATACTTTTGGGATAGAATTCAATGTACCACCACAGTTTGATGAAGGTTCTATCCCAATTCCATTTAGAGGACCGCCAAGACCATAATTCTGTGGATAAAGTTTTCTTGATATAAGATATCTAAGTTATACTTAATACTATTATAAGTTTTTATTTATGTTTATGTTTAAAAAATTAAAGTTTTTAGTGGCACCATCAATGATGCTTTTGCCTCTTTTGGTTTGGGCACAATCAAACGACGGAGTCCATGGTTTACTTTCCAGAGTTGAACAATTGATCGGTAGGATAATTCCTATAATTATTGCTTTGGCATTACTTTTGTTTCTTTGGGGAGTATTGCAATTTTTCTTCACAAAAGATCCAGAAAAACAAAAAAATTCAAAATCATTTATGTTTTGGGGAATAATAGCTTTGTTTGTCATGGTCTCTGTTTGGGGGCTTGTGAGAATTGTTAGTGAAACAGTTTTTGACAATAGAGCTAATTATAGTAGCCCTGTGCCTGTTCCCGGTCTTCCAAATCCTAATAGATAATAAATAGATAAAAATATGGCAAAGATAGCATTGGCGGCATCAGAAGAATCTGTAAAAATTCTTCTGCAGAAAGCAATAATTGCTGTGGTGAATCCAATTATAACATTGTTTTTTATAATGGCGATTTGTGTGTTTGCCTATGGAATATTTGAGTTTATACAAGGAGTAGATAATCCAGAAGCCAGAACAACAGGACAAAAACATATGATGTATGGAATCGTTGGATTCTTTATAATGATTGCTGTCTTTGCTATCATAAAAGTATTAATGAATACTATTGGGGTAAATGATTCAAATACTAACATTTGGGTAATAAAATAGTTTTGCAATAAATATTTAGACATTTAGGAAAGGAAAAACCACCCTAAGCTTGTAAGCTTAGGGTGGTTTTGAAAAAGTACTAAATTCCAGAAAGGAGAAAGTCTTTCGACCATTCTCCTTCCTGGTAGGATGTCACCATCCATCCTCTACCCCCAAACTCCATCTGGAATGTTCCAGATTCGTTTGGGAGAGAGGAATCAAATTCTTGTGTCCATGTGCCCGTCCCGTTTACACGGTCGAACACATAGGTCACAAGACACTCCCCATCGGACCACCGACGTCCGATGACCTTGAATGGTGCCTTGTGACGGAAGACGAGAAATTGCTCGTCGTTCCTCACAACTTCGACATCCTGATAGAAACGCAGGGTTTGCCCTGGTCTCACCCGGATGTCGGTGATGGTGCTGGGCGGGGGTGGAAGATTTTTCTCTTTTGTCTCACAAGAGCGAGAGTTTAAAAGAAAAATAAAGGCCCCCAAGCCCAACAGGAACCAAAAGACAATTCGCCTAACAGTTTTTGCTGCAGGCGTTGTTGGTGTCGGTGTGTTCATTTTTTCTTAAGGGTTTCTGCAAGAGCAACAATCGCCCCCGCAAGTCCCTCATCTATCCCTTCAACCACCAAGTGATGTCGGTTCACTTTCATGGATTCAGGGTTTTCAGAGGCAATAACAAATTCCATGGCCTCTCGGCCACTTTCTATCCCCAAATCTCCCTTCAGCCTTTTGGCTGCTTTACCACGAAGTTCAGCACCCTTTGCGGTCTCTCTGGCACTGTTGATTTTGTCAGAGAAATTAACATCGCCAAGTGTGAATTTCATGGTTTCTAACCCATACCGAGAACGGATTTGGGTTTTGTTTTCAAAATCTTGTCGAATATTATGTGCAACCGAAGTTTGATTGCACATTATATAATCCGACGAAAATTGTATGAAAGTTTCAGCGGTGGCCTGCTTGAGGGAGGGGGTTAATTGTTCACGAATTTCTTCGCGAATTTTGTCCATTCCTTTTGCAACCGACCTCAAGAGCCGTGCTGAAGTCATTGGTAGGCTTAAGATTAAAACTCCTCCTTTGACTTCCAGGTTCAGGGAATCTCCAGAAGTTTCAAATTTTCCATCGAGGAAAATTCGAACCTCTTTTTCGTGCTCTGTGATGGAATCAAACTCCTCCCAGAAACCACGAAAATGAAACCCGGGCCCTCTGGAGATCAGATGATCAACTCCGCCAGTTGTTAGTGGCTTTTTTCCAAAATATGGATCAAGCCAAAACGAAACCATATAGGCGGCGTTGACTGTGTACATCCTCGGAACCAGGGGTGCCACCACAAAAGCAGTAGCAATGATTCCAAAGGTATACACCTTCCAGAGTTCAATCCAGCCCCCGGTCGGTGCCCAAATAAAAAGAGCGACCAGAAAACCGAGGACTATTGGAAGGCCCAACAGGCCAACCAAGAAATAGCAAAAACCGATTATTTTGTCTCTCTCATTCATTTTCTTTTGTTTTAGAACCTTTGCCCCTCAACCGCGAGGAGCTTTCCAGTGGGAATTATAGCACAGAAATATACCCTCTGTCAATCATTTTACGCTGAATTAACACTCTTCAAAATATTTTATATTACCTTCACCAGTAACCAAAACAAAACCCCCAGCGGTCAATGACCGCTGGGGGTGAAAAAAGCTACTGACGGGAAAGAGGGAAAGCAGGAACTATGTGAATGTCTTCAACATTCAACTGTTTTTGCTTTTCCTTATTTATGTCTGTTGAAGATTTTTCCATTAGACCCATCTCTATGGGAGCAGGAACCTCCTCAACTTTAAAGAACATCGAAGGAGCAGATGTTGAATCAAACCGTAAAATTTTTTCCCACGGTTTGGGCAAAACTTCTGTCCCCAAGAATCCGGCAAACTCTTCGATTGGCGCCCACGAGGGGCTCTTCAATTGAGGAGTAGCTACTACTTTGAATTCACTGTTTGCTGGAACCTTGAGAATAAGTTCTATTGTTCCATCAAATTTGTTGTGAATTTCAAAGATTGGTTCTGCGGGGGGTTGATATTCTGGAGGAAAATTCATCCAATACTCTCCAAATACAGTATACATTGGATGAACAAAACCTTTTGAGTCGGCATTTGGGTTGTATGGATCAGTCCAATATCGTCCTGATCCTCCCCAGGTGGTACCAAGAATTTTACCTTGATACCAAATTGGAGATCCAGAATATCCTGGACGCACAGTTACTTCTAGATCTGAAGATCCATCATCTCTAGAAGTATAATAACGAAAATATTTTCTATAACACTCTCTGGTTTCGGTGTTATTTTCGTACAGATATCCTACTCCCCCAAATTCTCCGTCGAGAGAATATCCATCAACAAAAATTTCAGGATTTGCAAAATTTGGTGGAGTAAACCACCATGCGGAAGCTGGATCTGTATCTACTTGGGAAGACAACTTACAAATAGTCAACTCGTATTCGAAAATTTCTTCCCACTTAGAGACACCGCGACGAACTACCCAAACTTGGGTGACTGTTCGTGTTTGTCCATTTCCAAAAACCAAAGTTGAACCAATGGCCGGGTACCAGTGTGAACATGAAATTACATACTGGTTTGTTGGTTCAAATAATGTCCCGTACGGACCGTATCCGTCGGGAAGACCTCCAAGCCCTACCGAAACGGGCTGTTCAGGCTGAGTTGCCAAGCTTGTTTCCAAGCTCAAACATAAGCCCAAACACAAAGTCAACCAGAGACAGAATTTTCTCATGATTTTAAGGTTCATTCTACTTTTTTATACCATAAAATTATATTTTTGTAAATGTTGTTCACAATTCAGTGGAGTAAAAAGATAAAAAACATTGAATTTAGCTAACAATTATGATATTTTAAAAGGAATGCGCGGGTGGCGAAATTGGTAGACGCGTTAGTCTTAGGAACTAATGGAGTAATCTGTGGAGGTTCGAGTCCTCTCCCGCGCACATAAAATAAAAGAGTCCAATGCAAAGCATTGGGCGATTTTATTTTAGTAAGCGGAGGGGACTCGAAAGCCGGAGGCCTAGGGTCCAACCTCGTTTGACGAGGTGGGATGGCCGAGGCGGGGTCGCGACTTTTTTCGTAGAAAAAAAGTTGTGACCGAGTCCTCTCCCGCGCACATAAAA
>CAZUCU010000021.1:0-8730 GCA_964618845.1 uncultured Candidatus Saccharibacteria bacterium
TCTGTTTGACATTTTAGAAAAACAGAATAATGTTTCTTATGGACTTGTGTCCTTTCGACAATGAAAAAAACAGCTCACATTCCAAATTCAGCACTACACGCAATTGGAGAAATTTCGAGTTTTTATTACCCAAGGTTAAAAGCAGTGAATATTCTGCTAATACTTTGGGAAAATAAACACCCGAGACTTTTCAGAGAAGGACAATTTAACGAAAATTTTCTCAAGAGTGAAAGAGAGCTTGAGAAAATAAGAAGAGAGAAACACACGCCCAAACCGAGCGTAGACATTTTGGAAAATAAGCTTTCGTGCGACCACAATCAATACTGTGGTTGCTCTGATTGCATGGCCTCTTCTGAAAACAGAGACTGTTATACATGCAATCGACATCGGAGGTGGAAGAAGTAGTTCTTCGACCTCAAATACCTGTCACAAAACAATGTGACAGGTATTTTTTATTGATTTTTTTTAATTAAATGTTAGTATCAGAAAACTCTTATTATTAATCAGATATAAGAGTAACCCTGTATTTGTGAATATGAATGTGACTGCTTGGAAATCAAATCTTTGATTAAGACAGTTGCGAGATTTTGAAAATATAGAACTCATTAATAGAATATAGCGAAAAGAGAGAAGCAAAAAGAGAGAAGAAAAATATTAGAAAATTAAAAAATTCTAACTTTTCGCTTCTCGCTGTTCACTTCTCGCTATTAATTAAAAACAATAAATATGTTTGGAATCGGAGAACAAAAAGATGAATCTTTGATGAATAAATTCATTGAAGAAATAAAAAATCCACCAAGAATTGGAGAAATAGTAGAAGGGACGATAATTTCAATGGACAAGTCTTCCATTTTTATAGATCTATCACCTTTTGGAACTGGGATTATTTATGGCCGAGAATTTATTATAGCTAGAGATATTATAAGAAAACTTCATATCGGAGATTCTGTATCTGCAACAGTTATTGATGTTAAATCAAAAACGGGTTATATAGAGTTATCGCTTCGGGAAGTTAAACAAGCAATGGTTTGGCAGGAAGTAGAACAAGCGATTGCTGATAAAACTCCAATTGAACTCCCTGTATTAGATGCTAACAAAGGAGGATTATTGTTTCAGTGGCAGGGTCTTCAAGGATTTTTACCAGCTTCTCAACTCACAGCAGAACATTATCCTCGAGTAGAAGATGGAGACAAAAATAAAATTTTAGATGAACTTAGAAAATTTATTGGTCAAAAACTTGTAATCACTGTCATTGGTGCAACACAAGAAGATGGAAAATTAGTATTTTCTGAAAAACATGTTGGCGGCAATGAATCAGAAATTAAAAAAATTCAAAACTATAATTTAGGAGATATTTTGGAAGGAGAAATAACTGGAGTTGTAGATTTTGGAGTTTTTGTAAAAATTGCAGAAAATTTAGAGGGTTTGGTGCACATTTCCGAGCTTGACTGGGCGCTTGTAGAAGACCCTAAAAAACTTTTTGCGGTTGGGGATAAAGTAAAAGTAAAAGTTATAGAAGTAAAAGATGAAAAGATTTCTCTTTCTATAAAACAATTAAAAGAAAATCCGTGGCAAAATGCCGGTAAAAAATATAAAAAAGGTGATGTAGTAAAAGGTATTGTTATTAAATTCAATAAACACGGAGCTTTGGTTTCAATTGAAGAAGGTGTCGCTGGATTGGCACATATTTCTGAATTTGAAAATGAAGAAAAACTCCGAGAACAATTAGAACTCGGCAAAGTTTATGATTTCAAAATAAACTTGTTTGAACCAAAAGATCAAAGAATGACACTTTCACTTGAGGGTAAGAAGTAAAAATTACAAACATCAGATGTTTGTAATTAGGCAGGGGGAGATTTTTTATAAAATACTTTCTACTTTTTTAAAGATTTCTTCAAGTTGTTCTTTTTCACTTGCTGAAAACTTTTTCAAAACAAAATCGGCCACTTTTTCTTTTGAGGGTTTTTGAAAACCAAAAAATAATCGCTTTGGAATTATGCCGATTTTTACTCTTTTAAAATCTTGAGCTCCCAAATGTTTAAACAAAGATTCAACGCCATTGTGTCCCCCGCTCCCGCTTGGCACTTCTTTTATTTTAACTTCACCAAAATTCATATCAACATCATCATGAAAAACATATAAATTTTCACTTCTAACTTCTCGTTTGTCACTTCTCGCTTTTAAATATTTAAAAACTGACTCTCCATTCAAATTCATAAAAGTCTCTGGCAAAACAATTTCTATCTCTTCACCTTTAAATTTTCCAAAAGAAATCTTGACATCTACATATTTATCAAGTTGAAAATCAGAAAAATTATTTTTCTCTGCAAACCAGATTAAAAAATCCCTCCCAACATTATGTCGAGTACCAAAATATCTTTCTTCAAAATTTCCCAAGCCAACAAAAATTTTCATATTTTTTATTTTCCGCTTCTCGCTTTTACTTATTACTATTTATATATTATAATCCTATCACTTATGGAAGAAAAAAAGAAAGAATCCTTTAAGGATTTTATTATGATAACTATTACCTCTCTTGTTTTGGTCTTTGCAATTAGAACTTATATTGCTCAACCTTTTGTTGTTTCGGGAGACTCTATGATTCCGACTTTCCATACAGGTGAATATTTGATTGTGGATCAGTTATCTTATAGATTTAAGGGTCCACAAAGACAAGATGTAGTAATTTTCAGATATCCAGTTATGCCTTCTAAATTTTTTATTAAAAGAATAATTGGACTTCCAGGAGAAACCATAAAAATAGAAAATGGAAAGGTCTTTGTAAAAGAAATTAATCAAGAAAATTTTTTTGAATTAGAAGAAAATTATATTGAACTAAAAAAAGTAGATCGTTTAGAAATTACTTTATCTGACAATCAATATTTTGTAATGGGTGATAATAGATTGGCTAGTTTGGATTCCAGAATATGGGGACCGCTTGAAAAAGATTATATCGTCGGTAAGGCCTTTGTAAGGTTGTTTCCTGTAAATAAATTAGGTATATTTCCGGGGTCTAACTAAAATATGAAAAAGAAAGAAAACAAAAATACGGACAAAATAGAAAATTATCAAAAATTTGGCTCCAAAGTAGACAATGCTTTTGTAATTGCCAGATATTATGGATTTGAATACTTAGATATCAATCATATAGAAAAAGAACACCATGAGAAAGCAAAAAAATTAAAACAAAAAGAAGATTTCAAGCACTCTCACCTTCCATATTTGGAAGAATATGTTTCGATTTTATCTCATGCTCATCAAATGGAAAATAAAATATTACCAATGCTCTTTTATACAAAAGGAGAAATAAAAACCCAAAGAAAAAAAAGAAGCGTGCACAAAGATATAGGACTTCATATTATTGGATCTAACAAAAGTATTACTGAAGCAATTTTAATTAAAACAGCATTCGCAATATTAAAAGAAGAGGGTTATAAAGATTTAGTTTTAGAAATAAATAGTTTGGGTGAAAAAGACTCTCAAAATAGTTTTAATCGAGCTTTGACAAATTATTTTAGAAATAAATTAAGTGAATTAAACAGTGAATGCAAAGAATTATTAAAATACGGAGGCCACACTTTAGTATCGTGTGCCCCAAGGGGTTTAGAAAAAAAATTAGATGATATGCCATCGGCAATTGATTTTTTGAGTGAAGAAAGCAGAACACACTTCAAAGAAGTTATTGAATACTTAGAATCTCAAGAAATTCCTTTTGAAATAAATAAAAATATTGTCGGCGATCCACATTATTCCACAGATACAATCTTTTCAATTAAAAATGGTAGAAATGGAAAAATATTGGCAACCGGAACAAGATACAATAATCTTGCCAAGAAAGTTATTTCTAAAAAGGGATTTCCGGCAATATCTCTAAATATAACCTTATCCAAAACAAAAAAAGTAAATAAAAATAAATTACCAAGATTTGATAAATCAGATATATATTTTATTCAATTGAGTTATCCTGCAAAACTTAAAAGCTTAGAGGTAATAGAAATTTTGAGAAAATCTGGAATCCCAATTCATCATGCTATTGGTAGAGATAAAATGTCTACTCAGACAAATTTCGCTCACAAAAAAAATGCAAAATACATACTCTTGATGGGCCAGAAAGAAGCTTTGGAAAATAGTATATGTGTCAGAGATATGGATAGTAATTCACAAAAAACCATTCCCCTTGAAAGATTAGTAGACTACTTGAGAGAATTAAAAAATAAAAAATAAAACTTGCTACTTTTGAAAAGCTGTGTTATCTTTATCCAACTATGGCAACGAATGTAAAAGTTACAAAAGGAAAAAAGGATAACAACATTAATCTTATAAAAAAATTTACCAGACGAGTTCAAGAATCTGGTGTAATTCCTCGTGTTAAATTAAATAGATATAGTGAAAGAAATGTTTCTGATTATGTCAAAAAAATGAAAAGATTAAAATCGATTAAAAATAAAACACTTATTGAAGAAAAAATAAAATTAGGAAAAATGAACCCTAGGGTAAGAAGATAACCCATGTTGGATATTTTAAATACAGCTCAACAAAAAATTTCTTTTCAAAATAAAGAAATTTTAATGATCAAAAATCAAATTCTAGGTAAGAATTACGAACTTTCCATAGTAATTGTTGGCGATAAAAAAATCCAAAATTTAAATAAAAAATTTAGAAACAAAAATTATCCTACAGATACTCTCTCTTTTTCTATTTCAAAAAATATGGGGGAGATTTTTATTAATTTAAAAATTGCAAACAAAAAATCAATCAGTTTTCAAATGTCTCCTCAAAAATATTTTTATTATTTATTAATTCATTCAATGCTACATCTCAAAGGATTTGATCATGGAGAAAAAATGGAAAGAGAAGAAAAACAATTAATCAAAAAATTTCTAAATGTCTAAATGTCTATCTACCATATCTAAAAGTACTATCCACATTTCATAAAAGACATTTTTGCTGTAAAATAAAGTAAATATGTCAAATGAAAATATTGTAGGTTTGGATATTGGGACAAATTCCGTTAAGGTTGTTGTAACTTCATCGTCTCCACATAATAGAATGCCACAAATTATTGGCTTTGGGCAAAGCCAGGCAAATGGTCTCAGACATGGATACATCACAAACAGAAAAGAAGCAATTTTAAGTGTTAAAAAAGCAATCAGAAATACGGAAAAATCAGCCAATATAAAAATAAGAAGAGTTTTTTTGGCAGTTGGAGGAATTGGACTTTCAAGTTACAAAACAAAAGGATCAATCATGATAACTCGAGCTGATTCAGAGGTAACGGAGATTGATTTAGAAAAAGTTATTGAAGAAGCGTCGCATCAAATTCCAAAACAATACATAATTAATAGGAGAATAATTCACAATATTCCTATTGAATATTATTTGGACGGAAATCCGGTTCTTGGAAATCCTGTGGGATTAAAGGGTGTAAGACTTGAAATTGAAGCCTTATTTATTACTTCTTTGGAACATCATATTTCTGAATTAATTGACGTTGTCGAAGATGCAGATCTGGAAGTTGTAGACGCAATGGCCGCCCCTCTTGCAGCAAGTCTTGTTGCCTTAACAAAAGCAGAAAAAATTGCAGGATGTGCGATGGTTAATATAGGATCTGAAACTCTCTCAATTGTTGTATATGAAGATGATAAACCAATTTCTCTTGAGGTTTTTCAAATTGGATCAAATGATATCACAAATGATATTGCCATTGGTCTTCAAGTAAGTTTAGATGAAGCAGAAAAAATAAAAAAAGACAGCGACAAGGGAGAAACTCATGGTCATCCTAAAAAGAAATTAGACGATATTGTTGTGGCAAGATTAAACGATATGCTTGATTTGGTAAATGCACATCTCCAAAAAATTGGAAAAAAAGGATTACTACCTGCTGGAATAATTATTACTGGCGGAGGTTCTCGAGTAACAACAATAGAAGACATCACCAGGGCTTATCTTAAATTACCATCTAAGTTGGCAGATATTGGTTGTAATATTGATGATAAAAATTGTAATGGCAATATAAAAATAAAAGACGCGGCTTGGGCAGTTTCTTATGGACTTTGCCTTTTTGGAACAAGTGCAGATGAAGATGGTTTGATAAAAGGAACAACAGTTTCTATTTTAATAAGGAAAATACTACGCCAAATAGGCAATATTATAAAAAAATTCTTACCCTAAAAACTGGGGTTATTTTGACTTCCCTTTTTTCTTATTTCTTGATATGCTATTTTTAGTTTATTAAGGGATAAATAAAAGAGCAATAAATAAAAAGGGATTAGAAAAATGGTTCTTCTAACTTCTCTCTTTTTGCTTCTTGCTTATAATAATCAATCAATATGCCACAGATAAAACCAGAAATTGAAAGCTTTGCAAGAATAAAAGTTATAGGAGTTGGTGGTTCAGGCGGAAACGCAGTGAACTACATGATTAATCAAAAAGTCAAGGGAATTAATTTTATTACAATAAATACCGATGCCCAAGATCTGCATGGATCTTTAGCAAAAAAGAAAATCCATATTGGTAAAAATTTAACCAAAGGTCTTGGAACTGGAATGAACCCTGATCTTGGCAAAAAAGCAATAGAAGAAACAAAAGAGGAAGTTCAAGAATCAATCAAGGGATCAGATATGGTTTTTATTGCTTGTGGGCTTGGTGGTGGTACGGGTTCGGGAGCTAGTCCAATTGTGGCTCAAATATCCAGAGAAACTGGTGCATTAACTGTCGCAGTTGTAACAAAGCCATTTTTCTTTGAAGGCAGACAGAGATCAAGAATTGCAGAAGAGGCCCTTGAATCTCTCAGAAAGGAGGTGGATGCAATAATTATTATTCCTAATGATAGACTTCTAAATAATATCTCAAAAGAAACAACGGCAAAAAATGCTTTTGCAATGTGTGACGATGTATTAAAACAGGCAGTTGAGGGCATTTCTGATTTAATCACCACCCCGGGATTAATCAACGTTGATTTTGCCGATGTAAAAGCAATTTTAAAGGATGCAGGATCTGCTCTTATGGGTATTGGTATTGCATCCGGAGAAAAAAGAGCCGAAGAGGCAGCAAAAATTGCTATTAATTCTCCCCTTCTTGATGTTTCAATAAATGGAGCAAAGGGAGTTTTGTTTTCTATTGCGGGAGGAGATGATGTTACGATGTTTGAAATTCAAGATGCTGCAAAAATTATTACAGAATCAATGGATCCAGATGCTAAAATAATTTTTGGAACGATAAAAGATGAAAAAGTAAATAAAGGAGAAGTAAAAGTAACCATCATTGCATCTGGCTTTCCAGAAAACATCTCTAAAAAAACCCTTTTTGGTGGTGATAAAAAAGAAGAGGATAATAGAGGAAAAATTTTTAACTCAATAACTCCATCAAAGGATGAAAAAAAAGAAGAAATAAAAGCAAAAGAAGAGGAGAAAAAAAGAGGAGAAAATAATGATGATGAGTGGAGTGCTGTTCCAGCGTTTCTAAGGAGAAGCAAACTAAAATAAAATTAGAAATTCGAAGCACAAAATACGAAACAAATACGAAAAATTCAAATCCAAAATCCCAAACTCGTGTTTCTGATTTCTAATTTCGAATTTCGTGCTTATCTTTAAAATATCTGCTAAAATATTCCCCATATGTATGATTTAGCAATTTTGGGTGGTGGACCAGCAGGGGTATCAGCTGGAATTTATGCTGCAAGAAAAAAATTAAAAACTATTTTAATAACCAAAGAATTTGGTGGGCAAAGCTCAGTCTCAAATGAAATTGAAAATTGGATTGGCGAACCAAAAATTTCTGGACAAGCTTTGGCAAAAAAACTTGAGTCTCATTTACAAAATTATGAAAAAGACATAGATATCAAAAATGGTTATTTGATTTTAAAAGTTAAAAAAATTGAAAATGGTTTTGAAATAGAAACTGATAAAGAAAAATTTAAAACAAAAACCATCCTTATTACAACGGGAAGTCATAGAAAAAAACTCGAAGCAGAGAGCGCGGAAAATTTTGAAAATAAAGGAATAGTATATTGTGCTTCTTGTGATGGGCCTCTTTTTACTGGAAAAGATGTGGCAGTTATAGGTGGCGGTAACGCCGGCTTTGAAACAGCGGCTCAACTTCTGGCTTATACAAACAGTGTTACCCTACTCCATCATAATGGAAAAATAAAAGCTGACCCAATAATTGTTGAATCAGTTTTAAAAGATCCAAAAATGAAAATTATCGAACATGCTTTGATACAAAAAGTCATTGGAGAAAAGTTTGTGGAAAGTTTAACTTATAAAAATACAGAAACAGGAGAAGAAAAAGAACTGAGAGTCTCAGGGATTTTTGTAGAAATTGGATCTATTCCAACTACAGAATTTGTTAAAGAAATCGTACCACTTGATGAATTTAATAGAATAAAAATTGATCCTTGGACCCAAAAAACAGAAACATCAGGAATTTGGGCCGCGGGAGATTGCACAAATATTCCTTTTCATCAAAACAACATCGCATCCGGTGATGGTGTAAAAGCGATCGAAGATATTTATCTTTATGTCAAAAGACATTTAGACAGATAGACATTTAGACATTTGGGAGGTATTATTTTTTTAGATTTTGCGCGATTAGCTCAGTTGGTAGAGCATCTCATTGACGTTGAGAGGGTTAGGGGTTCGAGTCCCTTATCGCGCACTATTTCTGTGTTAAAATAGTAGTCAATATGAAAAGTCAAATAGAATTTGAGGAAGACAAGTCTATATTATCGGC
>CAZUCU010000021.1:8830-12143 GCA_964618845.1 uncultured Candidatus Saccharibacteria bacterium
AGAAACAAGGCAGAAGACGCACACATGAAAATGGAAGCCAAACAAGTCGAAACTGCCATTTCTATGTATAAAGAAGACAATAATGGCCAAGTTCCTCATTATGGTAGTTTGGAATCTGGAAAACTTTACAGAGAGGGTGATAATAATGATGATTACGAAAACAATATGAATCTCCTGGTAGAAGATGGATATCTTTCAGAAATTCCAACAAGCCCAGATGGTAATAATTATGCTTATGGTTTTACCTCTGATTTTTTAGATTCATTGTTTATTGTAGATTTAAATACTGAAGAAACAGATCTTATTGTAGGGGATGAAGATGCTATTATATCTTTTGAAAATAATCCTCCAGAACCGCCAGTTATCACTGGTAACAAGGTTGCTTCTGAAGGTGAAGAAAATACTTATTCCTTTGTAGCAAGGGATCCAGATGGTGATCAAATAAAATATGAAATTGATTGGGATCTTGATGAAAATATTGATCTGATATTACCATCTGTGGGATTAGTTGACTCTGAAACAAGTCTGTTTACTATTAAAAGTTTTTCTGAACTTCCTAGCGCTTTTAGAGCAAGAACACAAGATAAAAGCGGAGCGGTTTCTGGTTGGAGAAGTTTTGTTGTTGATATGCCAGGATCTAATTATGAAGTTAATTGTTCAAATTATGTTGGAACTATCGATTATACAAAAACAATTACAGCAATAATTTTGGGGGGTACTGCAGATACTTATGAATGGGTATACAATGGAAATGTTGTCGGCAATAGTTCTTCTTTTTCAACATCTACATTACCACTTGGTAGACACGAATTTACCCTCAATTCAACTAGTACTGATAGAAGATTTGATTCAGGCGGGTGTTATATTGATATCCTACCAAATCCTAGAGATCAATATGATAGACAAATTCCAATAATAACAACTTTTGAAATTCCCGAGTCAACATTAACAGATAGCGAAGATCTTTGGGGACCTTCGAAACCAAAAACTATTACAATTTCTAATTTTTCAGGAACAGATAATGTAGGAATAACAGGATATTTAATAACTGAAAATCCCACAGAACCATCAAAAAATAATCCAAATTGGTCTTCGACAAAACCTACTTCTTATACCATCGAAAATCCAGAAATTGAAAACAGTACAACAATAAATCTATATGCATGGTTAAAAGATGAAGCAGGAAATATTTCATTATCCCAAAATGATTCAACTATTATCTATTTTCTTGTATTATCACCACCCTAAAAACTCTATTATTTGTAATCTACTAAAAATATTTTCAGAATCCTAACTTATTGCAGGCCATGTGGGTTTAGTACCAGAGTGGTGAAGCAAAGTAACAGTATTTTAGAAGATTTTTGCAAAATGAAATAAGGTATGTGGGTCGAATCTATTTTTCCGACTTTATGAGAGAATCCCACTTTTCATACAAATTTAGGATAATCTCCCGAACCTTGGGAATTTGCCTCATCTGTTTAATTAATTTATTTATTTCGATTGCGATATCTTCCGATAATCCTACTCCGAGAATAAAATCTTTACGCGAAATATCCGTCGGAGCTTCTTTGAAATATTTCTGAATCAAGGATTGCCATGTTTTTATTTTATCTACTTGCTCAACTAATTCTGTTTCTTCGAGCAGTACTTCATCTAAAGATGTTATTATTTGATTCCAATCTGACACATTTGAGTATAGAATTTCGTCTTCATAGCTCTTAAGGGCCTGTGTGATGAATTTAGACGAAGGAATAAGAGTATAAACATCATTTTCAACCATGTATTTTTTTCGAACCTCATCGACCAAACTGTGGTATTTTAAACCAGCCATGAAAGAATTTTTTTCATCTAAAACATCTTGAAAAGACAACTCTTTAAAATGAGTTTTATCGCGATCAATTACTTTCAAATATCGAATATCAGAGAAAACAGTACCCACAAGAAAATCTCCTCGGTCAAATTTTTCAAAAAGTTGGTCTGACATTTTTTCAGCTAAGACTATATGTGTTATCTGGTTTGCCACAATAAAACTATTTTAACTTAAATATTACCCTTTGTGTAATCAGGTCACACCACTTACAGAAGTAAGGGGTCGACTCCGATACTTTATTTTCTTGGCGGAAAGGGAGGGATTCGAACCCTCGAGGCCGTTTAAGGACCTGCCGCTTTTCGAGAGCGGTGCTTTCAACCACTCAGCCACCTTTCCTTTTGAAATCAGAAATTCGAAGCACTAAATTCAAAAAAAATCACGAAATTCGAAACACGAATATTAATAAGTTATCATTTATTTGAAATTTCCACAAAATCTGTTATTATTTCCTTCAATCTTTTATAGAGAGAAAATCTCAAAATATATTTGAGAAACCGCTTGAAGAAGCCCATCATTGAAAAATATAAAAGAGGGCTTCTGAGCTTTTCGAAAATATATTTTGAGATTTTCGAACGGCCCTATCGTCTATCGGTTAGGACACAAGCTTTTCAAGCTTGGAAGCCGGGTTCGATTCCCGGTAGGGTCACCGCGTCAAACGCGGTTTCAGGACCGTATTAAGCGTTCTGGAGCCACCAGGTTCTATACATCGACAAAACTCACTCGCGGTGAAGGACGTTTGACGTCCTCACATAGGTCTGTGTGTGCTAAGGAGTTAAACAACATCTTTAACAACAATCTAACTTGGGTTACCGCCCACCGTCTAATAATATTGTTTTAAAATAGGTTTTTGTGCTAATATCTAAAATTCTTTTATGAAAATTTTATCTATAGAAACATCATGTGATGAAACAGCAGTTGCTATTGTTGAAGCAACTGGTTCTTTGGATAAACCTAAATTTCAAGTTTTAGCAAAAACAATTCACTCTCAAATTGATGTTCATAAAGAATTTGGAGGAGTATTCCCTTCTCTCGCAAAGAGAGAACACGCCAAAAACATTGTTCCGGTTTTGGAAAATGTTTTGAAATCATATTTATCCGTCACCCCCGCAAAGGCGGGGGCCCAAGCCTTAAAAAATAATTATAAAAGCATAGATTCCCACCTTCGTGGGAATGACGAATTGTCTAAAATTTTAGAACGTGAACCTGGGCTTTTTGAGGCAACTGTTAAATTTTTAAATGAATACGAGAAGCCAGAAATTGATATGATCGCAGTTACAGAAGGTCCCGGACTTGAACCCGCGCTGTGGGTGGGAATAAATTTTGCAAGAGTATTATCAATTGCATGGCAAATTCCACTTATTGGAGTTAATCATATGGAAGGACACATGGCGTCCGTTTTGCTTAAGCAAAACGGAGGTAAATTCGAAGCACGAAATCAGAAAT
>CAZUCU010000022.1:0-12073 GCA_964618845.1 uncultured Candidatus Saccharibacteria bacterium
GTAGACTCATTTGGAAGAATTATATGCACGGGGGTTCAATTCCCCCCATCTCCACATCTAGGGAATTTTGATCAACAAATTCCTCAAATAGCCTTACGGCACAAGGGATTTTATCGGTTCGATAACCCTCATTTTTGTCATATGGTAATTTCTCATCAAATATAAAGTAAAAAAGTCTTTGTTGCTCTATCGGATCCAAAGATATCCATACTTTATAAGGGCTTTTTAATAAACCAACACTTTTATTCAAAGCGGTTCGATAAGGGATGTTGTAGTCTATGCTTTTAGGTAACTCTGATTCAATTTCTTCTAATTGCTTTACGGTTTTTTCTATTTGATTTTCATAAACTCTTTTAATACTGTCCTTCTTAGATTCTATAGCTTGATTAGAAAGTAATTCAATTTTTGATTCCAAATCTTGAACTCTTTTTAGATTCTCTTTTTCTTTTGATTTCACTTCAGACAATTCATCTTGCCAAGCACAATCAAAAACTCTTGAAAGGACTTTTTCAAAATTTGGCTTTAGTTTCTGTTTTTTTAATAAGATTTCAAAACCATCTTCTACATCTTTTCTTTTTAATGATTTTCTTTTATAAATACACCCTTGATTTTGACAAAGATAATAGGGGTGTCTTTCACTTCTTCCCTTAGACCATGCACCAGTTAAATGAGATCCGCAACCGGAACAAACAATCATTCCCCTTAAAGGAAAATCATCATTCAAATCTTTTCTTATTCTCTTACCTGCAATATCATTATCTAAACGTTTTTGTAATTTATTATAAGTCTCTAGAGTGATTATGCCCTCGTGTTTACCATTAATCATTTCTATATCACGACTAGGATAACTGATATATCCTGCATAAAAAGGATCTCTAGCAATTTGTACAAAGTTATCAATATATTTTTCCGGCTTTTGGTTCTTCCAAAACTTATTTTCAACCAAAAACTCGCAAACATCTATACGTCTAACAAATCTACCAGAAGCAAAACCTTCTAATGCTTCTTTAATGATTGGTGCTAGTTCTGTGTCTGGAATGGATATCTTTCCATGTTCTGGACTCTTAACCATCTTATAACCTTTCTTGGCCCCAAAAGCCCAATAACCGCTTTGTAATCTAGCTGTTTGTTTTTGTATAACCTGTCTAGTATTATTTTTTCTATGATATTGATGTTGGGCGGCCATTAAGGTTTCGATCAGTTCTCCCTCTGGTGTGTCTTCAAAATGAAAATTCGTACACTCCAACTCAACACCCTTATCCTTTAAATCTTTTTTTAATTCAAAATGTGCTTTAACATCTCTGGCAAATCGACTTAGATCATCAATCAAAACTACAAAATTTTGTACTGGATATCTATCAATATAAGAAAACATATCAGATAAAGCAGGTCGTCTGTGATAATCTCCTCCACCACTAAAACTATCTTTAAAAATTTCGGAAACTTCATAACCTCTTTGTTTGGCAAACTCAAGACATCGATGTTGTTGACTATCCAAACCACTTCCTTCATTCTTTTGTCTTTCAGAAGAAACACGACAATAAATAATTGCTTTGGATTGAATTTTATTTTTTGTTTTACTTTGGGATAACATGTTTTTTAATTTCTAACTTTATTATGTTTCTACAAAATGCGTAAAGATAATCTATTTTTTCTTGAATCTTTTCAGAACTGCTAACAAAGTCACCGGTTAAATGTCTATATTCTTCAACCGATACGCTCTTACTATTTTTTACTATTTTAACATTTTCAAATGAGAAACTGCTTTCTAAATCAATATACGTTTTATCCAGATTTTCTTCTGAACCTGAATATTCATAACACAATGAGGGACAACGAAATGACGATTTATTGTTACACAAAAAGTCTCGTTGCCCCTCATTGGGTACAAATCTGTCATTATTTAACTCTTTGTGTAACTTAGTCATAATATCATTTCTCTTTCATTTTTTCTATTCTTTTTTGAAGTTTTTGAACAAATAAAACTAGAAGTCTTTTATATGTTTGATCATTCTCCTTCTCTTTGCGTAGATATCTTGCATATCTTTTAGGCGGTATTCCTTTGTAAGTTCTTCGTTTATAGCTATTTGGATCAAGATAAACACCCCATAGTTTGCTAATTCCACTTAGATTTTGACTCCTATAGACTAGATTGAAACAGTGTCTACAACCCCAATATCCATTAAACCAATACAGGATTCTAACTCTCCTACCACACGTCTTTTCTTCCTTTAAAAAGGGACAAGTAAACCAGTACCGATAGCCACCGAAAAAACAATCAGTTTTTTGCAGTGTGACATCTTGTGATTTGTTGTCTCCAGAAAACTGAATTGAAACATGACTAATTCGATCGGGTTTTTTGATCTTGATCTTCACAAAATCTATCTTTATTAAGTTGTTAAGTAGTGTTTTTGACATCTTTTTGCCGAAATCAATAGGGATTCTAAAATTCCAATGGGTCAATCGTAGTATCGTCATAATGCATAGAGTCATCAAAGTTTTCCATTTTTTCTATACTAATAACCCTTGAATCACTAGTTACTGAGTTAGTAATTTTTACTCCATTTTCCTCAAATGTAGTTTTGAGAGTATTTAAGGCTCTTGATAAAATATTTGGTGCTTTGGGCCAATATTTATCTCTGGTATCAATCCCCATCGAAATAGCTTGATTTTTTAAATTTTCTAGAAGTTCGCTTGAAGTTCCATTCCAACTTTCCCAATATCTTTTAGACATAAAAGAATTTAAAACTATTGCGATTAAATTATCGTTTAAAACAGTATCTTTCTGCTTATCAATATTTTCTTTATAAGCTTCTATAAATTCTTCTTTACTATAACCAAGGGCTTCAGATATCGCAGATCCCCACAATGCGAAATCAGCCATTCTAGGTAAATTATCAAGTTTTATATCTCTCTTAATTTTTAATGTCTTACTCAATACATCAAAAATACCCCCTAGAATCTTAGGTAAATCTTCTTTGAAGTCTTTAATTAATTCTGATTCTTCTTTTCTATTAGACTCAGGTATTCTTTCAAGTTCAATCATTATACTTCTGTCCAAAAGATCAGGCTTAGTAGAAACAATATTAATTCCATTTATACCAATACATCTTTTTAATTGATAGATAATATCTTCATCATTTTCATATAACTCTCTTTTAATAAATCCACTTCCTGTAATTGCTTTACATAAAGTATCAGAGATAGATTCAGAAATATGTGACACATTATCAAAGAAAATAAAAGAATGGTGAGCCAATGCTTGAACTAATTCTTTATGATTTTCAACCAAGCTTGAAACCTCAATTAAAGAAGGGTCAATAATATTTCGAAGTAATTTTGACAATGTTGATTTTGCTGATCCACGTTGACCAAATATTACTAATAATGGATGAGGGAAATCTGGAATAAAACAACTTATCATGTAAACAAGAAAAAGTATTTTTTGTTTTTGATCAGTTATATTTACATAGTTCAAAATTAATTTTGCATCTTTCTCTGAAGTTGAAGGTAAAACTTGCTCAAGATTATGTGAATATCTTTTAAACAAAATAGGCGGATTAGAATCTATGTTCCAACCTTCTTCACTTATTTTTATTGTCTCCCAGTTATCATTTATTAGATCATACCAAAGACAATTATCATTCCATGATAATCTATTTGCTAATTTATGTTCACCACCGTCAAAACAAGCTATGCCCTCAAGTACATTGATAGCTGTTTTAATTGAATCTCCATTAGGTGTTTTTTTGTATATATCCCAATACTCTTTTGCTAGCCATTTCTTGAATAATTTACTATTAATACGAATTATTCTGCTTTTATTATTTTCTTTTATTTTTAAGTAAGCATCTGAATATTCATCATAAAATAACTCAGCTTCATTTTTGTCTTTGATTATCTCAACTAATTTATCTGATTGATTATTTTTTATTATATCTATTTTTTGTTCAAGGGTAACCTTATTTTGCTTATGAATTTTAGTGATAGACTCATAAATACTTCTAAGTTCTTTTATTTCTAAAGGAGGACTATATGTATTATTTACACTTAAAACCATTGGCCAAATCTCTGTATCCCAATTATCTTCTTTTACAGTCAAAAGTAATTTTCCAATAAGTGAAGAAATGGCATTATTTCTCCCTTCCCCCTCTCTTAAATCTATAAGTTCTGTTAATTGTTTTTTTCTTTTTTCACTGCCTGATAATTTGCTAGTTAATAATTCTAATAGTTTTGAAGGAACATCTGCCAATGGCTCGTCAAAAGGACTTATAACCCAGTTATATTCACCAAATGATGCTGTAGAGGGTGATACAATAGCTAATCCACCGTCTGCTTTTATATCAATACCTGATTCTCTATGACCAATACAAACATCACTTTTAATATAAGGTAAGTTTTTAGGTCTCTTAAAAAAATAATGATTACCTCCAGAAGCTGTTTTTTGTACAGGAGTTCTTGGAATATTAAAAGATTTTAATAATTCGTGATCAAAATTTTCTTTATAAGAATCAGTATCCAGCACTAGTAAATCAGAAATTTTTCCGGTAACTACAGCAACATTTCCATAATTCCAAGATTCAATTTCTTCTAGTGTTGCTATTCTTGACTGATATTCTTTCCACTCAATTGGAAACTGGATATCTTTTTTCCCAGAAGAGTTTCTTGATATTGATCCTATTGGTATTACAGAAAATCCTAAGTTTCTATATTTCTTCATTTCTTCTTTCGATGAACCAAATTTTAAATTGTTCATAATATTTTAATTAAAGAAAGCAAAAAGGTGCACTCAGATTGGGCTTGAATACACCTTTTTGCTCCCAATCCAATAAATAATAGGTAATGAACATCACTATTTATTAGATGAGATTTAATTATGTTTTAATAAAAAACACGAACATGTAAAACCCACACTAAAAAAAGTGTCTGGAGTTCACTTAGCTCGCGTCTTTGTCTCTGATATTTCACCGGCCATCACACATCTCCGTGCCCAATGGGTTAGGTTTATATCAGTAGCAAAACAAAGGTTTGCTATTAAATGAGAAATATTACCTGTCTAGTATTTTACTACCATCTTTTTTGACATACAAGTTTTTTATTGTTTAATTATATCAATAAATATATCATTTAAGTACGTAGTATAAGCAGGTATAAAAAATATATCATGAAAACAAATGATATTTTGAAAGTATTTTGACTCTTTTAAAAAATGTTTTGTAACTAGTTTAATATTCAAAATAGTAAAAAAACTACTACCTGCTTTAGTCTGTAGTATCCCATTAAATATTTTCTTTTCTATTTAGTTTTTAGATATTTTATATGATCTAAGAAAATATCTTGAATTTCTCCCATAAATAAATGATAGGTACACGCATCATAATATTTTTTGGTGTAAACAAAATCTGAATGGGTGTCTATTTTTTCAGAACACCTATCAAGGGAGGCTTTGTAAATAGCATCTAATAAACTCTTACAATCTTCTTTATTAAAACCGAGGTAATTTATAAACTCATTTTCGTTACATACTGAATATGAGTTTTCTATTTGCTGTAAATATTCTATATCTGCCTTTTTCCCCCACAGATACCCTAAATAAATCAAACATCCTGCAAAAATTATTACTATAATTAAATTAATTGTTTTCATAATTTGATTAATAGCACGAATAATTACTCTTTATCTGCTGATTATAAAAAGTTCCAAAAGAACTTGCTTTCTTAAATGAATTCCAAACTACTTCTGGAACATCACAATATTCATAATTACTTCCATTTAATTCCAAGAGCAAATGTTGTTTTTCAGAACTATATCGAGCACTATCTACAAAAGAACTTCTGGAAGTATCTATACTTTCATAAGAAAAAATGTTTACAGAATCCCCGTATTTTAAATCAATTGTTCTGTTTTGATTATAAAAATAAAAAGAAACTACAATTGCTAAAATTATGATTATACTTGCGATGAGTTTATTTTTCATATTTTTAATTATTATTAATAATTACCAACATACATTTATGTCCTCTCCTGTCTGTTCTTCGATATATTTTTCAGCTTCGTTATAACTTCCAATCTCATCTATCAATCCCAGCTCCACTGCTTTTTCTCCCATAACGGTTGAACCATCTGCAATCTCTCTAACTTTTTCTATCGCAATATTTCTATTTTCTGAAACAGATTGAATAAAATTCTCGTGTGCTATTTTCAGATCTCTCATGAATAGATTTCTTTCTTCTTGTGTCAAAACTTTATCTGGACTGCCAGAATCTTTAAATTTTCCAGTGCTCAATTGTACAAATGAATATCCCTCTTGCTGATTCTTGGAAATATTATCAAGATAAGACATAGTTACTCCTATACTTCCAATATCAGAGTATTTGGAACCAAAAATACGATCAGAGGGAGAAATTGCTAGATATGACGCTGATGTACCAATTTCTCTTATAAACGCAACTACAGGCTTTTTAGCAAGCTTTATCTCATTAGCAATCTCTTCGCCAGCAACAGGAGATCCACCAAAAGAATCAACCTCAATAAGTGTTCCTTTAATATTGTCATCATTTTCTGCCTGCCAAATTAAACTAACAACATCCTCACTTGTTGTTGTGTCTTCATATCCCTCTATTTTGTTTCCATCCTTATCAGTTGGAACATATGTATAAAGTTCACCTCTTATCTCTATGCCCATTACATTACAATCGAAATATTCAGAATCAGTTTCTTCAAATGTAGGAAAAAAGAAATGTGATGTTAAATTACTCAAAAAAGAAATGCCAAATAATAAAATTATTACACCGACTAGAACAAAGATTTTTTTCTTTTGTTTAAAAATAAATTTTATTTTTTCTAAAAAGTTTTTCATATGCATTCGGGTATATTCCCATCATTCTTGTATTCCTCAATGATTTTTATGAGATATTTAATCTTTATTTTTTCACTATTATCTAACAAATCATTTTCATTAAAGTTCACTAAGATACTCTCCTGTCTATCATCATCCATTTTCGACCACCACAGTACAACATCAGGATAAGAAGCAATGAATTCATAAGAAAATCCCAAAGGTATACCTCCTAAAAAATCCAATTGTTTGATTGAAGGCGTTGCAAATTTTAAAGCTTCACTTTCATATTCATCAAATGTAGTAAAACTAATAGCTAAATCATATGATCGATGTTTTATAACTAATAGATTTGCAAAAACTTTTTTCTTATCTAGTTTGTCAGGCCAACTATTAGTAGTAAAACCAAAAAAATTTAGTATTTTAGAAAACATATTTATTTCCAAAACATTAAATTTTTAAAGAAACCACCTATAATCCCAAAAACTGATTTTGGTTTTGTTACCAATTTTTCTTCGTTTTTTTCAGATTCTTTAAATTGATTATCTTTTTCAAAAGGTGTATTTATATTCGTATTTTTTACATTTTCTTCTTTATCATCATTTTTGGCCGTAATTTCTATCTTAGGATTATTAATAAGTTCCTTATCTGTATTTTTGTAACCCACATATTGATTATCTTCTTTACCATCAGGATATTTATTTCTTACTATCTCAGCAACTTTTTCTGATAATGCAGGATTAAAAATTCTAAGTTTTTTCCATAAAAATATAGTGGATTCTTTGTTTAGAGTTTCAAAGTGATTAAACATTACAACAGGATCTGTTTTGCCATAAAAATATTTTTCTTCAGCTATTTTATGAACCTGATTATATAAATTTGGGCTTTCATTCTTCATTCTAGTAATTAATTCTTTCATATCAAAACTAATCTCGTCTACAGAATCTAAAATATTAAATATCTCTAACGCCGATGACCCTCCATTTTTAATATCTATATTGTATGAATTTTGTTTTATCTCTTCTTCTTTTTGTTGATATTTCTTCTTTAAATCCGCCTGTTGTTGATCATAATATTTATCAATTTCTTCTATTTGTTTTTGGATTTTTTTAATTTCTGCATCTATCTGGGATTGTTGATCAGTTTGAGTCTGATAATAACTTTTTTGATTTTCAAGATCACTAATTAAATTAGCATATTTTGCATCAATTTTTGCTAAAGCAGATGGAAGTTGATTAGCAATACCATTCTTACCATATAATCCAGTAATATAGTTTTTTTCAGTTTCTCTTTCACTTTCCAGCTGATTTATTCTTGAATCAAGAGTTCCGATCTGGATAGCCGAACTCCCTGTCATTTGAGATTCCAAGCTTCTGATTCTATACTCAAGAGCAGATCTCTCTTCACTTTGTTTTATTAAAACGTCTGGTGGTAAATAATTGTAATCTGTTGCATAAGCAAAATTATATGAAAATACAGATAGTAGAATTGCAATATAGATATTAATTTTAGACATAATTGAACACTGTTATGTCTCGGCTTCTTTATTAAAAATACACAAACGGACAGCCGAGGTGTTCAACTATAACGAACCCACAAAGGAGCTCAATCATAGAGACTCGGACTGCCCGTTTCTGCCTACGATTAAGCAAAAACAGGCCTCCCTGTCTCCATGGGTTATTTCGTTATAGTTGAACTATTTAACTATACAATAAAAAACGTTGTTTTAAAAGACTAACAGACACAATTTTTTACTTGTTTATATTTTTTAAATCGTGCTTCTTTTTTAAAATATTCACCGTCTCTTCTATCCAAGCTTGTTGTATTTGTTCTCCTTGTTTTGGTGTAAGCAACACAGTAGAAAATTTGTTTTCGACTCTTGGTCCATGCCCCAATATCCATTTTGGACATGTATTTTCAATAAAGAAAAAATGTGGAGTCCCTGTTATTACCAAGCTAAAACATTTCACTCCTTCCAAAATAGTTTCCACAAATGTTTTTGTGACTGACAGTGGGGTATTAGGAATCATCATTGGAAAAATAGGATAATAATTTTCCTCCCCAGGATCTCTGTTTAATATCATTTTTCTTATCTCTTCTTCATTCTCAGTTCTCAATTTTATTCTAGAGAATTCATTCAAAGTAGAGATAGAAGCTCTCCAAAGTATTGATAAAAAAAATAATTTAGTATTTGTATAGTCGACTGGTGAAATTTCTATATATTTAACGTTATTGACGTTAACTTTTTCAACTACATTTAACTTTCGATGCTCGAGTTTTTTTACAATGTTGGAAAAGTAGGTTTCATATTCATTTATAATCTTGTTGTCACAATTTTTACACAAAATATTTTTTTCAAAATAGCCCGTATAAACCTTTTTTGTATCAATTTTATTTTTAAACGAACTCAAGGCGTAAAATTCTCCATCATCACCTTTTATTGGTTTATATAAAAAATTCGGTATTATGTGAGATTTTTTTAATAATTCACATTCCTTTTTACATAATTTGCAAATCACAATTATATTTATACTCTCATTCTTCTGAACTTTCAACTTAAATGACAATACTGCGACATAAACGATAAAACTATAGCTTTTTCGAAACTTTAAAAAATATCTCTACAAAAAAGTCACCTAATTCATAATTCACCTCCTCTACAAATGGGGGGCATACCCCCACCTTCCTCAGATGAATCAAAAAATCAATCAAAATATATATAATCTTCATTTATTCTTACACTTTCCAATTTAATTTTTGTCTCTAGTTCTTCTAATTTATCCATATATTCACTGTATTTTTCCGAAAGATTAATTTTTTTACAAAACTGAAATTTATTATTCGGTTCTAATATTTTATCTGAAACCATTCTCTCACTTCCATTTATACTAAAGCTATAACCTTTTCTGTATATATCTAGATACATAGTAGCTACTTCAATTGTTTTATCTGAATTATTTTCTATGGATATAAACACTGGAAAATCAGAGACACAATTACTGTTATTAAAACTAGACTCTACTAATATTTGTTTTTGAAGCTCTTTTTTAATGTTAGATTGGCTTTCATCTGTTTTTGTGTTGGTATCATTTATATATAAGTTATAGAATAAAAAACCTGAAATAAATAAAGAAATGATAATCACCAATCCCACATATAACTTTTTCATATATAAATTATATCATTTACTAAACAAGTAATCTTATCCTAACCTCAAACAGCATTTATCTCTCCTTAAAAGAGGTCGAGTAGAACAAAATCAGTGGATTCATTTCCGCCGACCTTTTATTTTATATTTAAATGAGATACTTTATCGAAAAAATATGATTAGTATTTATAAGATAATAATTAATAACCTTCAGAAAAGGAAATCAGAGCAGTAAAGATCGCTATATCGGTAATCAAAGACATTGCTAAAGAAACAAAGTATAAAATACTCGTCAGAATCCCAAATTTATTATCCGCAAGTGATAAATTCCACAAAAAATAACTTAATGCTGTAATCATAATTTATTAATTATAATCCTTTTTTAAAAAAATTGAATAATGAATAACACCCGCCTAAAGCGATGATGTATTCTATTGATTAAAAATTAATCCAAAGTTTCTTCACAAACATATGGCTTTTGACCATTCTGAAGTTTACAGTTTTTGCCACATTCATAATCATAATTTTCATCTTTCCTGCTACCAGCAATTGAATAAACCCAATTTCTACAAGAGTCCAATGAATCAAAGACTGTAGGACTTTGTATATCGTTTGTTAGATTATTTATATCAGGATAATAAAAACCAATGAATTTATCTTTTTTAAATATGTTAAACACAACAAACGCAAACAACAAAATTAAAATCAAAATAAATATCTTTTTCATAATCCATTACGTCTTAAACACATATCATATTCTTTTTCAGTTGCGACAATAGTAATTTTCTTTTCTGGTTGGGGTAATCTTTCTTTACTATTATTTTCTAACCCCAATCTACCTAATCCCGAAGGTATATCACATTGCCAATTAGAATAGATACAATTATCATATATCTTTTTATTAGCCTCGGCTTGTTCTTTTGTAATACCTGTATCAGCAGGAATTACCTTATTTGTCCAAGAGCAATTCTTTTTTATAACCACTGGACGTATTTGAAACCAATAAAAAGAAAATCCCAAAATAACTAATACAATTATGATTATATATTTGTACTGCTTTATTTTTTCCATATATTAATTATATCTTATATTTCAATTATTTTTTATACGTTTTACAATACGTTAAAGCGAAACACTCCATTGACGAAACACAAATTACATTGTTGAATACAAAATATAAAAGAAAAAGCTAAAATACACTTAAAAATCAAGGCTAAATATGTTAAAATTGAATTATCTTCATAGGATTTTATGGAGATGGACAGCTAGAATAGTAACAGCCTAAAAAAGGCTACAAGTAAGAGCTCAATAAAATTAATTTTAAAGAACCCGTCGGGTAGTCAAAAATAGATTGTTCTATATTTGGCTGTCCAATGGGTTTTTTAGTTTCTCTGCCCAGTAACGGTGGAAACGGTTATTGTCGGGGGGATGCTAGATTAATAAGTGGTTATCATCCCTCAACTCAGATTTCTGGGTAGCCACGTTTACAGCAAGAGAACAATGTTAGCAACAGTTCAACAAGAAGAGTTACATGATGGTCAAAGATGTTTCCCGAGCGGAGACGGATTAAACCGAATATGTAACTTCGTAGTTCGTTTTAATAAACGAATATGCGGAAAAAATGGAGGATATATTGCTTTTCCAATTAGAAAAGCGAAAGTTCTAAAGAAGGCCAATTCCTTAGAACTTATAATATAACTCCATAAAACTTCAGGAAAGACCGCTCTAAATGGGTGGTCTTTTCTTTTACATTATTATTATAACAAAGTTATAGAACACTAACCCTATTTATCCACAAATACAAGTCTCTATATTCCACTACTCTCATGTGTATTTAAATATTTAAAAGACTCTTTCATTTTCAAACTCGTTTCAGCATCTTTATATTCCCATCTAATAACGATACTACGATACTTTTGGTAAGATAATTTAGATATCTCCAATCACCATTCTCAAGCTCGGACTAGATTCATAATACTCCCAGAATCGTGTTAAATAGGTTTTTAATTGGTTCAATAGATTTCGTCTTGTGTCCACCAATTCAAAAATACCCTTATAAATAAGGGTATTTTATGTTATACAAACCT
>CAZUCU010000023.1:0-8867 GCA_964618845.1 uncultured Candidatus Saccharibacteria bacterium
ACAGTTTATTGCTTTTAATAAAAAGTATGATAATATCATATTAATTTATCATATAACTTAATCACTATGACTACTCTATCGATACCAATCAATTCAGAACTTGAAAAATTTATTCAAGATCAAATAGACGAAGGAAAAGCAGCCAACAAAGCTGATGTTGTTAGAAAGGCTTTACAACATTATAGCGAAGAACAAGCTTTCATGGACGTTTTAAAAGCAGAGGCAGATGTAGAAGCTGGTCGAGTTTATGAATTCAAAAATGCCAAAGACTTTAAAAAGGTTCTACAAAAACTAAAATAATATGATAAGAATTTTTTTATCTAAAAAATTAACAAAGGAATTGAAAAAAATAGAAAAAAAGAATCCTAAACTTTTAGATGAAATACTTGAAAAAATTGAAAAGTTCAAGGATCCCAAAAATCATAAAATACTTAAGGTTCATAAACTTCATGGGAAAATGAATAAAAGATACGGTTTTTGGATTAATTATAAAGACAGAGTTATCTTTAAGTATCAAGAAAAAAATATAATTAATCTCTTAACTTTTGGTGATCATTCGATTTATGAATAAAAATAAATATGGTATCTCTACTCATTATCTAACAAAGAGAACTGATCAACCCAAATAAAATACCTATATCTTCTTCACCTGCAAAAAGTCCAGCTCAACAGGAGTTTCTCTTCCAAACATAGAAACAACAACTCTGACTTTTCCTTTTTCTGAATCAACGTTTTCAACTTTTCCCTCAAGCTCTTTAAAGGGTCCATCAACAATCATGATTGCGTCGCCAATTTCTAAATCTATACTATGTTTAGTTTTATCATTAGACATTCTGCGAAAGAGTTCGTCTGCTTCATCTTTGGAAAGTGGAACAGGATAAACACCAGAACCAACAAAACCTGTAACGCGGGGGGTATTTCGAACAACATACCAAGAATCATCAGTAACAATCATATCAACCAAAACATAACCAGGATAAATTTTTTCTTCCACTTCTACCTTCTTTCCTCCTTTAATTTTTATTTTTTTTTCAGTCGGAACAATTACATTAAAAATCTTTTCTTCCATCCCCAAAGATTCTATTCTTTGTTTCAAATTTTTGAGAACAGCATTTTCATAGCCTGCATAAGTATGAATTGCATACCAGTTCCGTTCTCTTGATGGTTGTTGCTTTGACATAATCTAATTTATAAAAAAACCAATAAACTTTGTAAAAAGCCAATCGAAAGCTCCCAAATAAATAGCAACAAACAAAGAAATTAAGATTACCAATATGGTATATCCTATTGCTTGTTGCTTGGTTGGCCAACTAACATGTCTTAATTCTCCTTTTACATCTTTTAAAAATTTAAACATAAATAAATCAGCGAAAAGCGAGAAGCAAGAAGTGAAAAGTTATAGAAATTTTTATTAAAATATTTCTTCTCGCTTCTCGCTGTTCACTTCTCTCTTTTAAAAAACTCCCCTCTCGGGGCTTTCTAATAATCCCCAATATACTACTTCTTGGAAGTTGCGTCAACCAAATTCTCAAACAAGCTCAAAACCGTCATTGGACCCACTCCTCCCGGAACCGGAGAGATAGCCGAGACAACCTTATTTACAGCCCCAAAATCGACATCACCTTTCAATTTTCCATCAACACAAGTTATTCCAACATCAACAATTACTTGGCCTTTTTTTACAAAATTTTTCTTTACAAGACCAGGCTTTCCCACAGCAGAAATTATGATGTCAGCTTTTTTGGTAATTGAAGGAGTGTTTTCAGTTTTTGAATGACATACAAAAACTTTCGCTCCTTGTTTTTCCATCAATTTGGCAATAGGACTACCAACCAAAAATGATCGACCTAATACTGCAACTTTTTTTTCTTTTATTTTTATTTTATATTCTCTAAGTAATGTTAAAACACCGCGCGCCGTCGCTGGCAAAAATTTTGAATTTAAAACAAGACCATCTACATCTTTTTTTGAATCAACAAGATTAACAATTTTTTGTGTGTTAAATCTTTTGGGTAGTGGAAGTTGAACAATTATTCCTGTTATTTCTTTATCATTATTAAAGTCTTCAATTAGTTTCTTCACAAAAGAAAAAGAAACTGAATTTTTCAATTGATAATATTCCACTCCAACGCCAAGTTTTTTACCAAAATTTATTTTTTGTTTTATATAAATGTTGGACTCTTTTTTATTTCCAATTTGAATAATTACAAGAACAGGCTTGTGTTTCATCTTAGAAATTCGTCTTTGAAGAATTTTAAATCTTTTTTCTTGGACTTTCCGACCGTCTAATAACATAAAATGAATATAACACTTTACTCCTCTTTTTGCGAGAATTTAAACCCTACAAATAAAAATAAATATCTTTCGAGAACCGTGTTTGAGCGAGAGGACCACTATTTATTTTATAAAGCATGGATTCCCGTCTACACGGGAATGACGAATATGGTAGGAATGTCTAGAGCGAGTTTTCGAGAAAGATATTTATTTTTATTTGTAGGGTTTATTCGAGACATTTCTTACTTGATTTCGTACGTAATCCAAACTCTTGAAGTATAAGTATTTTCCCCTTTTGGCAAAGACGGAGCGACAGAAGAAACAGATTTTGTCATCATTTCAGCCCCACCCATTCCATATCCATCTACGGGAGTATAAGGAACATCTTCCCCAAAAGAAACAATATCTCCCAATTTAACCCCCAAAGTATCAGCTAATTTTTCTGCTTTTTCTTTGGCATCTGCAATTGCTTTATCTTTTGCCTTTTCTTTCAATGAATCATCTTCTTCGATTTCAAAATAAATTCCACTTATATTTGAAGCACCAATTTTACCAAGTTCAGTAATAAATCTCCCCGCTTCTTCTTGCTCTCTAACTTTTACAGAGACATTTTGACTTACTTCATAACCAATAATTTTATTTGTCGCAGTCGGACAATCAAAGGCAGTGCAAGGTCTACTGTAATCATAAACAGGATATGAATTGTAACCTTCTGTTTTAATATCTTTTTCTGCAACTCCATTATTTTTCAAAAAATCAATCGCTTTATTTGATTTCTCGGTTGCTTTCCTCTGAGCTTCTTCCATCGTATTAGCTTTTTCTGTAATTGAAAAATTAAAAGTAGTAACATTTGGAACTGCCTTTTCTTCTCCTTCTCCGTTAACCGTTATAGTTTTGGAAGGATAAATCTGATTGTTTTCCCAACTAATAACTTCTCCTACAATTTTGGTCAAAAGAAAAGCAGAGAGCAGCAAACCTACTACCAAAGCAACCACGGTGCCCGCAAATGCAGGACTGTTTAAAAGTCTATTTAACATAAATTTATAAATTACCCCTAATAATGTTAGTATTCTAAACTTTAATTTGAAATTAGTCTAATTAATAAAAGCAATGTGAATTGAAAGAATTGTGGCAAAAGAAACCCAAATCAAATAAGGAACAAGAATTAAAGTAATTTTGCGAGAATATTTCCAACTTACTTGGAACAACCAAATCAAAGTTCCCAAAACCAAAATTATCATCAAAAGTGATACCCAAACATTTTTTGTCCCCAGAGTTATAGGCGTAAAAGCATAATTTAAAATCATATTTAAAATAAAAACCCAAGAAATATCTCTTTTAAATTTCCCTTTTTTATAAAACGAATAAATTAAAGAAATTGCGTAAATTGCAATTAGAGGATAGATAATCCCCCAAGCAACGCCAAAAAGCCAATCAGGTGGTGCATAAAAAGGTTTTTGAAGCATGGCATAATATTCTCCGTATTTTATAAAATCCATACTTTTATTTTAACATAGGATTTATAAAAACAAAGATGCCCTGGGCACAAGTGCCCAGGGCATCTTTTTAATATCTTTTAATAATCTTAATTCTGAATGGAATCACCTTCCCCAATACAGATGTCAGAGTCTATTACTACAAGAGAGTCTGCATTAGCGCCACAGCTCAAAGTGTATAATCCGGGTGTGGTTATAGGAGTGTTTGTAGAATTGTTATCTTCGTTAAAGGTTATTGGATTTGAAATACCATTAGGTTTTACAAACTGTGGTCCACTTAATGTACAAGTTTGAGTTCCTGTTAAAGAAACGGTCTGGTTGTTTCCATCCACAAACCTTGCAATACAATTTGGCGCTAATCTTGGTTGAATTATGAGGGTGACATTTGGGGGTTGGTTATTTCCAGGGGGGGTTCCGCCATTATTTTTTGTCGCAGAGCAATACTTACTCCAATAAGGACCATATGTACACTTCCAGGACCATGTATTACTATTTAAAACAAAAGAAGACCCCTCTACACTTGAATTTGAGCATAAATTAGGACTGATTCCACTTAAACTATTAAATGTTTGTCCATTAGCAGTACCACAATTTCTAATATAAACCAAACAAGTAGCTGGGTCTTCTTTACCCTCCGCATCAGTTACTGTCACACTTGCTACATAAGAAGTGGCATTGGTGCTTGGGGGGATGGTATAAGAATATGTAGAGTTTATTGAATCATCTTTCCACTTATAAAGATAAGGCTCTGTTCCTCCTGATGCGGATGCAGTGAAAGTAACCGAATCTCCTGGTGCTACTGTTGATAGACTTGCAGAACAAGAGGCGGTTAGATTAGATGCTGGATTAATCTCATCATTAACAGTATGCTGCGTCCAATCCGAAGTTGCTCCTTGTTTATCTACTGTTCGAGCTTTAAATGTATGAGGGAGTGAAACAAAACTCTTATTGGTTGGTAGAGAAGTTCCTGAATCTACAAAATTTGTAGATGGTAATGTTTGATTAACTTGATCTATTTCATCATCAGCATCCCAATCTATTTCATATTTTATTTGATCATAGACATCATTACCATTGACATCTTTAACGGGATTGTCTTCAGCCCAAAAAGAATATGGGTTGGTTATACCTTCAGTTGTAGTGGCTACTCCAGTTATTGTTGGAGGGTTTGGAGGGAGATTGGTAGATGAGGTGGCATTTTGTATTGTAAAAGTATATGTAATTGTTTGAGGGGGAATTTGAAATCTATATTGATCATATTGTAAATCGAGATTAGAACCATCAAAACTATATAATCCTAAGGCTTCTTTTTTACTTTCACATGGAGTTGTGGCTTCGTTTATATCTATTTGTTCGAAATATGAAGATGGATCACTTATTATAAGATCCGGTATAGGAAGAACTATAGATTTTTGTCTGTGATAAAAACTACCATCAGTTTCAGAAAAATTAAAATTTACAGTTATTGTACCGGTGCCGTTCACGGTACAACTTTTCCACAAGTCTTCATTTTGATGACCATACAAATCTGTACAATCAAGATTTTCTTCTGAAAAATCAATTGTTTTATTCGGAATTTGAACCACAAAAGGAAAATATGTTTTTATTTTGTATTGATTAACAGAAAAAATAAGGTCCCAACTTCCAAAATAATCATTTTCATCACAAACACGCGGTTCATTCTCGTATTGATCAAGATTAGTCGTCCAATTACCAAAAGGAGTGTCATAATCAAAACCAGTTGCATTCCAAGAAATATCAGTATATTGGTGAGAAGGAATTTGAAATCTTAGAGTATCTCCATTTTGAACAGTACTCCCATTTATAATTTCTCCTCCTGTTGAAGGGTCTGTGACATTTGCATAGTAATTAACTATGATATTTGGATTTTGAAGAGCGTGATGTCTGGTGTCTGTTGTCCCGTCAGGCTTTATTCCATCCCAAGTATTTTGTGCTTCAGTACCAAAGTAAAAATAACCCTCAATTGTTTCAGCCCAACTTGCAGTTCCACCAACAGAAGAATCGGGTGGTGGACTCGTTTGTCCCACTGCGCGTGGTGATATATCTTTACCACCAAATAACCACAAAGTTGAGATTAAGGTTAAAGCCACTAACACAACTCCAATCCCTTTAGTTTTTTTCTTAACAAAAACCAATATGATAATTAAAACTATTAAGACTATAATTGATATTACAATTGTAACGATAGGAGTTGATTTTTCTTGGCATAAGGTTGGGTCAAGGTCTTCACATTTGTATTCAACTTTTGACTCATCAACAAGTTCATTGTTGGTGTAGAGTTTGGTGTGTAGGGTGAAGTTGGTAAGATCTTTTTTGGGAGTGAAGTCTTTCTTTAGACCCATCATTGCTCCTGTGACAGAACCTTCATAGGTATAGGTGTCGATCACTTTTCCCCTGTCATCTAATAGATCCATTACTACTTTGTTGTTGGCAACTAAGTCAGATTGACCACTGTTGTGAAGACAAGTGAACATTGTATTTGGTTGGTCTTTGGAGAGTGGATAGGTTGTGATGGAAGGAAAGTTTAATCTCACTCTATCAACTCCTTCTCTCACAAATCTAATACCGACAACTGATTTGGTGTTTCTGTTTGTTAGTTCACCAACAATGTAGTAGACAGGATAATTGGTGTCGGTAACTTGTATTGATAGATCGGTTTCTGAGTTTGGATTTATTGTTATTGTCTGTTTATCTGTCTTTATGAGGTTGGATGGGTCCATTGCATCCCATTTGTATATCTTCCAAGTTATTTCTGCTTGTTGAGTTTCCTTGGTAGTGTTTTTGACTGTGGTTTTTATGTTGCCTTCGGCGTCTTTATCTATTCTTGGTGGAGATGCTGCGAAGTAGAATTGTTCATTGTTTATTGTAACTTTTGATTTATCAAAATAAACTCCTGTGTCTTCACCTTTGATAGAAAAATCAAATGAATTGCCCGTAACATCATCTGTGAAAGAAAGACCAGACAGATTAAATTTATTATCAGTAGTAAAATATGTGACTATTCTATAATTACCGGTCTGTGTATATGCTGGGATTTGCCATTTGAATGAGGCAGGAACAGATCCATTAGCAGGAATATTGATGTTTTCCATTGCTTTGAATTGATCAACAACATCTGGTCCATTAATATTTTTTTCTGAGCCAGTAGATCTCATTACCTTTATATACAAAGTACCATTAACTAATGGATATGGGTTTTCATTTACTATATCTCCAAAAAAATCTGCCTCCATACCTGAAACCATATTTCTGCTTGAAGCAGAAAGGTTGACCTTTACACTTTGGAAGGTGTAGTAGTCAAAACAATTTACGGTATCTGTTGGAGAGGGTGTTGCAGAAGAAGTATTTGATTGTGCAGAAACATTTAAACTGATAAAACTAATAATGAATATTGGCAATATAAAAAGAGCCACTAATAAATATTTTTTCATACATATTAATTTTATCAGTTTGTATAAAGATTAGATACAAAAATTACAAGATAGGTGTGGATAAAAATTTTAGACAGATAGACATTTAGAAAAGAGACATTTAGAAAGTTAGACATTTATAAAAACAAAGATGCCCTGGGCACTTGTGCCCAGGGCATCTTTTTAATTCTCACGAGGTTAAACCTCGTATAGAGGTTAAAAAACAAAAAACCCTTATTTTTCAACAAAAAATGTTTTCGAGGTTTAACCTCGAATAGCATTAAAGTTTGCTTTTTTTGTGGTTTATGCTAAAAATATAAGACTGTGAAAGTAAAATCTTCAATCAAAAAAGAAAAAAAAGACGACAAACTTGTTCGACGCAAAGGGCGAATTTATAGGATTAACAAAAAAGATCCAAGACGAAAAGCTCGGCAGGGATGATTTTTTCTATTTTGTAAATTCGCACTCCCCTTCCAAAACTTTGAATATATTTAAAAAGCGCCCACTCCGTTTGACGGAGTGGGCGTCTTAATTATCCAATCTTTTGAACAAAATCTTGCCATGAGCAAACCCTTTGTTCACATTCAGAAATGTTATATTCTAAATTGTATGACCACGAAAAAAGAAATCTGTGAGGAACTGTAGTCAAAAGATCTTTCAAATTATTCACTGAATCATCAAGAAAAATATCTAGACCTTCTGCCACCGATGATTTTTTCTGACCAGGCACAATCCCAATAAGCGGGATACTAATACCAAGTTTTTTTAGAAATTCTCTGGCATTTCGAAGTCCCTCATTCCTCTGGGTAATAATTACAAGCTTATGACCACGACCAATCAGCGTCTCACAAGCGGTTTTTACATCTGGCAAAGGATTTGAATTAAAAGATCCAGAATCTTGCTCAAATACAAATTCTTTTAGAGTCTTGTATTGTTCATGATTAAGCAAACTCTTATCTTCTTTCTGAGCATGCATACATTCTTCAATTGGCAAATCGATACCGTAAAGTCGGCGTGCACCACTTTGAAGCATTTTCACTGCATCACAAAAGACACCGTCGAAATCTAATCCTATTTTCATCTTTTTGAACTGGTTCCAGAAAATTATAAAAAAAAGGTATTAAGCCCCAATAAAAAAATGATAAAGAAATTATTAAATTTGAATTTATTTTGTTTTGGCAATTAACTTTTGGTCGTTGTCAATAAAAATAATTTTAAATACTTTTCTTCCAATTATTTGACCCTTTTTGGTTTTTACATCAACTCTCCAAATCCCTGGAGCCAAATTGTTTCGAATAGAAAAACCCCGGTAGCCACCATCTCTACCTCCTGTAATAGGAAAAGAAATTTTAGAAGATGGAATCCATCTACCCTTTTCATCTCTATATTGCCAATTATGAATTATTTCAGTATCTAATTTAGCAGGAGCAAAGACAGAAGAAAATAAATACAAAGAGTCGCCTGATTTTATGTGAACATTCTCACGCAAACCCAAAAAACTCCAGAAACTTTTTTTCTCATCTAAAACTTTATAATTATTACCACTTCTTTCAATATAGTGAAAGACATCAATTTCTTTTAGCGATAGGGGTACAGGAGGAATCATGTTCAAAAAATACAAAGAATTTATTAAAACGAAAACAATTATCACCCCCTTAAAGATACC
>CAZUCU010000023.1:8967-11555 GCA_964618845.1 uncultured Candidatus Saccharibacteria bacterium
AAAAATACAAAGAATTTATTAAAACGAAAACAATTATCACCCCCTTAAAGATACCTACTTTTGCATTTTCAAATTTTTCTCCAAGAATTTTTTTGAAAACAAATAAATAAAAATTAAAAATAATTAAACTAATTACACCACTTATCAAAAATATTAATGTCCCTATTTTTTTTGTAAGAATTGGCACTAAAAAAATTAAATAGGAAAAAACAGCAAAATAAAAAATAGAAATTTGTAAAAACATTCGAGTATAATGTCTCTTAAGATATTCAGTACTAACCAAAAAACCAAACAACAAAATTACAAAAATCCAATTTGATAAACTTCCCGCACTTTGAAAATAAAACAAAGTAAAACCTGAAAAAACATTTCCAAATAAAAATAAAATTATAAACTCTATAAAGGGTCGTGATTTTTTAATGAGAAGTTTTTTAATTTCTTTCGCATCAATTAGGTTAATCAAAATAATCAAGATAGACAAGATTATCAAATAAGAACCCAATAAAATTTGTCCAAAAGGTTTATCAATCCTTCCCAAGGTTAAACTGTCAACAATAAAACCGCCAAAGATAGCAATAGGAGGAATATATTTAGAATTTTTTTCTATAAAATTTTTTGTTTTTTCTATCATTAATACAATTAAATAACTAAGTGTCTATCTGTCTAAATTTCTTCCTTGGGCGACTATCGAGAATCGAACTCGAATCAGCGGATCCACAGACCGCTGTGTTAACCGTTACACCATAGTCGCCATTTATCTCAAGCAAAATTTGAGAAACTATTTAATACCCTGTGATAAAAACAAAAATTTATAAAGGTTTCTGTTTTTATTCTACGGGGGTGCGCAAGAGAGAACTCAGTCACAAATAATTTCTTTCAGAAATTTTCGCGACCCCGCCTCGCCTATCCCATCTCGTCAAACGAGGTTGGACCCTAAGGCTCCGGCTTTCGAGTTCTCTTCTACGCTACAAAACAATAAGTTTTAAACACTGCGCGTTTCAAACTTTTGTTTTGTGCGCAAGAGAGGACTCGAACCTCCACACCTTACGGCACACCCACCTCAAGGGTGCGTGTATACCAGTTTCACCACTTGCGCAATAGTAATACAATATAAAAAAATTTTAATTTAGACAATGCTACTCTGGTTTTGTTTCTTCTGTATTATTTTCTGACACTGTTTCTTCTTCAACCAAATCCGCAATTTTTAAATCCTCTGTCGAATGATCCATTTGTATCATTTTAAATCTTTTTGAAACCTCCTTAAGGGCTTTTTCCCTTACATAATAAAGTTTACTCTTTCGAGTCTTTGATCTTTTTACAACTTCAATTTTATCAATCATCGGAGAGTAAAGTGGAAAAATTTTCTCAACACCATAACCTCCAACATTTCTTCTAACAGTAAAAGTTGCCCCAGCTTCAGTCCCGTGTTTTTTGCTCAAAATCAAACCCTCAAAAGATTGAAGTCTCGTCTTGCCTTTTTCTTGGATTTTTTGCCACACACGAACAGTATCTCCTGTTCTCATATCAAGATTCTTTCGTGAATTTAAATCTACTGGACTTATCACCTTATTCATAGTTTGGCTAATTTATCACAGCTTATCAAAAATATCAAGAAAATGTATTAGACGAGTACATAGGTATCTCATCTTTTTCAGAAAAAATAGGTTTACTCAATAGAATTTTTTGATAAAGCCTCACTAAAATCCTCTGGATATTCTGCTTTGAAAACTCTAATTTCTCCATTTAAATCTTTAAAAATTATTTGTTTTGAATGAAGTGCTAATCTTTTAAAGCCCAAGATTGGTTTTTGTTTCTGGGCGTAGAGTTTGTCACCAACTATGGGAGTATTTAGGTGCTTCATATGAACACGTATTTGATGCATTCTTCCCGTTAATGGCATAGCTTCTACAAAAACATAAAGCCGATCTTTTTCTTTTCCTCTACTCAAAATTTTAAAATTTGTTTTTGCTTCTCTTACTTTGCCTCTTGGATTTCTGGTGGTTCTTCTTCTAAAATCTGATCTGTCTTTCCCTATTGGGACATCAACAGTAATTAAATCTTCTTTCAAATTTCCATACGCAAATAAATGATAAGTTTTTTTTATTTCACGATTTTTGAATTGTTTTTTAAAATATTCGTAAGATTTTTGATTCAAAGCAACCAAAATTATTCCAGAGGTTTCTTTATCAAGTCTATGAACTATTCCCGATTTTTTTATTATTATACCTTCGGAAGTTATTAAATCTTCCCCAACTTTTTCTACTTCTGGAAAATTTTTCAAAAGCCAATCAACTATCGTAAATTCTTTGTTTTTTCCATCCCCATGAACAGAAATCCCAGCAGGTTTATTAAGAACTAAATAATTTTCATTTTGATAAATAATTTTTATATTCATAAAAATAGATTAACAAAAATTGACTGATAATCAAATTATTGTTATTTTATTATTTATAAATAACAATATGCCCTCGTAGTTCAATGGACAGAACTGCGGACTTCTAAGCCGTTAATGTAGGTTCGATTCCTGCCGAGGGCACCAATCCCAAAAGGATTAAGGGCGATTAGCTCAGTTGGCTAGAGCAATCCGT
>CAZUCU010000024.1:0-8520 GCA_964618845.1 uncultured Candidatus Saccharibacteria bacterium
GTGCCCGGGGCGGGAGTTGAACCCGCATGCCATACGGCCGCCGATTTTAAGTCGACTATGTATACCAATTCCATCACCCGGGCATTTTATCTTTCATAGAGATTTCTTCTATCTTTTGTCGCGACTTTTCTCCTTTATCGATTGCAAAATCAAAAAATGGAGTTTTTCCAATTCTTGAATATTTTTTAACATATTCTCTAAAGTCGCTTCTTTGTCTTTTTAAAAAACTCATTGCGGTTTCTTCATTCTCATCTGGAAATACTGTAACAAAAATTATAGCTTTTTTAAAGTCTTTTGTAACATGGACATTAGTAACGGTAATTAGTGTATTTCTGTTTGATTCTTTTTCAACAAATCTACCAGCGAGTCTTTTTATTTCATCTTTTAATTTTTCTGCGTGAAATTCCATTACTTTTCTATAATTTTAAACACATAAATCATATCACCTTCTGCGACATCTGTTTTACAATCAATCGCTGCGCCAAATTCTTCATCTTCTGTTGCCAGAGTTACTTCATTTTTTGCTTTTTGCATTCCTTTTATTTTTCCTTTATCTATCTCTTCATTTCTTCTTAATAACTTGAACATTAATCCTGTTTCAATTTTTCCTTCTTTTACTTTGGCGCCAATAATTTGTATTTTTTTATTTTTTCCAAAAATTCTAATGATTTTTGCTTTTCCCACTTCCTCTTCAATTTTAATTTTAGTTTTTCTCTCTATGGCAGAATCTAAAATCCATTTGGTAATCTCGTATATTATGTTAAAAACTTTTACTGGAATTTGAATTTTTTCCAATATTTGTTTTGCTTGATTATCTATACTCACATTAAAACCTGCTATCAAAGTTTTTTCATTTGTCATTGCTATTTTCATATCAGCTTCAGAAATATCTCCCGTTTCACTTTTTAGAATTTTAAATTTAATTCCGTCTAAATTTGTCTTACTTAATTCATATTCAATAGCTTCTTTGCTACCAGCTACATCAGTTTTTATAATTAAAGGAATTATTGTTTCTCCTGTTTTTTCTACAAGATTGTCATCTTTTTTTGGGGGGTGGAAATTTTTGCTTGAGGCAAAAATTTCCGCTTCTTTTTTATTTTCAAAAACCCTAAAAACATCTCCTGCATCGGGTAATATATTAAAACCACAAATTTTAAATGGGGTAGAAAAACTAATTTCTTCAAATTGTTTTTTTTCTTGATCTTCTATCATTCTTACAGGTGACCATGCACTTTTTGTAGCAATAAAAGAGCCCTTTTTGAGGGTTCCTTTTTTGAGGACAAGAGTGGCTTCAATTCCTCTTTGTTTACATTTATGTGTTTCTATAATAAAACCTTCAGCTTCACCCCTTAGATCTGCTTTTAAATCTTCTATTTCTGCTGTTAAAATAATTAAATCTAATAAATTATCAACCCCAGTTCCTTGTTTTGCAGAAATTTCTACATAAGAAATATTTCCTCCCATTCCTTCCAAATAGATTTCATTTTCAATTAAACTTGCTTTACATAAATCTATGTTTGCTTTTGGAGAATCAATTTTGTTTATTGCTACGATAAAAGGAATATTAGATTTTTTGATACTTTCAAATGCTTCTATGGTTTGTGGTTTTACGCCATCTTCTGCTGAAACAATTAAAATTGCAATATCAGCAATTTTTGCTCCTCGTTCTCTTACACTTACAAAAGCTTCATGGCCGGGAGTGTCAAGAAAAGTAATTTTTTTATTATTTTTTATAATCTCGTATGCACCTATATGTTGTGTAATTCCTCCAGCTTCATTTGCCACTATTTGACTTTTGCGTAAAAAATCTAATAGTGTTGATTTTCCATGATCAATATGACCCATAATTACAACGATGGGAGGTCTTGAAACTATGTTTTTTTTTGTATCATTATTTTTGATCATTTTTTGTTAAAAAGAGAGAAATAAACAACGATAAGTAAAAAGTAATTGCTTTTTCTTCTTGCTTTTTACTTTTTTCTTGTTTCTTCTTGCTGTTCTACAAACTTAAACTTTCTTTAGCTTTTGTCAATGCCTCTTGCTCTTCTTCTGTAAGCATTACATCACATTTAAAATTTTCAATTTTTTTAGAAAAAACATTTACTCTATCTCTGGCATGGAATGTTGAAATTATGATACCACTCCCATATTCATTCAGAAAGGAAACAGCAAACGAATTTGAACCACCAGATTTAATTCCATCGAAAGCTTTAAAATTTACCATACCAAAACCTCTTGGTGATTTTTTTATTTGTTTTTGTAAAATTGCAATTGAATCATTGATTTTTTGAGCTTCGATATTTGTGTTGTCTATATACTTATATATATTTACGAGAGAATCCTCTATACTTTTTTTGTTTGATCCTTTTATCAATCTATTAAATCTAAAATCCAAAATGAAATTCCAAATAATCAAAAGTATTACCAAAAGTGTTAAAATTAGTAAAAATATTTCGTTTTGTGTTAAATTGAAAATCATGCTAAAACCATTAGGCCTAAACAATTATAAAACATGTTTTGGAAAAAGCGAAGACAAAAAAATATTCACTTAGATTTTTTGGGGACAACTCCTGTAGATAAAAAAATTTTTAAAAAAATGAAAGGATTTTTCTCGGTTGATTTTTATAATCCATCTTCTATTTATATGGATGCCAAAAAGATCAAAGATTTGATTGAAGAATATAGAAAAAAAATTGCTAAAATATTACAAGTTAAAAACACTGAAATAATTTTTACTAACGGAGGAACGGAGAGTATAAACCTTGCGATATTAGGAATCGCAAAAAAATTCCAAATTCCAAATCCCAACCCCCAAAAATTACATATGGTTTCAACCAAGATTGAACATCCGGCGGTTTTGGAAAGTTTAAAAGAGGCAGAAAGATTAGGGGCGAAAGTTACTTATCTGGATGTTGATGAGGAGGGAATAATTAATATTGAAGATTTTAAAAAATCTTTGAGTGAAGAAACTAAACTTGTTGCTATTGGTTATGCAAATAGTGAAATTGGTGTCATTCAAGATATTTCAAGAATTGGAAGAGAAATTTTGAAGTTTAAAAATATTTTAAAAAGAAGTGAAGAAGACTTTCCCTTTTTCTTTTGTGATGCAAGTCAGGCAGGGTTAACTTTGGATTTGAATGTTAATCGATTAAAAGTAGATATGATGACTTTGGATGGATCCAAAATTTATGGGCCAAAAGCAAACGGATGTTTGATAAAGAAAAATTATGTAGAAATTTCCCCTATACTTTTCGGTGGTGGACAAGAGTGGGGACTTCGAGCGGGGACTGAAAATGTTGCTGGAATTATTGGATTTTGTGAAGCGTTGATTTTGGCAAGCAGAAGAAAAGAGAAAGATAAAAAAAATTTTGAAAAACTTCAAAAATATATGTTAGAAAAAATTGCAAAAGAAATTCCAGAAGCCGAACTAAATGGAGTAAGACCTTCGACTTCGCTCAGGGCAAGTAGACTTTCAAATAATATAAATATTTGTATCAAGGGACTCAATTCGGAATTTGCGGTAATTATGATGGATGAATTTGGCATAAATTGCTCATCGATGACTGCTTGTAAGAGTATGAAAGGAAATGGGCAGTCTTATGTAATTGAAGCACTTGGAAAACCAAAATGTGTTGGGTCATCGCTTCGATTTTCTTTTGGTAGGAAAACAACAAGGAAAGATATTGATAAAACAATAAAAGCATTACGAAAGACAGTTGATTTTCAGCTTTTAAAAGAATAGAATAGACCCATGAATCTTAATTTGAACACCCAACAAATAGTGTTACTTTGCCTTCTGGTGGCGTTTGTTACCTCTATTACTACTGCTATTTCTGTAGTTTCTTTGACAAACCAAAACCCAGAACCCGTAACGCAGACTATAAATAGAGTAGTAGAAAAGACGATTGAAACAGTTACCGAACCCAAAGAAGAAAATACATTAGTTACAAAAACTCCCAACAAAGAAGTTGTAACTGTTGTAGTGAATCAAGAAGATTTAACAGTTGATTCTGTAGAAAGAAATTCCAAAAGTTTAGCAAGGATTCATTTTTTAAACAAAGGTGTTGCTGGAGAATTTGTAACTATAGGAATTGTTGTTTCTACTAATTCAATTGTCGTTGATAGAAATTTAATAACCAAAAAAGGTTTGTATATCGCAAAAACCAAATTGGGTGATTTGCCTGTTGAAATTTTATTTTTTGATGAAAAATCTAATTTTGCTTTGTTAAAATTAAAAGATGGGAAGACGGGACTCGAGAAAGCAGAATTTGCTGACTCCAACACACTTCAACTTGCACAATCTGTTATTTCTCTTTCTGGCTCGACTGATAATTCGGTTTCAACTGGAATAATAAATAAATTAGATTCATTTGATAAAAGCGAGAATGAAAATACTTGGAAAGAGATTACGAATATTTATACTAGCGTTGATCCAAATAATGTTTTGGTAGGAAGTGTTTTGTTGAATCTTCAAGGAAAAATTGTTGGTGTAAAAACTTTTGATTCTTTAATTGCAAAAACAACTTTTACCCCTTCAAATGTTTTAAAAAACTTTTTGGGGGCCCGAGGAATTTAATTCTTGAAAAGATTTTAAAATTGTTATATCTTTAGATAGACATTTATAATAAAAGCACGAAATCTGAAATACGAAATTCAAAACAAGTACGAAGCACGAAATCCAAAATCTGAAACACGTATTTAGAATTTCGGATTTAGGATTTCGAATTTGTTTCGGATTTTGTGCTTCGAATTTCGTATTTTTAAATGCTTAATTTTAAAAAACTATGCCACCATTTAGAAATTTTACATCCAAAGCCAAAGAAGTAGTAAGACAATCACATGAACTTGCAGTAGAGCGAGGACAAAATCATGTGACCCCTTTGCATTTACTAACCGCTTTAGTTTTGCAAGAAGAAAGTAATGTTATTTCTATTCTGGAAAAAATGCAAATAGATGTAGTTTTGTTAACAGATACTTTGCTTGATCTGATAGAAACATCAGAAAGCAGTCAAACGCTCTCTCCTTCTTTTCAGGTTTATTTAGATCCAGAACTGGCACAGATTTTGGAATATTCAAGCAGAATTGCAGGTGGTATGGGCGATGAATTTGTCTCGACAGAACATCTATTTCTTTCTATTTTAGATGTTTCAAGTCCTGCAAAAAATATTTTGAGCAAATTCAGGGTGGAAAAAGAAACCGTTTTAAGAATTTTAAATGACTTAAGAACAAATAAAATTTCTCCAAATGATATCCCCAAAACTTTAAAAGCGATTAGAAAATTTACAATTTCACTTACAGAAAAAGCGCAAAAAAATGAATTGGATCCTGTTATTGGCAGGGATCGGGAAATAAATAGAATAGTTCAAATTCTTTCCCGAAGAACAAAAAATAATCCAATTTTAATTGGAGAAGCAGGTGTTGGAAAAACCGCAATTGTAGAAGGGTTGGCAAATAGAATTTCAAGTGGCGATGTCCCAGAATCTTTAAAGGGTAAGGAATTATTGTCTCTTGATTTGGGTGCTTTGGTTGCTGGAACGAAATACAGAGGTGAATTTGAAGATAGACTAAAAAAAATTATAAAAGAAGTGAAAGACGCTCAAGGAAAAGTAATCTTGTTTATTGATGAAATTCATACAATTGCTGGGGCTGGAAGTGCTGAAGGTTCTTTGGATGCATCAAATATGCTTAAACCAGCACTTGCTCGAGGAGAACTTAAAGCGATTGGTGCAACAACTTTGAAAGAATATCAAAAACATATTGAAAAAGATGCGGCATTGACCAGAAGATTTCAGCCTGTTTATGTTAGTGAACCGAGTTTAGAAGATGCACTGGCTATAATGCGAGGAATAAAAGAAAAATATGAACTTTATCATGGTGTTAGGATTACCGACGATGCGATTATTGCGGCCGTAAATCTTTCTGCAAGATATATTACTGACAGATTTTTACCTGATAAGGCGGTTGATCTTATTGATGAAGCATCATCAAGTTTAAAAATTTCTTTGGAAAATATGCCCGAGGATTTAGAAATTGCGAGAAGAAAAATTATGAGACTTGAAATTGAAAAAGAGGCTCTCAAAAAAGAAAAAAAGGAAAATAATAAACAATCTCGAAGATTTGAACAAATCGAAAAAGAAATTGCAGATTACAAAGAATCCACAAGTGAGCTTGAAATGAAATGGAAAAATGAGAAAGAAACAATTACAAAAATTAAAAATTTGAAAAGCGCAATTGAGTCTCTTAGAATAGAGGCCGATAGTGCCGTTGCAATAGCAGATTTATCAAAAGCTGCGGAAATCAGGTATTCTCAAATGCCACAAGTTGAAAAGGAACTAAAAAATTGTGAAAAAAAATTAAAAGAATTACAGACGAGTAGAAAAATTTTGAGAGAAGAAGTAACGGAGTCAGATATTGCAGGAATAGTTGCGAGATGGACAGGAATTCCAGTTGAAAGAATGCTTGAAGAGGAGGCTAAAAAACTTGCAAGGATGGAGAGGGAATTAAAGAAAAGATTAATCGGACAAAACGAAGCAGTAAAAAAGGTTTCCGATGCTATTAAAAGATCGCGTGCTGGAATTTCAGATCCAGATAAACCAATCGGCTCTTTTATGTTTTTGGGTCCTACTGGGGTGGGAAAGACAGAGTTAACAAAAACCTTGGCAGAGTATTTGTTTGATGATGAAAAAGCTCTTATCAGGGTAGATATGTCTGAATTTATGGAGAAGCATTCAATTTCAAAATTAATTGGCTCTCCTCCGGGATATGTTGGATATGATGAGGGGGGAGGACTTACAGAAAAAATAAAACATCGACCTTATGCTGTGGTTTTATTTGATGAGATTGAAAAAGCACACCCAGAAGTATTTAATATTTTGCTTCAAGTTTTGGATAATGGAAGATTGACTGATGCAAAAGGGAGAACAGTGAATTTCAAAAACACAGTTATTATAATGACTTCAAATATTGGAGCTGAGTTTATTGATAAAATGGAAAGTATTGGGTTTGCATCTGATAGAAATGAAAAAAGACAATATGATGAAACAAAAACAAATATCGAAAAAGCTCTAAAAGATCATTTTAGACCAGAATTTTTAAATCGATTAGATGATGTAATTATTTTTGATATTTTATCTAAAGAGGCAATTGAACAAATTGTTGAAATACAAATTAAAGCAGTTATTGAAAGATTGGCTAACAAGCAAATAAGAGTTAAATTTTCCAAAACTGTTTTCAAATTTTTGGCAGAGGAGGGATATAATCCTCATTATGGCGCAAGACCCTTGAAACGTTTGATCCAAGAAAAAATTCTAAATCCTTTGGCACAGTTGATTATTTCTCAAAATTTAAAAGAAAATTCAAGTATTGTAATCTCGGTATTAAATAAAAGTTTTACTTTTGATGTGTCGTCCAAAAAAGGAAAGAAGACTCTCTTTAAAGAGAAAGATATAACAGAAGAGGTACTGGTTTAAAATACGAAATTCGAAATTAGAATATCGAAATACGAAACAAATTCGAAAATTTCAAATACGAAATTCCAAACTCGTGTTTCTGATTTCGAATTTAGAATTTCTGATTTGTTTCGTATTTCGAATTTTGTGCTTCGTATTTCGGATTTCTTTTTAATTGGTTGAAAAAAAACGACTTTTCGATTAATATATAAAAATTGCGTCGGTGGCGGAGTGGTCATGCTCCGCAGGCAGTAGACTGCCTGTAATATTTCTTGGCTATCGCCCCAATGCATTTTTGAAAATAATATAAGCGTCGGTGGCGGAGTGGTCAATCGCAGTAGACTGTAAATCTATCGCCCCAAGGGCTACGTAGGTTCGAATCCTACCCGGCGCACATGAAATTTAACTCTAAAGATTATTGGATAATTGGTTTGATCACGTTGGTAATTTTTTTGATAGCTTATTCTTTTTTATCTTTTTTTAATTTACTTCCAAGTCAGTTCCGATATGTTGATATCAACGAACCAACAAATGGGGAAGATTTGAATGATAATAGTGAAAAAGAAATTTTGTATCCAGATAAAATTATAATTTCCAAAATTGGAGTTGAATCTGTCGTTAAAAAACCGGAGTCTCAAGATGTTGCGATTCTTAATCAAGCCTTGAAGGAAGGCGCGGTTTATTATCCGGGTTCGGGAACAATAAATGTTGGAAACATGTTTATCTTTGGACACTCAGCGGACAGATTTACAGGTGTTACAAATCCAGCCTATAAAGTTTTTAATAATATTTCCAAGTTGAAAAAGGGTGATGAAATTAAGATTGAATCAAACGGTAGAACTTTTGTTTACAAAGTAGAAAATTTAAACTTGGTTGATGAAAATACTGCCTGGGTAGATTTTGGTAAGACAGATAGAATGTTGACGATTTCGACTTGCAATACTTTTGGACAAAAAGAAGATAGGTGGGTGGTAGAGGCGAAGTTTGAGAAGGAATTAGACATTTAGAATAAAAGCACGAAATTCGAATATCGAAATCCGAAACAAGCACGAAAATTTCAAATACGAAATTC
>CAZUCU010000025.1:0-7939 GCA_964618845.1 uncultured Candidatus Saccharibacteria bacterium
ACTATGATGATTCTGGCAGTTGGTATGATTCCGGTTCTTACTATGATGATTCTGGAAGTTGGTATGACTCAGGATCTTATTATGACGATTGGTCTGATTCTGGTTCTTACTATGAACAACCTAACTATGAATATGTTTACGAATACCCAATTTATGATGATTACGATTATGACTACGATTATGACTACGATTATGATTATGGTTGGAATTATGATTATGACTATCCTAGTGGATATGGTTGGGGAGGATACTCTTGTTCCAACTGCGGTGGTGGCGACATAATTGTTATTGACGACGAAGACATCGAAGTTGATTGTAAAGTTTCTGATACTTCTATAAGAAAAGGTGATCAAGTTACTTATACAGCTGATGTAGATGGGGGTTCAGGATCAATTAGATATACTTGGAGTGGTGATGTAAATTCTAACTCCAGAATTGTAACAACTAGATACAATAGCGAAGGTAGATACGAAGCTCAAATTACTGTTAGAGATTCCAGAGGAAATGTTGATACAGATACTTGTCCTGTAGTTGTTGTTGAAGATGAAGATGACGATGACGACGATGATGATTTGGAAGCTGTTTGTAGAATCTCTGATACTTCTATTGAAGAAGGTGACAGAGTAAAGATTGAAGTTGATATTGATGGTGGCGATTCTCCTTATGATATTTCTTGGAGTGGTGACAATGATGAAATTGATGACTTTGATGATGACGCCCGAAGTCAAACTGTTGAAATTGAAGACGAAGGTAGATATGAACTTAAAGTCACTGTTAGAGATGATGAAGGAAGGAGAGTAAGTGATGATTGTCCTGTTATCAGAGTTGATGGTGAAGATGATGATGATAATGGTGGAACATATTCTCGAAATTACTTTGATTATCCATCGGGTGGTTCTACAGTAAGTTCTGTCTTCTTGAATCAAATCCCAAACACCGGTCCTGTTGATACTCTAAAAGGAATTGGAATAATTGGACTTGTGTTGCTTTGGTCATTTGCGGGTGCGTTCATGATTAGAAAGCGAATGAAGAAAGCAGAAATTGCAAAGAAAATTGCAGATTTCAAGGAATCTAATAAATTAAAACAAACTATTAATTAAGTAAAAAAACAAAAGCCCCGCGACGAAGTCGCGGGGCTTTTGTGTTTCTTATTTCGTGCTTTTACTATTTCGTGCTTTTTATTTACGCCTCCTTTTCGAATCTTTGTACAACTTCTTCTATAGCAAGTTGTCCAACTTGTCCTTTGTCTCTTGATTCGAGTGTAACTTTTTCTGCTTCCAAATCTTTATCTCCGATAATTATCGTATATGGAATTTTTTCTTTTTTGGTATTTCTAATTTTCTTTCCAAAAGATTCATCTGACAAATCTAATTCAACTCGGTAATTTTTTTCTCGTAAAAGTTTTTTTATTTCTTTTGCCTTATCAAAGTGTGCTTCTGCAACTGGAACAATTCTGACTTGAACAGATGACATCCAAAAAGGAAAATTACCAGCAAAGTGCTCAATCGCGATAGACAAAAATCGCTCAAGTGATCCAGCAATCGCTCGGTGAATCATTACAGGAGTTTTCTTTTTCCCATCTTTGTCTGTGTATTCAAGTTCGAATCTCGCAGGCATATTGAAATCAAGTTGCACAGTTCCGCATTGCTTTTCTCTTCCAAGTGCATCATTAAACATAAAGTCAATTTTGGGTCCATAAAACGCTGCCTCACCAATCGCGATTGAATAATTTAGTTTTTCTTCTTTTGCAATTTTTTCTAATGCTTTTTGAGATTCTTCCCAAACACCCGAGTCACCCAAATATTTATCTGGATTTTTGGGATCACGGAAAGACAAAACAACTCTGTAATTTCCTTCTTTGAGAAGTCCAAGTTCGCTGTAGAATTTTTTGATAACATTAATAATAATTTTTACTTCATTTTCAATTTGCTCGTTGGTGCAAAACGTATGTCCATCATCTTGAGTGATACTTCGCACTCTTCCGAGTCCCATAAGCTCTCCTGATTGCTCGTCTCGATAAACAGTTGTTGCTTCTACATATCTAATTGGAAGATCTTTGTAACTTCGAGGTTGGCTTGCATAAATTTGAGTGTGATGTGGACAATTCATTGGTTTCATCACAAAATCACTTTCGCGTCCCTTCACATGAAATAAATCATCTTTGAATTTTTCCCAGTGGCCCGATGTTTTGTATAAATCATTTTTGGTAATATGTGGAATCCAAACTTCTTGCACGTCGTGTTCATTTTGAATTTCATAAATTTTCTTTACAATCGCATTTCGCATTGCAGTTCCTTTGGGTGTAAACATTGGAAGTCCTTGTCCTACTTTTTCGGAAAATGTAAACAAATCTAATTCCTTGCCAAGTTTGCGATGGTCTCTCTCTTTGGCTTCTTCGCGAGTTTTCAAATAATCATTGAGTTCTTCTTTGGTATCAAATGCTATTCCATAAATTCGAGTTAGCATTTTATTATTTTCATCTCCTCGCCAATATGCACCTGCAACTCTATCAAGTTTGAACGAATCAGGATCAACATTTTTCATAGAATCTATGTGACCGCCTCTACACAAATCAACAAAATCTCCAGAGCGATAAACTGTAATTTTTTCCCCCTTGGTAACAATTTCGTTAATTAACTCTAATTTGTATTCATTTCCAGCAAAAAGTTTTTTGGCTTCATTTTCGCTGATTTCTTGTCCCTCAAAGCTATCCCAAGTGTTGAGAAGTTTTTTCATTTGTTTTTGGATATCTTTGAGATTTTCGTCTGTGACTTTGTCAGCACCGAAGTCAATGTCGTAATAAAAACCGTCGGCAACTGCTGGACCAAGAGTCAATTTAGCGTTTGGATAAATTTTTAAAACCGCACCCGCCAGCAAATGGGCGAGCGAGTGTCGTTTGTGTTCTAATTGTTCGTTCATAATAAGACTATATTAGCATAAATTTACTTGCATCGTCATCCTTGCATTTAATCGTCATCCCCGCGAAGGCGGGGATCCATGCTTATCTTAATGCTTAAAATTAAATTATTTACAATTTAATAATTTCTTTAACTTTTCTTCATCAGGATTTAATGAGCGTTTGGTAGGGTTGAAGAATGAAGGATTTTGAACGAATAAGAAAAAACAGTAGGACAGAAATTGTTTTAGTCAATGTTAATTATTTTGAATTCATCGCAGTTCTAAATGAAATAAGGTTAAAAGTTATTATTAAACAAATTGAAAATGGAGAGAAATTCTTTTGGAGTTTAATACCATTTTGGGGTTTTGACAAAAAATCTAAAAATAGAAAAATGTATTCTGGAAATCCAAAAGAAGACTAAAAACAAAAACCCTTTTAGGGTTTTTGTTGCTACTTAGTTACAGCTTTATCTTAGCTGTGAGTGGGCGAACCCATCTAAGTACATTAGCTATTGTATCAAAACCTATCTTCCAAAGTCAATTTTGACAAAAGTTTTCACAGTAGTAATGTAATAATTTTTTTAACGAGAACTGAAGCCCCAAAATAAAATACAAAAAATGTTTAAGAAACTGCTTGAAGAAGCCTATCTTTTAAAAATATAAAAGGGGGCTTCTGAGCTTTTCGAAAATATTTTTTGTATTTTATTTTGGGGCTTCATTCGAGAGCTTCTTCATTTTATCCGCCAAAATAGAAAGTTCCCCATTTCTCTCTGTCAATTTTCCTTTTACTGCGATGCATTTTTCATTTTTTAATAATTCTTTGTATGTCTCATAAACTTGTGGGAAAAATACACACTCAATCAAATCATCAAAATCTTTTACACCAACAAAAGCCATCTTTGCTCCATTTTTGGTTGAAATTTCATGCACCCATTCTACTAATCCTGCAACAATGTGTATTTCACCGATTTTTTTATCTTTTTTAATTTTAGAAATCGTCTCACTTCTTTTATCCAAAAGTTCTTTATATTGATCAAGGGGATTTCCAGAAACATACAAACCAAGAAATTCTTTTTCCCAATTTAATTTTTGCTCGGGTGGAATAGGATCAGCTTTTTCCAAATGTAGATGAGAAATTTCTACTGGTAGTCCGCCAAAAAGAGAATCTTGATTTTTATTTCCTTTAGTAATTTCTTTATTAAATTTCAAAAGATTTTCCATATTATAAAGGAGTATTGCACGATCTTCTAACGAATCAAAAGCACCTGCCTTAATAAGTGCTTCCAAAGATTTTTTATTTAAATTTCTGTCAGTAATTCTTGTGAGAAAATCTTCCATTGATTTAAATTTTCCATTTGCCTTTCTTTCAGCGGTTATTATATGAGAAATTCCTTCTCCAAAGTTTTTAATAGTTGTGAGACCAAAACGAATTCGCTCTGCGCCCCGCGAAGTTTCTGGCGAAGTTTGGTTTTCTGGAATTGCGGCGAACTCAGAAAAACTTTCATTTATATCAGGAGGTAAAACATCTATTCCCATTCTTTTGCATTCCTTAACCATTATTGCAATTTTGTCTACATCACCAGAGTCAGTATTTAAAACAGACGACATATAAAGTACGGGGTAATTAGCCTTTAGATAAGAGGTTAAATATGCGATTCGTCCATAAGAAGCAGCATGAGCTTTGTTGAATCCATAAGCGGCGAAAGTCTCAATTGATTCCCAAAGAGCCTTAACTTGTTTTTCTTTTAAACCCCCATGTTCAATACAACCTTGAGAAAATTTTTCTTTTTGCTGTGACATTATTTCTGGAATTTTTTTCCCCATAGCTTTTCGGAATTTGTCAGCTTCACCCCAAGAATATCCCGCAAATTTTACAGCAATTAACATAATATCGTCTTGATAAATTAAAATTCCAAAAGTTGGTTCTAGTATTTCTTTAAATCGCTCATCGATGTATTTAACTTTTTCTGGATGATGTTTTCTTTCAATATAATTTGGAATAAAGGCGAGGGGACCTGGGCGATAAAGTGCAACCATAGCATTTATATCATTTATATTTGTAGGTTTTAAATCTTTCAAAAATTTTGTCATTCCATCCCCATTTAATTGAAAGGTTGCCTCTGTTTCTCCACGAGAAAGCATTTTATATGTTTTTTTATCATCAAGAGGAATATTATCAATATCAACTTTTTCTTTGTAGAGTTTTTCTACAAGACCAATTGTGCGAGCCATTATGCTTAAGTTTTTTAATCCGAGAAAATCAAATTTTAAAAGTCCAACGCCGTCTTCTCCGACCGCATGCATATCATATTGAGTAATTAATTTTCCTTCACCCTTGGGGTCATATTGCAGTGGAACATCTTCGGTAAGTGGGTCAGGAGAGATTACAACTCCAGCAGCGTGAACACCAATGTGTCTTGCACAACCCTCGATTTTTTTTGCCATATCAATAATTGTTTTTGCATCTTTATCTTCTTTGTATAATTTTTTCAAATCAGGTTCTTCTTCGAGTGCTCTTTTTATGGTCATTGGAAATCCTTGTGAACCCATTGGAATTAATTTTGCTATTTGATCACCTTTCTGATATTCAAAACCCATTGCTCTTGCCACATCTCTTACTGATCCTCTCGCAAGCATTGAACCAAATGTACCAATTTGAGCGACATGATCTTCGCCATATTTTTTTCTAACATATTCAATTACTTCATCTCTTTTATCATCAGCAAAATCCATATCAATATCGGGAGCAGAGGGTCTCTCGGGGTTTAGAAATCTTTCAAAAGGCAAATTAAATTCAATTGGATTTACGGTTGTAATTCCGACAAGATATGAAATAAGAGAACCTGCGGCAGAACCCCTGGTGTTGCTCAAAATATTATTTTTTTTGGCAAATTTGAGCATATCTGCAACAACCAAAAAATATTTTGAATAACCTTTATTTTGAATAACTTCCAATTCATATTCAAATCTTTGTTTGAATTCTGAAGTTTCTTCGAATCCTTTTTCCTTTACACCCTCCTTTGCTAATCTTTTAAGTTCTTCATCTGGAGAAAGTCCATTTTCTATTTTGAAATCGGGAAACTTCCATTTTCCAAGTTTTATTTCAAGATTACATTTTTCTATAATTTCTTTTACTGAATCTAATGCCTCTGGTAAATCTTTGAAATATCTATTTGCAGTTGTAGTATCTATGAAAGAAAAATCCTCCTCATCATTATTTACTCGATCGCCTCCATAAGTATTTGAAACTGACATTAGAGTTTTTCTGGCATCTCGATCCTCGGGCTTAATATAATAAACATCATGGGCTGCTACAATTTTTATCTTTTCTTCTTTTGCAAAATTTACAAGTTGTTTCATTTTTTCTTCATGATTTTCAATTTCTGGATGGTGGGTAACTTCTAAATAAAAATCGTCACCAAAAAGTTTTTTATAAAAATCTACTGTTTCCTTTGCTTTATCTTTATTGGCGAGAGAAACAAAATTTGTGATCTCACTATTAAACGATGGAGAAATACATATAAGACCTTCATGATGTTTTTCTAAAAGCTCCCGATCGATTCGAGGTTTATAGTAAAAACCTTCAAGATGGGAAATTGTTACAAGTTTAATTAGATTTTTATAACCAATGATATCTTTGGCAAGTAAAATTAAACGAGTTCTTCGAGAATCTATTCGAGCTTCTTTGTCATGGCGGGTTCGTGTTGCTAAATAAAAATCAACCCCAATAATTGACTTTATTCCATAATCTTTACATTTTTGATAAAACTCAATAACACCATACATTGTTCCATTATCTGTGAGTGCCAATGCTGTCATATCATCATCTTTTGCGGTTTTTATAAGTTCTTTGATTTTGGGTAAAGCATTTAAAAGGGAATAGTGACTGTGGGTATGCAAATGTGCGAAAGGTTTGTTCATTGAGGAGATTATAGCAAAATTAAGACATTTAAACAGATAAACATTTAGTTATTATTTTTCTCCAGTCGTCATTCTCGCACCATCACACTTCATTCCCGCGCAGGCAAAAATTTATACCTTTATAAAATTCATAATTTCTTTAACTTTTTTTATATTGATCAAATTGATAAAGAATTAATAAAAAATATCAAACAAAAATTTATGAAAATTTTGTATTCATATTAAACAAAATCGAAAACCCACCATTCGGTGGGTTTTCTCGGCTGGCTAATTGAATAGCCCTCATACATATTAGTCTAGCAAACCTTGTTTCAAAGTCAATTTTCATTATAATTGAAAATTGATGAATTTAATTAAGTTGCAAAAACAAGGATTTAAATATATTTGCGGAGTTGATGAGGCGGGGCGAGGTCCACTTGCGGGTCCCATGTCTTTTTCTTTTTTTGTTGTTACAATAATTCAGTACAAAGAAATAATGAACCCACTTCTCAAAATTGGATTACATGATTCCAAACAACTTTCAGAGAAAAAAAGAGAAGAAATTTTTGGTGCGATAAAAAAACTTGGCGACAAGGTTCAATTCAAAAATTCTATGATTTCAGAAAAGTTGATTGATAAACTTGGAATTTCGAGATGTGTAAAAATTCTCCTTAAAAGACTTCTAAGGAGAATTGATCACACAAACAAGACATATTTTTTGGTTGATGGTTCTATAAAATTTCCAAAAGAATTTATACATAAGGTTATTATTCGTGGTGATTCAATTGAACCGGTAATCATGGCAGCTTCGGTGATCTCCAAAGTTAAAAGAGATAGAAGAATGGTAAAACTTGCAGAGAAATTTCCCAAATATGGTTTTGAAATTCATAAAGGATATGGCACATCTTCACACATAAAAGCAATCAAAAAATATGGTTTATCAGAAATCCACAGGAGGAGCTTTTGTAAAAATTTAAAAACTCGAAATTAGAAACACAAAATTCGAAACAAGCACGAAATGGTAAAGAAATCCGAAATACGAAGCACGAAATTCGAAACAAGCACGAAATCAGAAATCCGAAATTCCAAACCCTTGTTTCTGATTTCGAATTTAGAATTTCGGATTTGTTTCGAATTTCGT
>CAZUCU010000026.1:0-3820 GCA_964618845.1 uncultured Candidatus Saccharibacteria bacterium
ACGTGTTAAATTTTTTAATGCTTCTTTGATAATTTCTTCTGTTTTTAGTTTTTTATCAATTTTGGAAATGACATCGCGCGCATCTTTGCGAGAATAACCAAGTGAGACAAGTGCCTCAATCGCATCACTTGTTCCAGATTTAACTTTTTCATCAATTTCCACAATCCCCACCTTTTCTTTTAACGCCAAAACAAGTTTTTCACATTGTTTGCGACCGAGACCAGAAATTTCTTCCAAGTGTCGTGGATCTCCAGACGAAATGCCCTCTATCAATGTTTTGGTAGAAGTAGAATTTAAAATTTGAAGTGCCGTCTTCGGCCCAATTCCATTTACAGTAAGCAAAAGCTCAAAAGTTTTTTTGTCTTCTTCTTCAAGAAAGCCGTAAAGTTCCATGGAAGTTTCTTTGACATCAAGATGGGTGTGAATAGAAACTTTGGAACCGACTTTTAATTTTTTGGAGTCTTCAACTGTGCAATTAACTTTATAACCAACACCACCGACATCAATTGTTACATTGGTTAAATTATTTTCTTCTATCTCTCCTTTAATTTTAGAAATCATACTTCAATAATAAGAAAATAGTTGCTTATTGTCTAATATTTGATAATTTGTCTTTGGGAAAGAACATTGAAATGCAAACACCAAAAGAAAAACTGACCCTTCGACATCTGTTTTTGGCTCTGGCTTATTATTTTGCACACTTTGATTCCCGTACTCATTTTTTGTTTAATTCAAACAAAATAAGAAGGATTTATTTGCCACCGATATGGGATCCCAATTGGATTCTTTGTGATATTACTGGTGGAGAAAATCTTTTTATTAGGAAGGATAACTTAATTTCTTTTTTGACGCGTTTTGCTGATACTAATAGCAATCTGAAGGAAGATTGTTTAGGACAAATTCAAAAGTTTTTTGATGTTTGTCCGATTCCCACTCCTCATGTGATTTTAAAAAAGGAAACAGATTTTCAGGCAAAACAATGTTTTCTTAAACACCAAAAAGAAATAGAAATTATTGCTATAAGAGTTCTTCAAACATATTTGAAGCACGGGGAGGAAAACAAAACACTAGGGGGTGAGAGTTCTGAAGCAGGTTTAGGGCTTGTTCTGTCTTTAAGTGTTGAATAGTTTCTAACCCCGCGGTCGTGAGACTTTACGGAGGAACCCCGTAGTGCTTTGGCACTTTACGGGGTTGATTTTTTTTAATAACCTGTTAAATTGTTTCTACTATGCCAATAACAAAAGGAGGAAAAAAAGCACTAAGAACTTCTGAAAAAAAGAAAGTTTTTAATTTAAGAAGAAAAAAAAATATAAAAAGTGAGATTAAAAAGGTCGAAAAATTTATCAAAGAAGGGAAAGTAGAAGATGCACTAAAAGAACTGCCAAAAGCTTACAAAGCTCTTGATAAAGGTGCAAAGATGAATACAATCAAAAAAAATACTGCATCGAGAAAAAAATCAAGATTAGCTAAATCAATAAAGAAAATTTCAGTAAAATAATCACAAAACCAATTTTATAGAGAGGTGTTTTTTGTTGATAGTGCTCTCGGCAGGAATTGAACCTACATTACGACCTCCGCAAAGTCGTGTCCTATCCATTGAACGACGAGAGCAATGTTTTGAGTTTACAACAAAATTAGAAAAAATTCATTTTTTGAGTATAATTTTTAAAAAGCGAGTATGGTTTAGTGGTAGAATGTATCCTTCCCAAGGATAAGACACGAGTTCGATTCTCGTTACTCGCACTAAAACCCCAGAAACTCCATTAGTTTCTGGTGAAGTGGCTCTTCTAATTCTTCTTCATCCAAATAGTCTAATAAAAAATCTCTAAGTAATTCTGGGTCTGTTTCTGTACTATCAAAAGGAATAATCAAAAAATTTTGCATTGCCTTTCTTGTTCTAAAAATTATTTTGTCATCGTATTCATTATCATCAACCCAAAACGACTCTAAATTGGAATAGGGGAAAAGCAAATTGCCCGCTCGCACCCCCTTTCTTGTTATTTCAAAAGTATGTATTTCTGGTTTCTTCTTTGCCATCATTATTGATATAACAGTGAATAAGAAAAAAATTATAGACAATAGAATATTTCCAAAATAAATCGATAAAATTATTGCTCCAACTGATACTACTCCCAATCCCCAAAACCAATCTGAAGACTTGTCACCAGTATGAGAGTGCTCGTATGCTTGCCAACTTATTCTATTTATTTTAATAGGCTGATTCATCTTTTTAATTATAGCAAAATGATAATGTTAATTATAGTGAGTAATTAAATTTTAAAAAAATATTATTGATCCCAAAATAAAGATCAATGTTGTTAATAAAGCAGAAATTAAACACCACGAACACCAGGATTTAATTATAAAAGCCTGGATAAAAGTTAAAAATAAAGAAAAAAGAAAGGCCATTCCAGAAGAAAGTATTAAAATTAAATGAAAAATCTCTTTGGATGAAAAATCGAAATTCATTAAAATTAAATAATAAATTATTATAAATAGATAATATAAACCGCCGAAGACTTCTAAACCGATTCCCAAAAAACTTGAAAATTGACCTCTAACAACTTTTTCACAGTCTGCACCCACAAAACAAACCAAGGGTTTTGCTTTTTGTTTTTCTTTATAAATTTTTATACATAAAAATAGACCCCCAAGTGCCAAAAATATAATAATTAATTCATATATCATTCTAATAAGTCTATCAAATAACTTGTTTTTGAGAAGTAAAATGCCATTATATTAGTAATGAAAAAATTTTTGATATTCTCGTTTTCTTTTTTTATTATAGCTTTTTTTCTTTTTTTATTTACACCTTCCAAAATTCAACCTGAAAAAATTTCTGAGATCCCAGAAAACGTAGAAAATTTTATAGAAAACAAAATTAAACAATCAGAGCCAATAGAAATTCTTTTTGTCGGAGACATGATGTTTGATAGAGGGGTAAGATTTACTGCTCAAAAATCAGATTATGGCTCTTTGCTAAAAAGTGTTTCAAGTTTATTCGAAGAAAAAGATTTAATAGTGGGCAATTTGGAAGGAACAATTACAAATAATCAATCTGTTTCTTTGCCCAATAGTGAAATTTTGAGATTCACTTTTGATCCTATTCTTTTGAAAACCTTAAAAAAATATAACTTCGGTCTTGTAAGTTTGGCCAATAATCATAGTTTAGATTTTTATGCAGATGGGCTTCAACAAACAAAAAATAATTTAGACAAATTTGAAATTTTATATTTTGGTTCCGCGATGAATAATGAAAATCTATCCAAACAAATTATCTTGGAAGATAAAAATTTTTGTTTTATTGGGTATCATGATTTGTATACAAAAAATGAAAAACCTGCTTTGGAAGAAATTCAAAAAATTCGCAGTTCTTGTTACAAGATAATAGTTTTTCCACATTGGGGAGAGGAATATCTGAATACTTATACCAAGAGACAACAAGAATTAGCACATAAGTTTATTGATGAGGGTGCAGATTTAATAATCGGTTCACACCCCCACGTTGTTGAACCTTTTGAAGAATATAAAGGTAAAGCAATTTTTTATTCGCTTGGTAACTTTATATTTGATCAATATTTTTCTTTTGAGACAACACACTCCTTTGCTTTGAAAGTGATTTTTGAAGAAGATCTAACTAATTTTGAAATTATCCCAATAGGGGTAAATATGGGAGTAGTATCTTTTGCTGAAGAAGAGGATTCAAAAAAAATCTTAAATAGTATTGATGTCTCTTCGAGGTTTAACCTCGAATTCTAATCAAAAGGCAAAAAATGCTTATTTTGAGCCAAAAAAACTTTTCGAGGTTTAACCTCGTTTG
>CAZUCU010000026.1:3920-7923 GCA_964618845.1 uncultured Candidatus Saccharibacteria bacterium
TTCGAGGTTTAACCTCGTTTGCAAAATTTGCTTGATAGTTGATTTTATTTTTCTTTTGGGTAGTTTATATAGAGAAGGAGTACACCATGAAAACAAAAAGATCTGTTCAGTGGGTTGTGGGTGATTTGAGTGTAGGTGCAAATGAAATTATTGCAAAGGCTCTTGGTCAGGAATGTGATCAAAATTTCTGTTCTTTCTTTTTTGAAGGTAAGCAGATGTATGGTTATTATGTCCCTTATTCAATGATTACTAGACTTCGCCAGATTGCCAGAAGACAAAGATCAGGGATTACTTTTACTGTTTTTAAGAGGGAAGGCGATCTTTACAAAACTGTTCCCTTTGGTTCTCATCAATACAAAAGGAAGAAAGAGGATCTTGAAAAAAATATTGGTAACAAAATCAAGGAAATCAAAAAAAGAAGGAGAGAAGCGGCGCCGTAGGCGCCGCTTTTAAATTAACAATTGAATAAAATATCCTACGGCAAAAGAAAATATATTTGCTGTTAATGAAAGTAAAAATGATTTATAGAAACCAAGATTTAATATTTTTTGTGTTGTTGGTTTGTCAGTTGTTGTCCAGTAGACCTTATACTGATTAAAATTATTAACAATCAAATAATATCAAATTTATTGCAAAAAGGTCCTTTTTTGTTATTATTTTTTTACAACCAGTACATGGAGAGGTGGCTGAGTGGTTGAAAGCACCGGTCTTGAAAACCGGAATCTGGGAAACCGGATCGCGAGTTCGAATCTCGCCCTCTCCGCCAGTTGGCCCCCCCAATTTGCATTCTTGAGAGAAATAGGATTATATTAGGAATAAATAAGTTCCAAATAAAATGAATAAAAGACCAGAAAAATTGTCTTTTGTGATTGTGCAATTTTTGGTGTCCAATATTGATTTGGTTCCAAATGGAATTTTTGCAACTGACCAATCATTCAGAAAGAGAGATATTACTTTTGGTTCTGGTAGACAGATTTTGAAGGAAAATTATCCAATCTCTTTAATTCATTTGGACAGGTGTTTGGAAGAAGATGGATTTGATATGGTGGGCGCCTTTTTCCAAAGAAGAAAAAATTTTTTTGGGCGGGAATATTTTATTGTCAGATTTTCTTTTTCTTCAAAGCCAGAAAAAACGATTAGACAAGCAGAATTCCAGAAAAGTTTTGGTCCTTTTGTGGCGTTTCGACAGTTGGTTTGTGATTATTTTTGGGAAATTAATGCATATTTAAATCCTTCAACCAAATATAATCAACAGGCTGATTTTTTGAGTATAAATCCGTTAGCAGGAATATCGGCTATGGGGAAATTGCCGACACATTATTTACTTCTTGAGGATTATAATCTCAGAATTGTTCGAAGACAGAATTTGGAAACTCGGCAGTAGCCGAGTTTTCTTTTTTTTGGTATTTTATCTATATGAAAATTTTAGGTATAGATTATGGATCAAAAAGAATTGGCATTGCTATTTCTGATGAAAACCAAAAGATGGCTTTCCCCAAAAAGGTTTTATTAAACGATGAAAAACTATTTGATAATCTAAAATCTTTGATAGAAGAGGAAGGTATTTTGAAAGTCGTTTTGGGAGAATCAAAAGATTTTAAAATGCAAGATAATCCGATTATGAAAGAAATAAAAAAATTTAAAAATAAATTAGAAGAAAAATTTAACTTGGAGATCATTTTGCATCCAGAAGTTTTATCCTCACATCAAGCCGCCAAAATGCTTGGAGAGGCAAATGAAATGCTTGACGCATCGGCAGCAACGATAATTTTACAAAGTTATTTGGATTTAAAAATGTTATAATATATCCATTATGTCATTAGAAAAAGATTTATATAAACAAGTTAGACAAGAAGGATTAAATCGTTCTCATGTTTCCAAAGTTAAGTTTTCAATTGCAAAAGAGCAAGCATTAATGAAAACTTTGGGAGGTACAGAAGCCTTTAATTACATATTAGAAAACAATCCTGAATCTGAAGTAGAAGAAATATTAGAAGACCCAAAAGATTATTCAGCAATTCTCTCTAAATTATTAGGACCAGAAGATATTTCTGTTTATGAAGAAGGATCTAATGAGGGAAAAATATCTAAACTTATAGAAAGAAATTTTTATAATGATTTGTTGAAATATTTAAGATCTGTAAATTTAGAAGATTATATGTATATACAATCAAGAAGAGTTGCAAATTTTATACAGGAGATGGAAAACAAAGGAGCAACTCCCTCTGAAACAGAGGAAAAATTAAGAAAATTTAATCTTTCTTTGAACATTGTCGAGAGCTTATTAAAAGATTTTGAATACAAAAACCCAGAAGTGTTTTATGGTATTGGTCTTCGAAGATTAAAAAAATATCTAAAAAATTATTTAGAAGGGGATGGTATAAAAGGAAGAATAACAGAAACGCCATATGTAGAAAAACAAATTCTCGATGTTCAAGCGGCTATTATAGATGGACGGCCAATATTCATACATGGTCATTTGGGTTCTGGTAAAACCGAAATGGCGATTAGAGCCTCTCATAAATATTTGAAGGAATATAAAACAAAAGAAGAAATAGATGCTATTGTTGAGGATGAATATACAGATTGGTTAAAAAATAATCCTACTGTCTCTGATAAAGAAAAAGAAGAAGTAAAAAAATCAATCAGAGAATCTGCTTTTGGACCGCTGATTATTTCTGGATCGAAAGAAACAACAACCTCTGATTTTACAGGGCACAGAACCTTAAATATAAAAGTAATTGAGGAAGAGGCTAAAAAACTCAAAGGAGAAAAAATTTATAAAGAATTTGAAGAGTGGCTTGAATCTGAAGAGGGTAAAAATTCAACACCCGAACAAAAAATCCTAAAAAGAGAAATTTTAGTAGAGGTTTATTTGAAACAATCTGGCGGAACTTTCTCTAGTTTTTATTTGGGCCCAGTTTATAAGGCAATGAAGGAGGGACGGCCAATTATCATTGATGAAGCAGATGCTATTCCCCACGATACTCTTATTCTCTTGAATCATATTATGACCCGAAAACCAGGAGATATAATTCCTATTCAGGGTGATTCTGGAGAAAAACTAAAGGTTAAAAAAGGATTTTGTGTAATTCTTACGGGAAATTTTCCTAAAATTGATGGCGGAGATCTTTATGTAGGAAGACAAGATATGGATGCCGCTTTTCTTTCCAGATTAATTAAATTAGAACATGATTATCTACCACAATCTTTGGATGTTGGCAATAAAATTGAAGAAAAAGAAGATCAAGAATTGCAAAAAAGCGAATTGTTTCATGTTTTGATTTCTGGTTTAATAAATAGATATGGAATAATGAAGATTCCAGAAGGCGAAGAAGAAAAACTTTTTAAATTAGCCGCTTTTGCAAGACATATTCAGGATATTTTTTCCGGAAGACACAATAAAATTCTTTCTGAAGAAGGGAATAGTATGGGCGCTATGGAGCTTAGAGAAAAACTTCACAAAGAAGTTTTATCTATGAGACAACTGCTTAATATTTTAAGGGAATGGAGAAACCCAGTTGCTTTCAAGGGTAGAAATGAGGGTCTAATGCAATATGAATTAGATCATTATATCCTCAAACATTTCATAAGCACGGTGCCAGAAGAAGAAACAAAATGGGAACTTTATAAAATTGCCCACGAATTTGGGTTTTTTATAAGTAATGGTTGGCCAGAAGCAGAAATAAATCTTCAAACAGAATCAAGAGCGGGGGTTGTTAATAAGTTTGATATTGAATCTCCCAAAAATAAAGTGGGCGAACTTAGAACACTCACAGCACAGGAAGTTGTCGCAATTTGTTTTGGTAAAGGTCCAGAACCAGATTTGTCTGAACTTGATCTGAAATTTGAAGATGGAAATACAGACGTACTCCCAAATATTGAAGAACAAATTAACAGAGAAAAATCTCTTGATGAATTAAAAAAAGCACTTGAAAAAATGTTTTAGTTAATTAAATAATACCCCCATGCCAAACCCCGAACACCACAACCTCCAAACACC
>CAZUCU010000027.1:0-7791 GCA_964618845.1 uncultured Candidatus Saccharibacteria bacterium
TAAGTATGAACGGGCTTTCTTTGTGTGAATCCTTGTTTTAACACCCAAAATAACATAATATGTAAGCAATTATGATAGAAATCAATATACAAGAGCTTGAACTTGCTATCAATGTAAATTCAAGAGGCTACGGCTATTTTATACACCCAGAAACAGAAGAATTTATAGAAATTCAACCAGAGCGAATAAAGAGAGCTTTTCATCAAGACAAAGTTAAAGTTCATATTTTAAATGAAATTTTGAAGGATAGAAAACAAGCTGAGGTTGTGGAATTAATTTCAAGATCAAAAAAATTTTTTGTTGGAACTGTAAAAAAAATGAAAGAAAGTAACGGTTGTTTTTTTGTTGCAGATGATCGTCGAATTTATGTAGATTTTTATTTGTCCAAAACTGAGTGTGAAAAAATTTCTTCGAATTATAAAGTCCAAGTTGAATTTCTAAAGTGGGACGAGGACAGAAATAATCCCGAAGCAAAAATTGTAAAAATAATTGGGCCAAAAGGTGAACACGAAGTAGAAATTCAATCTATTCTACTCGAGCGAGGAATTGTTGCAGATTTTTCAAATGAAATTGAGAAAGAAGCAAAAGAAGAAAAAAATAAATGGTCTCCTATTCCAGAATCAGAAATCACCAAAAGAAAAGATGTTAGAAAAACAACTACTTTTACAATTGACCCCGAAACCGCTAAAGACTTTGATGATGCTTTGTCAATCAAAACTTTAGATAATGGTGATTTTGAAATTGGAATTCATATCGCTGATGTTTCTCATTTTGTAAGACCGGGATCTGCGCTTGACCTTGAAGCCAAAGAAAGGGCTTTTTCTGTTTATATGGTAGACCGAACTATCCCAATGCTTCCAGAAATTCTTTCTACTGATATTTGTTCTCTGAATCCAAACGAAGACCGTTTATCATTTTCTACTATTTTTGTTATTGATAAAGATGCAAAAGTAAAAGATGTTTGGTTTGGAAAAACTGTTATTCACTCTGATAAAAGATTTACATATGAAGAAGCACAGGAAACAATAAATAAAAATTATGGACCATTCAAAGAAGAACTGGCTATATTAAACGAACTTTCTAAAAAACTTGCGAATGAAAAAATAGCAAATGGTGCAATCAAATTTATTAAAGAAGAGTTTGAATTTGTTCTTGATAAAAATAATGTACCCATAGAAATTAAAAAGAAAGAACATTTGGACACACATTCTTTAATTGAAGAATTTATGCTTTTGGCAAACAGATATGTAGCAAAATATATTTATGATGAAGATTTCAAAAGAAATGGTGGTAAACCTGCTGGATTAATGTATCGAGTTCACGATTTACCTGACCCCAAAAAATTAGAAGAACTTGCTGTGTTCATAAAAGCAATAGGTTATGAACTTGATATAAATCAGGATGGTTCAATTGATCCAAGCGAATTTAATAAACTTCTGGATTCAGTTATAGGAAAACCAGAAGAAGGATTAATTTCAACGGCTGCAATCAAAACTATGCAAAAAGCTATTTACTCACCCAAAAATTCAGGACATTTCGGACTTGCTTTTGAATATTACACACACTTCACCTCACCAATTAGACGGTATCCGGATTTGGTAGTCCATAGAATTTTGGCAAAATTTTTGGAAAATAAAAATTTAACAGAACAAGAAGTTTCAAGTTTTACTGAAATTGCTGATCATTCATCTTCTCAAGAAATCACGGCAGCTGAAGCCGAAAGAGAATCAATTAAATATAAACAAGTGGAGTTTATGGCTAACCACATTGGTGCAGAGTTTGATGGAATAATTTCTAGTATTGCAAAATGGGGTCTTTATGTAACCCTAAATGATACAGGGGCAGAAGGATTAATTCATGTTACAAATATGGATAATGACTTTTATTCTTATGATGAAAAAAATTTCAGAATGATTGGAGAAAAAAAAGGAAAAGTATTTACACTCGGAGACAAAATTAGAGTAAAAGTAAAAGAGGCAAATTTGGATGAAAAGAAATTAGATTTGGTATTGGTTGAAACAACACAAATAAAAAGTTAGTTTTACATGGTTATAATTAATTTGAAACTAAATCAGAATATGAATACGGGATAGATTTCTTTTTGTTAAGTTTCAGTAATTTTATAATTTTACCAAATTCGATATTTGCTTCGTCGTTAGAGATATGATCTATTACGGTTTCTAATTCTACAAATTTTCCTAATTTTTTAACTTTATCAAGATGAATTCTTGTATGGTCTAATATCCACAAATCCCTTTCTTTTATAATTTCACAAACAGGAATTTTTCTTTTAGTTAATTTCTTTTTATATATATTCGATATGTGTTTTATTTTATAAGATGATTCCTTTTTCCCCTTTTTTTCTTTTCTAAAATAAGTAATCAATTGTAATTCTTTATTATTTATTTCTCTAATTTTAATTTTTTCTTCTCCTGTTTTAAAATAAATATCATTTTGAAAAAATTTTCCACAATAAATAGCACGACTGTTTTTTAAGATCTTTTTTATTTCTCCTAAATTTGAAATTTTATTTTTTATTTCAAAATTAATCATTTTTTTCTTCTATTAAAAAATCTATTCCATCAGCAGCTCCTTCAAATAAAGGTTTTCCTTTTTCTATAATTCTCCTTCTTAAAAACCCCATTAAATGTTTATTTTCAATTTTTAAAAACTTATTTCCGATTGGCATCCAATCAGGTTGAATTTCTTCAATTGAAATTTCTGATTTAGATATGTCTCCTTCAGTAAATAGACCACTATTCAAATTTTTTAAATACAATGGTCCAGAATAATATCCAAAAACATAGGGACTTGTTTTTTCTATAATTTCATTAATTTCTGATTCACTAATATTAGGAATAAGTGGTCTAATTGCAACCATACATTTTAGTCCCTGCGAATATGCCTCACGTAATGTTTTTATTCTATTTTCTGGGCTAGGAGCTTTGGGTTCCCAAAAATTACTAGATTTAAAACAAGGAATTGAAATAGAAAAAGTCATAATATTACCTTGAACATTAAGTTTATCTTGAATTAATTTTAATTCAGAAATAAACTTTTTGGTCAAAGAGAGTTTTGTTATTATTGAAATATTCTTTTTTAAAGTAATTAATTTATCTAATAATTGAATCACCTCTTTCCTATTTTGTAAAAACTCAGTATCACAACCAAGCATAATAGATCTTATTTCATTGGGTAATTTTTTTAAAAGCTCAAATTGTTCTTTGGATAGATAAACGAAGGTTCTTTTTTGTTCATTATTTAGAACATCAACAAAACAATATTTACAATCAAGTGGACAAACCATTTTTGAATATGTTAGTACTCTATTACCCTCAATTATTAAGCCTGCTTTTTCAAAATCTGGATTAATTTTTTCATTCATAGATAAATATTATCATTGGTTAAAAGAAAATTAAACATCAAAATTATCTTTATTTTTTAAGATTATTTTGCCACCTTCAAAGCTTCATCAAATTTAATTGAAAGTACTTGTGACATTCCCTCTGTCATTGTGACACCATAAATAATTCCTGCTCGTGACATTGTTTCTCTATTGTGAGTTATCAAAATCAATTGCGAATCTTTTGAAAGTGATTCAATCATATCGCCATACTTTCGTGAGTTTGCTTCATCAAGCGCCGCATCTGTTTCATCCAAAATAATAAAAGGCGGTGGATTGACCGCAGACATTGCAAACAAAAGCGCAATAGAAGTGAGAGCTCGCTCTCCCCCAGAAAGCATCATCAATCCTTTAATCTTTTTCCTTGGTAAATTAACATGAATTTCTATCCCCTCTTCTATTTCAACTTCTTCATCTCCTTCGAATTTCGGATTTTGAATTTCGGTTTTCTCAACTACAAGTCGTGCTTCTCCACCATCAAACATTAAAGAAAAGAATTTCGTAAATTCTTTATTTATTTTATCCAAACCACTTTTAAATCTTGTCTCAATTTCTGATGTCAAATCATCAATTAACTTATTCAAAGATTCAGAAGAATTTTTTAAATCAATAATTTCTTTTTCCAAAAACTGATCACGAACAGAAACTTCTTCAAATTCTTTCGTAACTTCAGTGCCACCGGCACCGCCCATTTCTTCTAATCTAATTTTCATTCTCTCCAAATCCTTTCTTTTATTTTTTTGTTCCTCTCTGTTTTCTTCTAAAACTGATTTTTGATCTTTATTTTCTGTTTTTTGAAAATTCTGAATTTCTCTCCCAATCAAAACTATCCCCTCCGAAATTTCTCTTTTAAATTCTTCTTTTTCTGCTTCCAAAATTCTCATTTCATTTTGTAGTCTTGATATTTCAATTTCCAATTGATTTTTTCTACTCATTAAATCAATAATCTCTATTTGTAAATTTGATTCTTCCTTTTTGTCTTCAAATTCTTCTAATTGTTTTATAATTTCTTTTTCATCCCCTTCTAATTTATGTAAAAATTCTGTAAATTTATTTCTTTCAGTTTGTAATTTATCAATTTTATCTTTTAACTCTTGCTTAAATTGGGTTGCACTGTCTCCAACAAATTTTTGAATGAAAGTTTTTATTTTATTTAATAAATTAAGCACAATTTTTTTCAAAATAATTGGATCATTTTGAAAATCAATATCTCTCTTTTGTTTTTCTAAATCTTCATTTAATAAACTTAATTCTTTTTTGGTAATTAAGATTGAATCAGAACGATTTTCTTCTTCTTTTATTAAAACATCAAAAGATGAGATTTGTCCCTCTATTTGAGAAATTTTGCTTCTGTATTCTCCTTTTTCTATTCTTACCAAATTAATTTTTCTCTCTAATTCTTCCTTTCCTTTTTTTTTCTGTCCTTTTCCTTCTAATTCTTGTTTGATTTTTTCAATTTTTTCATTGATTTCTTTTAATTCTTGTTCTGGAATAACAATGCTATTTTTTAATTGTTTTTCTTTTTCTCTCAAATACTTATCTTCTTTACTTAAATATTCCAAATAAAGATCTTTTAATTTTTGTTGTAACTCTTTTGCTTTTTCTATTCTTTCAACTTGTTTTCTGAGAAATCGAATATGTGGAGCAATTTCTCTTCTAAGTGATTCTACTTCTTTTATGTTTTCTGCGGTTTTTTCTAATTTTCTAATTGATTCATTTTTTTTATATTCAAAAACTCTAAGTCCTAAAGCATCTTGAAATAATGCTTTCCGCTCTTTATTTGAAGTATTTAAAATTCTATCCGAATCTCCTTGAGAAACTATATGATGCCCCGAGGTACCAATATTTGCATTTGCTAAAATTTCTTGAACATCTTTTAAACGAACTTTTGATCCATTTAAAAAATAATCATTAATACCATCTCGATGAACCACGCGTTCAATTACAACTTCATCAAAATCAATTTTCAAAAGATTATCATTGTTATCAAAAACCAATTTCACTCCAGCTTTGTTTTGTCTTGAAATTTTATTGTTACCATTAAAGATCAGGTCTTCTCCCCTTTTTCCACGCATAGATTTGAGAGACTGTTCTCCCAAAACAAATCTGAAAGATTCTACAATATTTGATTTTCCTGACCCATTGGGCCCTACAATTGCTGAAATAGAAGATTCAAAATCTAACTTTTCTTTTTGGGCAAAAGATTTAAATCCAATCATTTCCAAAGATTTTAATCGCATATCACATACATTTTAACAGACATTTAGATATTTAGACAGATAGATATTTAGGAAAAAACAGAAGATCTGTTTAATCTCCTCTCCTCAAGAACATAATCCGCCCAAATAAAATACCTATAAAATTTTTATAAGGGAAGGGTGACAAAGTGGGTCCCCCCTTTAAAAATTTTATAGGTATTTTATTTGGGCGGATTATTTAGGCAACCATTTGTGTTTTCGTAGTGCTTCTCTTGCTGCCTCTTGTTCTGCCTCCTGTTTAGAACTTCCCTTCCCCTTACCTTCTGTTTTTTTATTTATCTTTACAATAACCATAAATTTTTTATCATGATCTGGTCCTTCTTCTCCAATAGTTTCATATTGTGGAGTAAAACCAAATTTTTCCTGTGCTTTTTCTTGAAATAAACTTTTGGCATCAATCCAAGTTCCTTCTTTTACGATCTCATCAATCAGAGGAAAAATATTTTTAGAAATAAAAGAATACACTGCTTGATACCCCAAGTCTAAATAAATTGCACCAACGACAGCCTCAAAAGTATTTGCCAAGATATATTGTCTCGCTCTTCCTATGTCTTTGGATTCTCCTTTGGAAAGTAAAAGAAAATCATTAAAACCAAGTTTTTCTGAAGTCGATGACAAAGTATTAGTATTTACAAGTGCAGCACGAAAAGAAGTTAATTCACCCTCATCTCTTTTGGGATATTTCTCATACAAAAATAAAGTTACAGCGAGTTCTAATACAGCATCACCTAAAAATTCCAACCTTTCATTATGTCCCAAACCTGCCTTTTTGTTCTCGTTTAAAAAGGATCTGTGTGTAAAGGCAGTAATAAGTAAATCTTTATTATTAAATTCTACCCCAAGCTTTTTTTCTATTTTCCCAAAATCGATTCCATTCATTTTATTTTGTTAGCAAAATTTCAACTGATTTTGTCATAAGAGGAACAATATCATTATAAAAATTCAAGTCAAGAATATCGGTTGCTTTAAACCATTTGGCATCATCCAATCCTGTTTTATCAGCACCAATTCTAACATCTCCAAAAATCGCTTCTGCTAAATAATAAACAACCTTTTTCCTATGTTTTCCTTTTTCTGGATGATTGGCTATGTATTCATTTTCTCCCAATTTATCTAAAATATTTACAATTTCCACTCCAATTTCTTCTTTAATTACTCTTTTCAGGGTGCTTTCATCATCTTCACCATTTTCTTTACCTCCTTTGGATAAGGTCCAATGTCCAAAAACATCATGTACAAGAGCAAAAAATATATCATCATCTTTTTTGGCAAAAACCACAGCACCAACTTTTTCTTCAATGGGCATTTCTTCAAATGATATATTTTTTTTAGTGGACTTTTGATCTTTTCCGGGCTCACCAATTTCTTTGTAAACTGCCCCCAAAACCCCGTTTACAAATTTTCCACTTTGATCTCCACCAAAACTTTTTGCAAGTTCAATTGCTTCATTAATCGCAACTTTTGGTGGAACTTCATCTCTATCAGAAAACAAAAGTTCAAAGAGACCAATTCTCAAAACATTTCTATCAACATTAGAAATTTTTTCCAAGGGCCAATCGGGTGCTGCCTCAATAATAATTTTATTTAGATCTTCAACTTTATTAATAACTCCAGAAAGAAGTTTGCTCATAAAATCAATATCCGCTATCCCGTCAGCAAATTCATCGGTATTTCGATAAAGCACTTCTAAGGCCTCATTCAAATCTAAACTACCAAAATCCCACTCAAATAGAGTTTGAAGAACAATTGATCTTGAAAGGTGCCTATTCGCCATATGATTACTTGTTTATTATATCAAAAAAAACATTTATGCAAAGAAAAGGGCCTGTTTTAATTCACGGGCCTTTTTCTTTTATTTTTTATTTGATTGTTTTTTGACTTTTTTAAGAGCTTTTTTTTCTACATCAATTACAGTTCTACCTTTATATTTTCCTGTAACAGAAGAGGCTCGATGTCTTAGATGCACAACTCCTGATTCTTTGTCCTTAGACAAAGTTGGTTTTTCTAATGCATGATGAGATCTTCGATTCCTCGTATGAGCTCTTGTGTGTCGCATTCTTACTGTCATAATTCAATATTTTTAACACAAAGTGTTAAAAATATCAAATCCGAAATCCGAAGTACGAAATT
>CAZUCU010000028.1:0-7766 GCA_964618845.1 uncultured Candidatus Saccharibacteria bacterium
ATAAACTTGTTTGTATGAAAGCAAAAATTAAAATTAGAAAAAAACCTAAAATTATTGGTTTTAAAGATTTTCGTGAAAATTCCGAAAAGTATATTCAATTAATTCACAAAGGACAAACATATACTGTGGTTAGAAAATCACAACCAATTTTTAAAATTGTACCTGCGGTCGATGAATGGGGGGATGAGGGAGAATGGGAAACTTTAATTGATTTTACAAAAATTAGAAAAGGTGGAATTACAGCCGAAGAGTTTATAGAAGCTATAGACAAAGTTTATGGATAAAATCTCGAAGAGTGTTTTGAAGTAAAATAAACAAAATGCTCAAAAAGTAAGAGATATTTTTAAGAAAATAAAAAATAATGATTTAGTTGGTCTAGACATCACAAAATTAAAAGGTTTTGAAAATTTTTACAGAGTTAGATTTGGTAAAATAAGAATTATTTTTGAAGATCTTGGTGCTGTCAAGAAAATAGTTTTTGTTGGTAAAAAGGGTGATAATACCTATAACATTTTTTAGTGATATACTCCTTGTATGCTTTACTTTTTCTATGGAGATTCCAAGAAGGCGAGTGATAAGGCAAATGAGCTTATCAAAAAAATGCTGGAGAAAAAACCAGATGCGTCCGTTTTTGTGATTGATGATGAAAATTGTAGGGAGGGGATTTTGCAAGAAATGACACGGTCGAGGGCGCTGTTTCAAAATAGGTATATTGTGAAAGTAAAACGAATAGAGAACAGCGAGAAGCGAGAAGTGATTTTTAAATTTTTAAAAGAGATAAAAGAGTCGGAGAATGTTTTTGTGTGGAGTGAAGGAAAGGTGTCGATCTTGTCTTTAAATAAAATTAAAAAATTTGCAGAGAAAAGTGTTGAAGTTGGAAAATCTCAAATCCCAAATTCCAAATCCCAAAACAAAATTTTCGAAATTTGTAATTCGATAATAAATAGGAATAAAAAAGATTTATGGAGCAAATACCGAGAACTTTTAGAAATTTTTGCGCCCGAGGAAATTCATGGAACAATATTTTGGCAGTTCAAAAATATTGCAATCGTCTCCAAGTCTTCGCAAAAAGAATCAGGGCTTGCTCCTTTTCCATATCAAAATGCCAAGAAAGGTTTGAATAAATACAGCGAAAAAGAAATTTTGGAAAAAGTTTCAGAGCTTTCGCGAATTTTACACGAATCAAGATCAGGAGAAGGGGAGTTGGAAATTCTATTAGAAAAATTTATTTTAAATTTGTAAAACACTGGTCGTCCTTATGGAAGACCGGTGGAAAGTCGACATTATTACTTTTTGTAATCTTCAGAGGTCATTGTATTGAAATCGACAACGATTCTGAAGTGGGGAGCCTTAAAATCATTAAAAGGACAGACAAAAAGTAAAAAACCAGTGTTGCCATTTTTCATTTTAATCATCCTTGTTTCCTTGGCAGCTATTGTTTTCATTTTTAACAGTGTTGTTTCTGTTTCTGGAACCAAGAATTCTCTAACTAAAACTGGGTTACCTTCAATATCTTGGAAAAAAACCTGGGGTCGCATATCCCCTTTGGCCGGAAGATGTGTGTGGGTTCTAAGTAACCCACGGAGAAATTCCTCACAACGCTTTAGCCTTTTGTTTTCCTCCTTTATTTTGGCTTTTTCTGTTTTATTTTTTTCTCTTGTTCTGATGATTTGGTTAATAAAAGCATCAAACTCTGCTCTGTTTAGGTGAGAACTTGGCATTTTTTTAGAACTGTTTCTTGTAAATAATAACTCTATGTTTTTTTATTTCAAGATTGCTAAATGTCCAAAATTCTTGCCAAAAATATTCCTGCGGAAACTGCAACATTTAAAGATTCTTTTTTGCCCAACATTTTTATTTCTGCGATTTCATCTGATAATTTCAAAATTTCAGAATTTATTCCATCCGTTTCAGAACCCAAAACTATGCAAGTTTTCTCCCCGAGAGAAATTTCCTTATGATCTTTTGATTTTGAAGATTGTTCTAATGAAATTATTTTGTAGTTATCTTCCTTGAGCTTCAAAATTAAATACAAAGTATTTTTTAAATATTTCCAAGGAACTGTATCTTCTGCTCCAAGAGCCGTTTTGTGTAAATCATTTCTTTTACGACCAAACCTGTCAATTGGAGTTGGAGTAACACCACAAAGATAAATTTTAGAAATCCCAAAGGCATCAGCTGTTCTGAAAATTGCACCAACATTCAAAACGCTTCTTATGTTGTCTAAAACAAGCACAGTTGCTTTATTGTTTGTTTTTGTTTTATACTTCTTCATATGTTAAATATTTTTCCAGATTTACTATCGCTTTCATTAATCGCTAATTTTATTCTTAGATTAACACTTGGATTAACTTTTATATATATCAGTTATTTTGTTATTTACAAGAATAGGCAAGGTTTTTTTGATTATTATAAAAATCATAAATATCCAGTTCCTACGATTTTAGCTTGGTTTTTTGGTATTTTGAATGCTTTAGTTGGGCTATTCTTTGTTATCGGATTTTTAACTCAAGTTGTTTCTTTGATAGCAATTTATTTGCTAATAAGTTTGTCTCTTTGTGACAAAGAAATTAAATCATTTGAATTTCAAAAATCTTTTTATATTTTACTAGGTATAATTTCTTTATGTATGTTGTTTCTGGGGGCTGGAGCTTTTGCTGTAGATTTACCATTGTAGATAAAAAAAGAAAGAAGTGAGAGGGTAAAAAACTTGAAAAAGCATTAAAATAATGTTAAAAATTAGAACATTATCCGTCCATAGCTCAGTTTGGTAGAGCACCTGCCTTTTAAGCAGAGGGTCGCAGGTTCGAGTCCTGCTGGACGGACAAATTATTTCTGACAAATAGGACAGAAGTGTGTGCCACGACTTCCTACCACAATTCTACAAATTTTTCCTTTGCACTCTATTCTTTTACACTCCAAATTTTTGCGTTGATAAACGCGGTGATATTTTTGAAATTTCCCTGAAGTGCCATCTGGTCTTCTGTAGTCTGACATTGAATCACCTGAAAATTTTATTCCTTTTTTCAAAACTTCTTTAATACTTTTAAAAAGTTTTCGAAGCTCGGCTTCTTTTAAACTTTTGACAACTCTTTCTGGATGAATTTTGCTCATCCAAAGCGCTTCGTCGCTGTAAATATTTCCGATTCCAGAAATTATTGTTTGATCTATCAAAACAGTTTTTATTTTTCCATTTGGTTTTTTGTAGATTTGTGACTTAAAATTTTGAAATTTAAAACTTGGTTCTAATGGTTCTGGGCCCAAATGTTCAATTTCTTTTTCAAGGGTTATCTTGGCAAATTTTCGTAAATCAGAAAGCACCAAATGTTTTCCATTGGAAAGTATAAAGACTAATCTAATCCATCCATTCATTTTGTCATTAAGTGGCCCTCTTTGGTCTGGCTTCCACTCCATTTTTTTACTTGTACCGAGCGTAGTCAAGACATATTTTCCGTACAATAAGTGCCCAGTCATCTTCATGTGAACGAGAATAGTTTTTTTACTGTTTAAATTAATTAAAATATTTTTGGCACGTCTCACTACATTTAGTATTTTTTTGCCAAGGACTTCTTTTTTGAAATATCTAAAATATTTTGGATTTTTTATTTGATTTTGATAATAAGAACTTTTATATGAAGTCCAAATATCAACAATCTCTTTGTTTTTTAGTAGTTTATTTAGCTCTGTGGCGGTGGTATGAACCTCAGGTAGTTCTGGCATAAAAGAGATGTTATAATCTTTTTATGAAAAAATCAAAACCGCTATTTTTTTTATTTGTAGGTATGTTTATGTTATTTTGTTTTTTTCCTTTCAAAATTGATTATGGTTTAGGAAATGAAAAAGCTTTTGCATCAGAAAAAACAATTGAGTCGGTGACAGAAAGAAGACAAGGATATTTTTCTGGGAGAAATACTATTTATGAAAAAAACAAAACAATCAAAATACTAATTGTTCCTGGGCACGATGATGAAAATTCTGGTGCTTATTTTGATGGGGTTAGGGAAGTTGATTTAAATAGGGAACTGTCTCGATATTTGTATAATCGTTTGGTTGTAGAACCTGGATTTAGTGTTACCTTGGCAAGCGATAATGGGGGGTATAATAATTTTTTGAAAAATTATTTTATTCAAAAAGAAACACAAATAAAAGAATTTATAAAAAATTCTCAAGATGATTTTAAAGATAAAGTAAAAGATGGAGAAATTATTTTGAATAATAAAAATTTTCATAATACCGCGCCAGAAGATGTGGCTTTTAAATTATATGGAATAAATATGTGGCTCAACGAAAATGAATATGATTTTGTTTTTCATATTCATTTCAATGATTATCCAGGACGAACTAAGTATAATTCTCCTAAATATAATGGTATGGCAATTTATATTCCAGATAAACAATTTGGTAATTATGAAATTAGTAGAAAAGTTTCAGAAAAAATTTTTGATAGGTTAAATAATCTTAATGCAGTCAGTAATTTAGAAGCTGAAAAAACTGGGATTATAGAAGACCAAGAGTTAATCGCAATTGGTTCAAATGATGCTCTGGACACTTCTGCTATTTTGGTTGAATATGGTTATATTTATGAACCTCAATTTACTCATCCTGAAATCAGAAAAGAGATTTTAGATGATTTGGCATACCAAACTTATTTAGGAATCAAAGATTTTTTTGGTGAAAAACCCACAGTTACTAAAAATAATAAATTTCTTTTTAAAAAAGACCTGGAACAAGGTAAAGATAGAAAACTTGATCATTATATGTTGCAAAAACAATTAGCTTTACTTGGTGTTTATCCTCCTCTCGGTAAAACCCTGAACGATTGTCCCGTTGCTGGATATTTTGGCGAATGTACCAAGGAAGCTGTTATTAATTTTCAAAAACAAAATAATCTTCCTACAACTGGGTATGTTGGGGAAATGACGAGAAAAATTTTGAATTCTTTGTAATAACTTTAATTTAATTCTTCCAATACTTCTTTTACTTTATCAAAATCACTCCAAGACTCTTTTTTACCACCTGCTCGCATTATGTATGGGTCGGTTCCTTTTCCCGTAATCAAAACAACATCGCCAGAATTTGCTTTTAGAATTGCTTTTTTAATGGCTTCTTTTCTGTCCATTTCAATTTCTAATTTATTAAAATCAATTTCTGTTTTCATTTCATTTACAATTTGTGAAGGATTTTCATCGTATGGATCTTCATCTGTGAGAATTATTTGATCACAAAAATTATTTGCAATTTTTGCCATTTCTGGGCGTTTCCATTTATCTCTGCCACCACCGGTGTTTCCAAGGACACAAATTTTTCTTTTTCTTTCAAAAGCAGAATATATTGCTTCCAATGAATCAGGGGTGTGTGCATAATCCACAACAATTTCAATTTCACGATTATTTGGAACAAACTGCGCGCGTCCTTTTATCTCTTTTAATTTTGCAATCCCTTCAACAATTTTTTCTTCAGGAATTTCAAAATGTTTTGCAATTGCGATTGCTACCAGAATATTATAAATATTAAATTCTCCCACAAGGGAAGAAGTATAAGTTGTATTTTCAAGTGCAAAAGAAATAGGGGAAGTTGAATCAATATGAACATCTTTTAAACTAAAACTTTTTGCCTCACCCTTGTATCTTTCAACAAAATCGTTTACGTGTTCACTATCTTCATTAACTATCAAGACACCACTTTTCTTTTGCAGATTATCAACCATTCTAATTTTTGCCTTTTTGTATTTTTCAAAAGACCCGTGATTTTCAATGTGTTCGGGTGAAAGATTTGTAAAAATAAAAGCATCGGTATAAATGAATTTGTGACGAAACTGTTTAGATCCCTCTGAAGTCATTTCTATAATTGCAAAATCACATTTGGCTTTTACTGCATCAAAAATAAATTTTTGCATGAAGAATCGCCCGGGCATCGACATTTTGTATTTATTTGGAGTAATCTTTTCTCCAATTTTGAAATGGATAGTGCTTGTCATTGCGGTTTTGTATCCCGCAGTTTGAAAAATTGAATTTATTAATTCAACCGTTGTGGATTTTCCCTTTGTTCCTGTTACTCCGATAATTTTAATTTTATTAGCAGGGAACCCATATCTGATTGCTCCCACAAGTGAAAGTAAATAATGATAAATTGGCTGTCCCATTTTGTAGAGTTTTTTGGGTATAAATTTTTCAATTTTTCTTAAAATTTTGTCCATCTTTATAGGATATCATTTTTTTCTCAGATTTCATCTATGTGACTTTTTGCTATAATACCTCTATGGAAAACTTTGAACCAGAATTCATAAAAAATAAATATTGGAACAAGGAAGAATTTCGAGATGCCACTGAGCAAACAGCCAAAAGGACAAAGAAAAGGAGGGGTGAGAAAGTTTCTCAAAAACCTCAAGACAAGATCACAAACTATCTTGAACGATTCCAAGAAATCACTGACAGAGAAGACCCAGAACAAAGACAAAGAGGAGTTGATGCTATAGAACATCTAATAGACAAAAAATATATAATAAAGCCAAAAAACATACCAGATGAATATATCAAAGGAATTCTTCTTGGCAACGAAGCTGAATTCTTGGGTTATGAGAGAGATTCCATAAAAGACGAACAAGTCAAACAAACAATACTTGCTTCTTTAGAAAAGAAAATAAACAACAAACTAGATACCTACCAAATACCCCCAGAACATCGCAAACAACTTGAGGATATGATCATTACTGATCAAACATCAAGAATACACGATTGGCTTGCTTATCTCACAAGCCAAGAAGTCCAAGATATACCACTATCATTTAGATACTGGGCGTTTGCAGAAGTGCTAAAACAAGGAGACTATGACCCCACAAGGGGAGAATACAACAGACGAACCACAGAAACGGTTGCAAACTTCCCAGAACTTGACCAACAAGCTCTTGCTCTTGTATTTGATGAAGTAGAGAGAAAATACACACACAAACCATCAACACTCCAAATAACAGATGAGCAAAAACAACAAGAATTCAAAGAACTGTTAAAAACAGAAAACTTTGGGAGGCTCTATGCTTTCATGCAAAAACATGTTAACTTTCTAAGACTTCCATCAGAGAGACTGATGATAACAGATGGAGAGTGGAAAATATTCTCCAAAGGTTCATCTCCAACAGAATTAACAACAACACTTCAAGGATTTCAAACTAAATGGTGTATAGCAGGAGAAGGTTCTGCAACCACTTATTTAAAAGATAGTGATGTCCATATTTATTTTTCAAAAGACATAGACGGACAAAACACAATTCCTCGAGCTTGTATTGTGGACAAAGAACAACACGGTATCACTGAAGTTAGGGGAATCATCTTTAACGAAAATGCCAAACAACACTTGGATGATTATATCGCTCCTGTGGTTGCAGATAAATTAAAATCTATGGAAGGAGGTGAGAAGTGGCAGACACAAATGGAAGACATGAAGAAATTGAGTGAAATTCATTTTAAATATCTTCAAGGAGAACTACTTTCAAAAAAGGAATTAGTCTTCCTCTATGAAATCGACAAACCAATAAAGAATTCTGGATATGGCAAAGACCCACGAATCGAAGAGATACTCTCCAAACGAAACAAAATGGAAGACGCCACAACTATCTTTGAATGCACACGAGAACAAATTGCAACAAATCAATCAGAAGTGAACGAAAACACCAAAGTATACATCGGAGAATGGAACCCAACAATATTCAAAACCATCAAACAATTTCCAAACATCATACACTTATATGAATCTTTTCCTGATAAGAAATT
>CAZUCU010000029.1:0-6583 GCA_964618845.1 uncultured Candidatus Saccharibacteria bacterium
GCACCAATCCCAAAAGGATTAAGGGCGATTAGCTCAGTTGGCTAGAGCAATCCGTTTACACCGGAAAGGTCAGGGGTTCAAGTCCCTTATCGCCCACCAGAATAGAATTTAGGGGAATAAAGAATTTGTAGTGAATAAATTTTAATGTTCCCCTACAGTCGAACTGCTTATACTACTTTCTTTATTAAACAAAGAAATAATTTCATCTGTTTTGTCTATTATTTTGTTTTCTTCAAGTAATAATGTCTCCTCTTTGAAAGAAGATGATATATAATTATTTATTTCTTGGAATTCCAAAATAGCTTTAACAAAAATAAAAATAATCAATAAAATACATAAACAGACGATCATAAACCAATCAAAGTAAATTGACACGCCAAAAATAGAAATCTTTTCTCTTCTTTTCTCATTCAGTTCTTCTATTGTATATTTTTTATTTTTTATAAACATATTATTTTGTTCTACTTATTATCCCCAAAAATATTCCCCAACTATCTAAATTATCTGATGTAATTTTACCAATTTTTATACTTTCAATCGAAATTTCTTTGTCAAAATTTTCTATATCACTTAAAAAATTTCTAATATTTCCCAAAGACCCTTCGGCTAAAATTTCCAAAACTAAGTCTTCCTCAACAAAATCTGCTCGCTTTACTTCTCCTTGTAACTTATTATCAATAATTTTTTTCTCAAATTCTTCAATAATTGGTAAAGGATTATCTTTACTCACTAAATACTCCCCTAATTGTTCTTTTTTCTGTATTATATTTTCAATTTTTTGGGAAAAATTATTATTGTCAGGTAATTTACTCAAATAAAATAATGTATCTCTAATTTCGTATATTTTTTGTTTTCTAAAATTATTTTGTATATCGACAAACAGTGCAATACAAAACAACACCAAAAAAATAGAAACAAAAAATATTACTTTTTTATAATTATTATTCATCTTTATTTATTATAAAGGTTATATTAAAAGGGATATCAAAATTCTTGGTTAAATTAGAAATCGGGAAATTAAAATCTTCTACATATTTATTTTGCTCCAAAAGTTTTGTAAAAGTTAAAAGTGATTCTCTGTTAGATGCTAATCCAGAAATATTTATCTTACTGTGATTATCTTCTTTTGTAATTTGAATTGAAGAAAAATTTATGTCTTTTGGTTTTTGTGTATACAAATAATTGATTATTTCTGAGCCAGATTTTTTTTGGATACTAAATTTTTTATTTAAGTTTTTCAATTCAGTAATTTCTTTTTTATATTCATCAAGAATTTTTTCTCGTTCTGTTTTTTGTTCTTGTTTTGCTTGTCGAGATAAAGAATTTTCTTCTAATAAAATTGATCCCCAAACGGCACCTTCCAAAATCAACCATATAATTATTATAAATGACAAAGAGAAGAAAAGTTTAGTCAAAAATTCATTAACATAACTTTTTCTTAGATCTTTTTTATTTTTTTCTAAAAGAATTGTTGTCATCTTAGTTTTTTTAACGTCAAACCAATAGAAGTTGCATATTTAAGAGAATCTTTTAAATGAATGTTGGGAATATAGTCATCCAAATCAAAAGCATTAGACCAAACATTGGCAAATTTTACATTTAAAGGTAGGTGTTTTTCTAAATAATTAATTAATTCATTTGAATAAGCATTTTTCCCCACCAAAAATATAGTATTAATTTTTTGTAGATCTTTTTCTGTTAAGGAGGTACTCCAATAAATTATTACTTTATTTATATTCTCCTTCAAAATTCTTGCTTCCTCTTCATCAAAACCCTCAGCAAAATTTTTACCCTTCAAAGGAAGAATTTGAGCATATTGAACAACTTCGTTTTTTATTATTGCCAAACTTGAAACATATTGATCCAAATTAACCAACACGAACTGATCGTCAACATTTTTTACAATCGCTCGAGCAGTTGCATGTGTTTCTGGTTCAAAAGAAATGGGAATCAGACCCGCCAATTCAAATATCTGAGTATATTTTTCTATAATATCCTTATTTATAACAGTAACAATGGCTTCTATATCATTTTCATCCATTTTTATGACAAAATAATCAATCAGAGCATCTTCTGGCTTTATCGGGACATTTTCTTCAACAGAAAAAATTAATGCTTTCCCCAAATCTTTTCCGACATTCGTTGGTATTTTTGTTTTGTATATGTAATTTCGAACTTCGGGAATAGAAACATTAACATATTTAACACCAAAATCATTTTTGATCTGTTTCAAAACACCTATCAGTTCCTCACAATTTTTATATTCTGGATTCACTTCAAACAAACCGCATACTTGATTAAGATTATATTCTTTAAATCTTTTGGGGATTTTACCAAATTTACTATCTTCGAATTGCATTACTCTTAAAGTACTTCTACACATATCAACCCCGACAAAATCAAGAGATAGCGATTTTGGTATCGGAAAAAACTTTATGAATTTTTTCAAAAATCCATTTAAACTCATTGAATTAATTATACAATAGTAAATGATAAGCAGAAAGTTATATCAAAATTTTAAAATGAATTTATTGGTTCTTTTTTATATTTTCTGGCAATTTCTTCTTCTATTTCTTCTCTGTCTCTACCATATTTAGCAAAGGATAATTCCTTTAATAATTGTACTTGTTCCAAATTTCCCTCTGCTGGGCTTAAAGCTTTAAGAGAAAATGGTTTTATCGGAATCCCATTTGATAGCATTTTGATATAAGCATTAAAGTTATCAATATTTTGAATGTCTTTGGCTTCAAATACAGGTGAAAATTGTGATTCCAAAAATTCTGCATCTTTAGAGCCAACTCTGTACGCACAAATGGTTCCAACGTTACCAAATACAGAGTTTCTTATGTCATCAGAAAGTTGGTCTATAAATTGGTGGGCAATATTTAGAGATAAACCATATTTTCGAGCCTCAGACAAAATCGAAGAAATCGAAGGCGTTGTAATATTTTGAAATTCGTCTATATATAAATAAAACGGTGGTAAATCTTTGCCAAAAGAATCAACACGGGAAAGCGCCGCCATTAAAATTTTTCCAACCAAAATCAAACCTATAAGATTAGAATTAATTTCTCCCAAGCGTCCTTTCGCAAGATTCACTAATAAGATTTTCTTTTCATCCATTACTTTTCTAAAATTGAAACTTGATTTTTCTTGAGCAATAATTGGTCTCATTATATCGTTTGTCAAAAAAACATCGAATTTGTTTGTAATATATGGAACAACATTTGCAAGCGACATTTCTCCCCCAGCTTTTTCTAAATTTTCTCTCCAGGCATTTACTATTACAGGATTTTTACATTTTGATAATTTCAAATCTCTAAAACTTTTCTCAGTTAAAACTCTTGCAACATCAAGCAGGGTTGATCCTGTATCTGGATCTTCCAAAACAAGCATTGTTGCATTCCTAAAATATTGTTCAAACGCTGGACCCATAGATTCTGGATTTGATGCTCCATATAATTTGTGAAAAATACTAAATAATTCATTAACTACAAAAGTTTTCTGCTCAGGATAATTTTTATCATATTCAAGCATATTCAAAGCCATCGGCATATTAAGATTCCCCCCGGGATCAAAATAAATTACATCATCCATTCGCTCAGGTGGAATATTTGCCAAAATAATTTGGACATCAGATCCGTGTGGATCAATAAAACAACACCCTTCCCCATTTTTAATATCTTGAATGATCATATTATCCAAAATAGTTGATTTACCTGTACCAGTTTGCCCCAAAACATAAAAGTGTCTAATTCTATCTTTTGGAGCAAAATATATATCTGTTACTAAATTTCTATGAATATTTTGGCCCAGAAGAATTCCGTCTGCTGGTATATTCACCGGAGATGGTGCAGTTTTAAACCCGGCAGTTTTAAGCTGAGGAGATAAACCCTTTTGTTCTGAAACAAAATATAATATAGAAGAAATTTCTTCTATACTAAGTGGAGTATCAAAAGCTGGATCAAATTCTCTAAATGAAAATTTTTTAAAAAAATGTTTTTTGTGTGATTTTTTAATATCTTCATATTTAAATCTATTTCCAGAAGTGTTATCAAATTGATTAAACGAGGATTTGATATCAGACAAAATTGCATTTGCTCTGTTTTCTTTTATTGCTGATGTAACTATTCTTATATTAGTAGAAACAACTTCCGTATTGATTTTCTTTTTAACCTGATCAAGTAAAAAAGTATTTGTTCCCAAACTTTTCTCTTCCGTTTTTTTATCTCCTATCCCAAAAGAAGCAGTAATAACTTTGGAAATTCCACGAATAACTTTATCGCCAAAAGTGTTTCTAACATAAAATTTCTCCGAATCTTTATCACCTTTTTCTAAATCTTTTATTCCTTTAAAATAAAATTTTGTATAAAAATCTTTGACTGGTTTAAAAATTATTTGGACAGTCGCTGCTTCACTTTTTTCATCAAGTTTAGAAAAAACATTCAATAAAACTCTAATAGGATCAGTGTTCATTTCTTCAATAATTTTTATTGGTTTAGCTGGAGCCTCTTTTTGAAGCACATAAGAACCAACGGATTCCCCATCCTCATTGAAAACATTAAAATCATCATTTTTTATCTCTATTCGTGCATCAGGAAAAATAGAGAGAATTTGTTTTTCAAATAAATCAATCTCAGAATCTGCTACAGAAATATAAAACACAAACTCTTTACTAGAAAGAGCATTTGTAATTTCAATTGTAAGAAATTCATTATCCTTAGCAATTGACAGCATCCCCATATAAAATTGTTGCATTTTGTGATATAAATCTTTGAAAGTTTCTTCACTATTCCCCCTAAAATCAGGCAAAATTATTTCAAACAAAGTCCTCCCTACAATTTTCGCAATTTCAGACTTGGGGCTGAAATTTTTAATTGGCAAACCTTCTTTTACATATTGAACAAGGAATCGATGAAAATCATCTTGAATATGTTCATTTTCCATTTTTGAAACTATGGATAAAGTATTTATAATGCCTTTGGTTTGAAGTAATAATACTAATTCAGCCATTTTGTCATCGTGTTTTTCTGGGCTTAATTTGAGAACAATTTCATCTTGAATTTTCTCTGGTATATAACTACCCTTCTCCAAAATTTCTTCTGGCAAATTTTTTTGATATTCGTTTATTGTTTTACGAACAATGCTTTCTTTTTGCCGTTCTGAAACAGAGTCCATGTTTTTTTCTTTTTCTGATATCTGCTGTCTAAGATATGCAATTTCTTCCTCGGGAGAAGAGAATTTTTTTTCTTCAAAGTTTTTTGGTATTTTAAATTCCATATTAAGTATTTTATCAGATTTATTCTAAAACTTCAGAAAAACAAAAAAAACAACAACTAATAACACTACCAAAATAGTAATCAAATCAAAATATTTTATAAATAATTTCCCATATTTTTCACCCAAATATTTAGAAATAAAACCAACCAAAAAAAATCTTCCTCCTCTGCCAATAATTGAAGCAGTTATGAGAGTCAATAAATTTATTTTAAAAAAACCTGATGCAATTGTAAAAACTTTGTATGGGATTGGGGTAAACGCCGCTACAAAAATAGACCAAAAAGCATTATTTTTAAATAATATTTTTACAGTTTCAAATTGATCTTCCAAAGAATAAGCATTAATTATCCATCGACCAAAAATTTCAAAAAAGAAAGCCCCTATTACAAAACCCAAAATGCCACCGAGAACCGAAAAAAAAGTAACCAAAGACGAATATAAAAACCATCTGGTTGGCCTTTTGATAACCATTAACATCAAAAAGGGGTCTGGGGGAATTGGAAAAAATGAACTTTCAGCAAATGTTAAAAAAGATAACCAAAATATTTTTGATTTTTCAGATAATCTTGACAACCACAAACTTATTTTTTCTCTAATTTTTTTCATTATGAAATATTTGAACCGCTTTTAATTTGTGGGTTAACTTCCAAAAGTGAGAAATTTTCATCTTCATCATGAACTGCCAAAATCATTCCGTTACTTTCCAGCCCCATCATTTTTCTTGGTTCTAAATTGGTCACAAAAGGCACCTTCTTTCCTACCAAAACTTGCGGGTCTTCATAAAATTTCTTTATACCAGAGAGAATTTGTCTTTCTTCCTCCCCAAACTTAACGATTAACTTCAAAAGTTTATCAGACCCTCCAATTTCTTCTACTGATAAAATCTCTCCCACTTTGATTTCAACTTTCTTAAAATCTTCGTGTGTAATTTGTTTTGTCATATTTCTATACTAACAAAATTATACCCAACACCCAATATCCCTATTAATAATCTGTGCAATCTCTGTACCATACGATATGGAGCAAATAATTTTTCAATATTCAATTTTCAATACACCCCAAACCTTCGGTTTGGGGTGTATAAACAATTTTTCAATATCATCCTCGCTTCGCTCGGATCAAAAACTATCTCTCGAGAAGAACGACACGGTAATCAGAAGCCCAGCCGCTGCCCAGTCCGTTGGCACGGCGGCCGAAGACGTCATCAAGCCAGCGGGAGCTCGGAGCGCACCAGTCGCCAGACCCGAGGACAAACGCAGAGCCAGGGAAGAAATAAAATGTCCATCTAGTATCTTTTACTTCT
>CAZUCU010000030.1:0-5738 GCA_964618845.1 uncultured Candidatus Saccharibacteria bacterium
AAATAATACTACCTAAAATTTTTTGAAGGGGACCCGGCTTCGCCACCCAGCTTCAAAAAATTTTAGGTAGTATTATTCTCTTCGCTAAAAGTTTAAATGTAAGAAAAGTATATTTATCTCAACTTATTATATTCCTCAACAGAAATTTTGCAGTCATTCAATATTTTTCTCAAAAGTCCCCGACTAATTTCTACCTTTTTCATTGGAATAACAGTTGTTCTACCATCTTTGTGCTCCCAAAAAATATGAGATCCCTCTGCATCTCTTTCTTTGAAACCCAATTTTAATAATATTTTCTTTAGCTTTATGGGTTTTATCAAAGCTAACTTAGGCATTTTTTAGAGTTATGTTTTGAATACCAACAAAAGTATTTAACTCTGATTTCTTTTTGTTTCGCAAACAAAGCCTTGCAACTTGTTTCAAATTCTTTAACATCTCTGTTTGAGTTTTCCCTTCTGCATAACAAGATGGAAGCGCAGGAACAGAACCAACAAAGACTCCATCTTCATCTTTTTCAATATAAACTGTTAGGTTGTTCAATTGATAACTTTTCATGTTTCGAATTATAGTCAAATTAAAAGAAAAATCAACTTCAAAATTTCCTATAAAAATCAAAGAGAAAAAGGAGATACATTTTGAGTAATGCTTCGGAAATAATACTAAATAAATTTTATCTTTGTTCTTAAGTTGTTTTCATTACAAAGTTTGGACCTCTGCAGTATTTAAAGATGATTTAATTTTGAATATGTTTTAATTCGACATCCAATTCTTCGAGAGCATTAACAACATTATTTCTTTGGGTTTCATCTGAAATATTATCAATTAACAGTACGCAAGAATCATAAAAATTTTTTATAATTTCATACATGGTCGTTAGATCAATTTTGGCTCTCTCATTTTCACCTGATAATAATTCTTCTCCTTTTTCTATTAATCTATCATATGCTTCTTTTATAATTGAAGCTAAATTCGCAGATTGTTTTATCCTTTCTACCAATTGTAAATTATTTACATTTTCGAAACTAAAAGAAACAATATCTAAAGCAAAATCTTGAAGGGATAGAAATTCTTTTTCAAACTCCAAAAAAGTTTGACTGTGACTTGTCTTTTCTTCAACTAATTGAAAATTTTTTATTTCTTCTGACATAAAATAATTATAAAACAAAAAAAGTATTCTGTTTTATCAAAATTTAACATTTTCATCGTAAATATCTTTTGCTTTCCACATATCGCAATAATTATTTGTTCCTCCAAAACCCATACTAGCGATGTCGCCCTCTGCACTCGGCTTCCTCATAGCAATTAGATAAGGGTGTGGAAACCCCGGTAATGGATCCAGAAAAAAACCCATTGAAGTATCATCAAATTTTATTTTGTTATCAATTGTATTTAAATAATTTAAAAAATCATTATTTGGATTAAAATATTTTAATTCTCCAATCATAAAAACATTTTTCAATGTTTTGTTACAATCCATAATTGCTCGACCCAAAACAGCAGTTGCACTTATATCAATAGCTTGTTTTCCAAGATTTTTATTTTTACAATTTTCAACAATCAATTCAATTTGTCTTTTTACTATTGGACATTGGGGTTTAGAAGAAAACATAATTCCATTTTGTACGGCCCATGTATATGTCGAAGCATAAGAAAGATCTTTAAACGCCAAAAAATCAATATCAATTTCTGTAATTTTGGGAATAGGATTAATCCATAAAATATTTAAATCAGAATACAAACCACCATAAAGATAAACAAGACACGCTCTGGCCAGATCTGCTTTGCAGGCATAAGGTTTTAATATTTTATATGCAGTATAAACATCTTTATCAAAATTATTTTTTATTATCTTTTCTAGTTCTCCTCCTGAATATAATTTGTATTCGAAATTGGGAAAACATTTATGTAAAGACTCTTGGCACGCTAAAGTAAATATAGGCAAATTCTGAGGAATTTTATTTTCATCATTAATTAGAATTTGATGTATTTTCATTCTGTGCACCCACTAGGACTTGAACCTAGAACCACGCGTGTATAAGACGCGAGCTCTACCAATTGAGCTATAGGTGCTTGTCCTGCGTAGCTTATAAACAAAGCAGGGCTTGAAGATATTTATATCAAAAAAAATAGAATTCGTCACCCCTTTAAAAAGAGGGTTAAGCACGAAATTCGAAATACGAAATTCTAAACTCGTGTTTCTGATTTCGAATTTAGAATTTCGAATTTGTTTCGAATTTCGTGCTTCGGATTTCGAATTTCTAATTTGGTGCTTCGTGTTTTTTTCCAACACTTATCCCATGTGCCTCAAGAATTGTCTCATACTCTTCTCTTTCAAGAGTTTCAACTTCTATCAATTTTTTGGTAATTACCTCCAAAACATTTCGATGCTTAGTTAATAGATCTTTTGCTTTGTCATGTGCTTCTTTCATTAGCCGTCTAACTTCTGAATCAATCATATCTCCAACTTTTTCTGAATAATCTTTATCGTTCAAGCCAACACCAAACAATGTCCTCCCCCCATCACCTTCCAAAGCAATCGGACCAAACTCATCGCTCATTCCATATTTAGTAACCATCGCACGCGCAATCGCAGTTCCAACTTGTAAATCATTTGATGGCCCAGTCGTAGTTGTTTCAAAAATTAATTCTTCCGCAACAAAACCACCCAAGGTCATCGCTAAATCATCAATAAAGTCATTTTTAGAATGCAATCTTTTATCTTCTTCTGGAAGTTTCAAAGTATAACCACCCGCTCGGCCTCTTGAAACTATAGAAATTTTATGCACCGGATCACTATGTGGCAAAAGCGAAGAGACAAGGGCGTGTCCCGCTTCGTGATAGGCTGTAATTTCTTTTTCTTTTTCTGTCAGTAAATGACTTCTCCTTTCAGGGCCAAGCATTACTTTTTCAATTGATCTAATCAAATCAAATTGAGCAACTTGTTTTCTATTTTCACGAGCTGCAAGAATCGCCGCTTCGTTTACCAAAGAATACAAATCTGCTCCGGTAAACCCAGGAGTTCTATGAGCCACTAAATTCAAATTAACATCTTCTGCTAATGGTTTCCCCTTTGCATGAATTTTTAAAATTGCTTCTCTATCCTCTCTATCTGGTTCATCAATTATTACTCTTCTATCAAATCTTCCTGGTCGAAGAATTGCCGGATCCAAAACATCAGGTCTATTTGTCGCCGCCATAACAATAATTTTTTCGTTTGGTTCAAATCCATCCATCTCTACAAGAATTTGATTAAGTGTTTGCTCGCGTTCATCATTTCCACCACCTGTCCCAGCACCTCGCACTCGCCCCACCGCATCAATCTCATCAATAAAAATTATCGAGGGTGCAGCATCTTTGGCAAGTTTGAATAAATCTCGCACACGACTTGCACCAACTCCTACAAACATTTCTACAAATTCTGATCCAGAAATGGAGAAGAACGAAACTCCTGCTTCACCTGCGGTTGCACGCGCAAGTAATGTTTTGCCAGTTCCGGGAGCACCCATCAAAATAACACCTTTTGGAATTCTGGCACCTATTTCCAAAAATTTCTGTGGACTCTTCAAAAAATCTACTATCTCCATCAATTCTTGTTTTGCCTCTTTAACTCCAGCGACATCCGCAAAAGTAACTTTTTGTTTACCATCCTTGGGATTTATAAATCTTGCTTTTGATTGACCAAATGTAAAAGCTTGCATTCCCGCTCCTTTTACTTGTCTTGTTAAATAATAAAGAAGGAGAACAATAAAAATTATTGGGATAATAATTGGCACCAAAACTGTCACCCAAAACAAAAATCCCGTATTTCCTTTGACTTCAATTTTAATTTTTGAAATTTGCTCAGATGTAACTCCATAACTTGTCAAAGTTTCAGCGATTGAGCCCGATTCTTCTTTTTGAGTAAATTTAGATTTTTCTTCACCTTTCAATTTAACTTCCACTTCCGTTCCTTTTACAAGAAGAGATTCGACTTTGTCTTCTTTTACAAGTGTTGCTACTTCAGAAATAGCCAAAGAAGCATCGCCTTCCTTTTTTTCTATCATATTTGAAAACAAAAAAGTGAGTAAAAGTAAGACCAAAAATACCGTCAAAAAATTGTTAAAAAATGAAAACTTTTTAACTTTTTTTACTTTCAAAATCTTCATCCCTTTTGGAAGTTGTTTTTTGTTATTCTTTTCATTTCTCATTTCTCGCTTCTCGCTATTTTTATTTGACATACGAGAATTATACATAAATTAAAGGATTTTTCCATTTTTTAATTTAAATTTGAAAAAATGAGGTTAAACCTCGAAAAGATCACCTTGACTAAAAAATCGTTATTTTAAGCCAAAAACATCTCTCGAGGTTTAACCTCGTTTTTTCAAAAATGCAAATATTGGATGTTTATAGTAAACTTGAATAAATCATGAACGATCGAATATCCAACATAAAAGCGGGTTTTAATTTTGAAATTCTGGAAAAAATTGAGGGAGGCCTCGAATTAACCGGTTTTGAAGTTAAAGCAATCAGAAACGGCAAGATAAAACTTGATGGCTCTTTTATTATATCTTCTAGAAATGAATTGTTTTTGAAAAACGCAAAAATCTCTCCATATCAAGCAAATAATATTCCCAAAAATTATGAGGTTGGAAGATTTTTAAAAATTTTGGTAACCAAAAAAGAAATCAGACGACTTACTCAAAAAACTGAAACCGAGGGACTCACACTTATTCCCCTTGCAATTTATCCAAAAGGCAAAAAACTCAAAATAGAATTTGCATTAGCAAAAGGCAAAAAGAAATCAGACAAAAGAGAAACTATTAAACGTCGAGAAGATGAGAGAGAAATTCTCCGAATTATCAAAAGTGGGAGGTAATTTTATATAAAACAAATTAATTTTTGATCAGAATTTTCTTAACTACTTTCGTAAATTTCAATAAAAAATACCACCGATTACTTGGTGGTATTTTTTCCCAGATGTTTCATCTTTCTCACTTCAATTTTTTTAACCTCATTTGGGTCTGGGTTGTACCCATCAACAAGAAGACATTCTCGAAGACTTTCTTTGTAACCAGGCAAAATTATTCTTATTGCTCTTTCATCACAAAGACCAATTTCGTGAGCCCTTCTGTCGTGACCACAATTTCGACAAAGAAGATGATTCATAATGTTTACTCTAATTAAAAGAATACCACATTTTTTAAAAAATTCATTATAAATTAAACAAAACACAAAATATGAATACTTAAAAATATCTTAAAACGCGCGATTGACTACAGCAATAAAACTGGTATAATATTGATGTTCATTGAAAAATTCGATGTGGTTCCCCTCAAGCGTCTGTATGGAATGGACTTTGTCCAAGGTTAACCCCAGACGCTTGAGGGGGATGCTTGGCATCGACATATAATTTACTTCTTTATGTGCAAGATGTGGCTCAAGTAACCACTAAAAAGGCTTGAAAATTTAAGTGCTAAAGATTCTGTTGTAAGTCCTTATTTTAAGGCAAACGACTTTGCATTCGCTCTCGCTTAAGCCAGAGCGACATTCAATCAATCAAGGCTTCGTAGATTGAAAGGGTGTTAACTTACGAAGCTCGGCTTTATGACTTCCAACATAAAGTTTAAAAAATGGAATCGACATTAAACTGTTCTGTCACTCTTATAGGTTTTTTGTTTAAAAAAACAAAGAGTAACTAAATCTTGTAGACTCATTTGGAAGAATTATATGCACGGGGGTTCAATTCCCCCCATCTCCAC
>CAZUCU010000031.1:0-5198 GCA_964618845.1 uncultured Candidatus Saccharibacteria bacterium
CCCCCCACTTAAGTAAAATGTTTTATCATGTCATGGACAGTCCATAACAATGTAACGGTCGGAGCGTTACATTGTTGATTCGTTGAAAAATAAGGGTAAAAACAATGTAATGGACTGTCCATAACATATAGCTGACGGGGCGTCGAAAATGGCAATCATGTTTAGAGCGAATTTTCGAGAAAGATATTTATTTTTTTTATTTGGACGAATTATTTGAGTTCTTATTTTGGAATATTTCTTTTAGTTTTTCTCCTAACGACAATCATTTGATTTGAATATTTCTTTGGAGTTCGAGTCTTAACGCCATAAGCAAGTTTTCCCTGTCTTGTCTTTGGACCTCTTCGAAGACTAATACCCTGTCGCCCTTCACCCCCTCCGTGCGGGTGATCTACTGGGTTCATAGCAGAACCTCTGACTGTTGGTTTGACACCCCGGTGTCGCATTCTTCCTGCTTTTCCAATATTAACTAATCTTTGCTCTTCATTTGAAACTTCTCCAACAGATGCCCAACAAGTAGAAATAATTTTTCTAATTTCACCTGATGGCATTTTAAGATGTGTGACTTTTGCATCAGTATCTTGTGCGACAATTTCAGCATAATTTCCTGCTGATCTAACCATTTTAGCCCCCCCTTCTGGTTTTAATTCAATATTATAGATAAAAGTACCTACAGGAATTTTGAAGGTTGGCAATCGGTTTCCTGCTTTAACAGGTGCATTTTCGGAAATTATAAATTCATCTCCTACTTTCATTTTTTGTGGGACAATAATATATCTTCTTTCTCCATCTCTGTATAATGCAACCCCTACAAAAGCGGTTCTAAATGGATCATACTCAATCGTTTCAAGTTTTGCTGGAATATCTTTTTTATCATATTTAAAATCCACATGTCTATAAAGTTTTTTGTTCCCCCCACCTTTGTGTGGTGTAGTAATTCTGCCGGCATTGTTTCTACCGACATGTCTTTTAAAACCTCTGATTAGAGATTTATTTGGTTTATTCGTGGATAAGAGGTCTTTGTATTTAATTACAGTCATTCCTCTTCGTCCTGGTGTTGTTGGTTTATATTTTTTAATTGCCATAATAAGTTTTTAGTTAGCACCCTGAGCGAAGCCTTGGCGGAGTCGAACGGGTATACAACCTAATAATTTCTCATTTACAAACATCCGATGTTTGTAATCAAGTTTGATGATATTAACTTGATTTTTAAATTAAATCAAGGTAACGCATCAACTTTGTAATCACGAGGTTAAACCTCGATTATAGATCAAAACTCAAAAAACCATTATTTTAAAACAAATACATCTCTCGAGGTTTAACCTCGCATGACAGCGCGTTTGACAAAATTAAACCAAAGTATATACTTTGGTTTATATGAAAACACAATTACTTATTAAAACAGACAAGAAGCTCAAAACTCAAGCGCAAAAACTTGCCAAAGATATCGGGGTTCCTTTATCTTCAATTATGAATTCTTTTTTAAAAAGATTTATAGCAGACAAAGAAGTTACTTTTTCAGTAAAAAAATATAGGATGACACCTTACCTTGAAAAAATAATCAAAGAAGCAAAAGAAGAGTATGAACAAGGAGACTATCAAGGCCCATTTAAAAACGCAAAAGATATGATTAAATCTCTAAAATCTTAAATTATGTATGTCTCTTATAGTAAGAATTTTAAAAAACATTTTATAAAACTACATAAAAATATACAAAGTCGATTTGAAATTAGATTAAAACTTTTTCTAAATGATAGACAAAATCCATTACTCAATGATCATATCCTTCATGGTAAATTAAAAGGATCAAGAAGTATAAACATAAGTGGAGATAATAGAGCAATTTATGAAGAAAAACCAGAACAATTTCACTTTGTCTCAATCGGATCCCACCCGAAATTTTATAATTAATTTCCTCTACCCGAGAACTGATCCCCCTAAACAAACTGAATTGAATCCTTTTTACTTAGATAAACAAAAGCTTTTTTGCCTTCACTTTTTTTCCCTTTTATTCCCCTTCTATTTATTGGTTTCGATTTAATTTTAGAAATATTAATTTTTATAGGAGTGACATCAAACTTTTTCATTATCGCCTCTTTTATTTGAATTTTATTAGCACTTTTGTGAACATTAAAAATATAAATTTTATCTTCTGATTGATATGCAGATTTTTCAGTAATTCGAGGACTTAGCAAAACCCAAGATAAGTCCGAAGTGGTTATTTTTTTTGGTTTTGGCACAACAATATCTCTCTTATCTTTTTTAGTCTTTTTAACAGTTGTCTTCTTCACAACTTCTTTCTTCTTTGTCCCGATCATCGTCGAGAGATCGCTATCTATTTCTTGCTTTTTCCTTTTTTTAAACAATGCCATAATATTTTATTTAATTTTACTTTTCAAAATTTCTAAACTTTTTTTAGGATTTTCTATAATTAGATACTTATATTTCAAAAGCGATACTGGGTTTATTTTTTTAATATCATCAGTTTGAATATTAGAAAAATTGGCAAAACTTTTTTTGGCAACAATATCATTTGTAGAAATAGCAACAAATACTTTATTTTTTCTTTTTGTTTTTAGATTTTCAAAATTTTTAATTGTCGAAAGATTATCAATAATTTTTTTGGCATCCTTGGTTTTTGGAAGTTCAAACTTGATTTGATCTACAAAAATTATTTCATTATCTTTCATTTTTTTGGATAAAATAGTAAATAGAGCCTTGGTTTTCATCTTTTTGTTGATTTTCCTATCATAATTTTTTTCATTACTTGGACCAAAAGTTACTCCACCACCTTTCCAAATGGGTGATCTTCGAGATCCGTGTCTTGCTCGTCCTGTTCCCTTTTGTCTCCATGGCTTTTTTCCACCCCCCCTTACTTCTCCTCTACCTTTGGTGTGTGCAATATTTGGTCTTGCTGTACTCTCCATTGAAGTAACTACTTGATGAACAAGGTCGGCATTCCATTTAAGAGCAAAAATCTCTTTTGGGAGTTCAATAATATCTTTTTCTTTTCCTTCTGTTGTATAAATTTTTATACTCATATTTTTATCCTTTAATCTGAACTATCGTTCCTTTTCTACCAGGAATAGCTCCTTTCACATAAATTAAATTATTTTCTTTATCAATTTTTGCAATGGAAAGACCTCTTTGAGTTATTTGATCATTACCCATTCGACCACCCATTCTGGTACCTTTGAACACCCTTTGCGGTCCAGTTGCTCCAATAGATCCAGGTTCTCTTTCTGAATGTTTCTGACCATGAGATCTCCTACCACCCTTGAAACCATATCTTTTAACAACTCCCTGAAAGCCCTTTCCTTTTGAAAAAGAAATTGTTATGACTTTGTCACCTTCTGCAAAAGAATCAACTAAAATTTTATCTCCAATTTTTAGATCAGATTGGACTTTAAACTCTTTCAGACCTTGAAAATTACCCAAATCTTTAATTTTTCCCTTCACTGGTTTGGAGATATTTTTTTCTTTTCTTTCACCAAACCCAAATTGAATAGAATCATAACCATCTTTTTCTTTTGTTTTTAACGCAGTAACTACAATAGGATTTGCCTTCACAATAGTAGCAGGAACAACTCTACCATTTTCGGTAAAGATCTGTGTCATTTTTTCTTTTTTTCCTATTATATATTTCATAATTTTTAGCGAGAAGTGAGAAGTTAGAAGTGAGAAGAAATATTTTTTTACTTTTCCCTTCTCGCTTTTCTCTTCTCGCTACTTTTTTATATCATTTTCACATCAATATCAACGCCCGATGGAAGACTTAAATTTGTCAAAGCTTCGACGAGTTTAGCATCGGGGTTCAAAATGTCAATCAATCTTTTGTGTACTCGCATCTCAAATTGTTCTCGCGCATCCTTGTACACAAATGAAGATCGATTAACAGTATACTTTTTAATTTCTGTAGGAAGCGGAATCGGTCCACTTACCTTTGCATCAAATCGTAGTGCTGTATCAATTATCTGTTTGACCGACTGGTCAAGAATTTTACTTTCATAAGCCCGAACTCTTATTCTAAGCTTAGAAGATGATTCTGTTTTTAAAGATTTTTTCATAATGAATTACCTTAGATCGAGTATCCAGTGATCAATAATCAGTTGTCCTGATTTTTTTGATATCCTGAAACTCAAAAAGGGCTGATAAATTAGCGAGAAGCAAGAAGTTAGAAGTGAGAAGTAATTTCTTCTCGCTTCTCGCTGTTCACTTCTCTCTCAAAGATAAATGCTTAAGCAGTTATCTTTGTAACAACTCCAGCTCCAACAGTTTTACCTCCTTCTCGAATAGCAAACCTTTGTTGTTCCTCCAAAGCAACAGGAGCTACAAGTTTGATATTGAATGTAACGGTATCACCCGGCATAACCATTTCTACTCCTTCGTTTAGAGTAACTTCTCCTGTAACATCAGTTGTTCTTATATAGAACTGTGGCTTGTAACCTGAAAAGAATGGTGTATGTCTTCCTCCTTCCTCCTTCTTAAGAACATAAACTTCTGCAGAAAATTCTGTGTGAGGAGTAACAGATCCTGGCTTTGCCAAAACTTGTCCTCGATGAATTTCTTCTTTTTTAAGACCTCGGATAAGAATTCCGGCGTTATCTCCTGCAATCCCCTCTTGTAAAGATTTGTTGAACATCTCAATACCTGTAACAGTTGTTTTTTGTGTTGGTTTAATTCCAACTACTTCAACCTCATCACCAAGTTTAATTTTTCCTCTTTCAATTCTTCCTGTAACTACAGTTCCTCTCCCTTCGATCGAGAAAATGTCTTCAACTGGCATCAAAAATAGCTTTTCAACATCTCGTTCTGGCATTGGAATATAGGAATCTAAATAATCTACAAGTTCTATAACTTTAGAGCCCCACTCTCCATCCGCTACTTCATCAAGAGCCTTAAGAGCTGAACCTCGGACAAATGGTGTATTTTTACCATCAAATCCTTGCTGATCCAAGAGATCTCTAATTTCTTCCTCTACAAGGTCAATCATTTCTTTGTCATCAACCATATCGCATTTATTAATAAAGACTATAATTTTTGGAACTCCAACCTGTCTTGCCAAAAGCACATGCTCTCTTGTTTGAGGCATCATACCGTCAGTAGCAGCAACAACCAAAATAGCACCATCCATTTGAGCAGCACCAGTAATCATATTTTTAATATAATCAGCATGTCCTGGAGCATCTATATGAGCATAG
>CAZUCU010000032.1:0-5161 GCA_964618845.1 uncultured Candidatus Saccharibacteria bacterium
AGAAGATTAAAAGAGAGATTGGACAAAGAGAGAAAAATAACGCAATAAACGGGGGGATGATAAAATGGGATTATCAAAAAAGTTGAGATATGGCACAGATTATGAGCATGATTTTCCACCACTAAAAAGAAGATTTGGAAGTCTAATGGAAAAAAATCTATATGTGAGGATAACTGGATTGAAGATTCAAAATGATATATTGAGAGACTGGAATCCTTTCAGAACATATCAAATCGAACACCCAGAAAAACAATCACCAATCAAAAAAGAGGAGGATTGAAATATGAAATTAAAATGTCCAGATTGTGGGCACGAATTTGAAGCCAACGAAAAGGAGTATATTGGTGATATAATACCATGTCCAAATTGTTATGGTGCAACATATTATGTAGAGGACGAGAATTATTCAAAAGCTATGGATTGTTTTGCACAGGAAGTTTATGAAGCAGTCATGGAGCCACACGACAGGGCAAAAGGAAGGTAAGAGAAAAAATAACGCAATAAATAAAGAGGTGTAAAAAATGGGAAAAGAAGGGTATAAAAAAGAGATAACAAAAGAAGAAATGTATGCACTATATGGATTGCACACATTATGGACAGAACATTTTTTAAAAGCAAGAGAGATGGAGAAAGGCATTTTAGATATTTTGGAAGCACAAGAGAAAGATACTACTGAAGTGTATGGTGGGTGGGTATCTGATGCATTGTGGGATTTAGTTTCAGCAAAAGAATTTCTCCACAAACTTGAAATAAAAGTTGTAAAAGGTGGTAAAGTTGAAAGTAAAGGAACTGAAACCAAAGGTGATTAAAAATGGAGTTATATAAAGACGACATAGAAGAATTAAAATCTTTCTTGATAAATCAGATTGAAGATGATAAAAGAGCTATTGCAATATTGAAGGTATCTTTATACCAAAAGCAAGTTCAACTCAACATTATAAAAAAATGGAAAGGTGATTAAAATGGAAGATGAAATTGAAAGATTAAATTATGTCTTGGAAAGAAATTATTCAGAAGGTCTTGCAAGAGAGCATATTATTGATAAAATTAATGAATTGGTGAAAGCTATAAATAAATTAAAAGAGGCTAAACCATGACACCAGAAGAATTTGAAAAATATTACACAGAAATAACAAAAGCAGTTTTATCTGATTATCATATTGCAAGAAAAGTAATAAAACAAATTCTTGAAGAAATCTACCAGAAAGGCAAAGACGACAAGTTCAAAGATATTGGCTATCTTGATGTAGATGAATTTTACCATGATGAAAATGAATTTTATCAATCAGATACTTCAATGAAAGAGGCTAAATCATGACCTTTGATGAAAATATTAGGTGTCCGTTATGCGAAAGTGAAATGGAATTGATTGATGTAGTTGACCAACACCATACGGAAGTTTATAGGTGTAAAGTTTTTGATGACCACATATATTACAAAAATGTGGAAAAGAGGCGACCTTATGAAGTTTCATTTTAAAAATCCAAATCCAACTGATGAACAAATTGAACAATGTTTGAAAGACATAGAAGCAATTAACAAAGAAGCTGGAGAACAGGAAAAAGAATTAGCAAGAAACTGGAATAAGATTATGCAATGGAGATTTAAATAAAAGGTGAATCAAAATGAGAGTAGAAGATTTGATAATGTTGCTAAAACAATGTGACCAAAATGCCAAAGTTGAAATAATGAGTGAGTATGATGACATATTTTTACCCTATGAAATCGAGGAACACCCCCCTTACCCATATATTACAATAATGACTATGTATAAAGAGAAAGAAACCAAAGGTGATTAAAAATGGAAGATGAAGTTTTTGAAAAAGTGTTTGAAAGGATTGAGTTGTGTGGTATAGAGTTATCACTTATTGCAAAAGTAGAGATAAAACAAATTCTTGAAGAAATCTACCAGAAAGCATACGATGATTGTTATGAAGATTTTAGAACGGGAAAAAACTTTAAGGGAAAATCAAGACCCGAGGTATATATGCAAAATGCTAAGTATACTTGGGAAGAGGACTACTTGGGTCAGAATACTAAAAGAGTTACTTGCTTGGGAAAGATGATAGGGTATAATCGCGTTAAGAGTATGGAGGGCAAGCCTAAGAACTTCTGGAAAATAAATTTTGTCAAAGGCAAAATTTTCGGGAAAATCATAACAACGATGTTCATACCAGACGAGGAAGGAGGGGATATAGAAAACAAGGTGTTATCCAAACTGATAGCAGGGGATAAGGTATATGTATTGGAAATACAAGAGTCAGCAAAAAATACGATTAAGTTGGGTCGAGACAAATTAAATATGTTAATGGTGACGGGGGCGATAAAAATTGACGTTATGCAGGGAGTGTATAAACAAATAAGGGGGATGATTAAAAATGGAAGATGAAGTTTTTGAAAAAAAGTTTATGGAATTAGCTAATAAATATGAAGACTATTTTTATTTTTTAAATGAGGAATATAATAAGGATGGGATTAAACAAGCAAAAGATTGTGTAAAACAAATTCTTGAAGAAATCTATAATAAGGGATACGAAGATGGATTTGGATATTTAATTGACGGAAAAGAGGCTAAACCCGAAGGTGATTAAAAATGAAAGATGAAGTTTTTGAAAAAATAAAATCTGTCTTTGTTTTTACTGTGGACAATGAGAAATATGTTGCTTGGATTACACCAACTAATGAGGAATATTGTAAAAAACAATTAAAACAAATTCTTGAAGAAATTGAGAGTGATGCTTTCAAAAGAGGAGTTAGCAAATTATTAGAAATCCCAAAAGATATTGAAGTAGAATTAATCAAATTAAAAGAGGCTAAAATACAAGGGTAATTGAAAATGAATAAGGAAGAATTTGAAAAGTATTTTGAAAAGTTGGAAAAGATTTACACTGTAATATGTGATAATTGGTGGGAGTTTAATTTAGATGAAGATGAAAGAAAACAAGAGATAAAACAAATTCTTGAAGAAATTTACCAAAAAGGGCAAACAGATAAATTTATTTTCAGGAAAAGGCCATAATATGAAAGACAATATGAAATATCATGAACTATTATTGGAAAAATTGGAAGAAGAGTATTGGGCGGACATGAACGCAGAAAGAGAAAGAGAAGAGCAGGAGGAAGAGGATGTATTATAAAAATCTACGAAGCGTGCAGTTTAGATATCCTAAGTCTTTGAGCCTACGGGACTATGCCAGATTCATGAAAAAGCGAGGGATAGACAAAAGGGATTATATGGATAACAGATACTTGTACAGGTGATAGCTTGGGAAAGAAATTGAAATGGTCTAAAGTTTTGGAGCATATGTGGCTAGTCCAGTTTGAGAATTACGAAAAGCTGAAGGAAGATCTCAGATGTGCTAGTTACTACGAGCTGGAGGCCAAGGTAAAGAATTGTCATGAGGAAAGTTATTACAAACGCTTTAAAACGTTAGAGCAATACAAAGAAGTGTTTTTTGAGGCAATGGACGCAACATTCACCCAAGACGAGCAAGAGATATTCGTGGAGAATATGAATAGGATATACAACGGGTGTTAAAAATGAATGAAAAAGAAATAACATGGAAAGAAGTGGCAAAAAGAATAATGGCTGGGGAATTAGTTGAAGAATGTGTGGCAATAGAGCTGGCGTGTAAAGATTGCGAACAACCACGAAAAGCAAACGAGCAAAGCCACATGACGCTATGGTTATACAAGGATGGGGCATGGAAATGTACGCACGAATCCTTCCAAGGAGGGATACCAAAAACATGGAATTATCTAAACAAGAGATACTGGGCACAGAAAGCAGAGCGGGACGGCAAAGTGTACAACGTGTTCAAGCCAGACGGGGCAATGAACGAAGTGTGGGCAAAACAATTTGATTAGGTGTGAAAAATGGTGCACTTATCTGAAGGCTGCGGAAAGATGGCCGGTATTTGGTCGATAAATACAAATCCGTTAACAAATCCATTCTGCAATAAGATGGCGGAAAGAGATCACTTGATATGCAGCCGTTGCTACAGTAGAAGTCTGGTAAAAGGATTTTTCAAGCATATAAAAGGAGGTTTTGAATCAAACAGCGTGGCGCTATCATGCGGAAAAGCAAGCGTGGACACTTCAGGTCACGACATAATAAGGATGCACTCACACGGGGAGCTTATCAACAAGACTCATTTGGAAAATATGATCTCGATAGCAAAGGAGAACGAGGGCACAAGATTCGTTTTATGGACCAAGAGAGCGGAGCTTGTGCGGGAGGCAAAGATGCCCGACAACATGTACTTAGTCTATAGCTCTCCTGAAATAAATCCAATAGAGCCTATACTCCCCGAAGGATTCGATAAGACATTTTCTACCTACACAAAAGAGTATGCCCTAGAATCAAAACAAAAGATAAACTGCGAGGGGAAGTGCAGGGAGTGTATGAAGTGCTACACGAATAACTCCATAGTGCATATATTGGAAGTGGTGAAAAGTGACCAGGAGGCATACGAGATTGCACTAAACGGCGGCGAGAAGAAAGCAGCGTTGTTAAAGAGATTGCACGAGTTTTCTCTGGACAAGCCCAAGGTCTCGTTGGGGGAACTTTACAAGACATTTCCAGAAGAGGAGCAGTACGTCATCAGGGCCCGGTTGAACGAGGCGGTCAAGCAGACCTCTTTGGGAGAGTTCAGGCTGCCATTCAAGAGAGTTGGGAAAGGGGAATATAAGGCGTTAGGGAGGAATTAAGCATGGAAGATATATTCGGAAAAGAATGGGAAAAATTGGACGGGGAAGATAGCGGATATTGCCCAAAGTTCCCACCGTATTGGATTGAGAAAACTATCTACAAACCGATAGGATTCGATAAGACTTTCACAATAGCAGAACCAGGAAAAGACACGAGGCGCATAGTAATCACGGAGAACAAAGAAGGTAAGTTTTTTAACATTATTTACTACCCCCAAAGGAATCACCAAATCGGGGTGGGGAAAGTAAGGTACGAGGACAGGGATTCAACAAAGAAAAATTTGGAAGAAGACATAGAAAGCATAATAGAGTCTGAGGAGGACCTATACGTAGCCCTCCAAGAGTTAGGGGGCATAGAGCTGTACGGGGAATAAAAGATGGTGGATATTATATACTAAAAAAGGAGTGATTAAAAATGATATTAAAAGAATTTAATACTTTATATAAAAGA
>CAZUCU010000033.1:0-4979 GCA_964618845.1 uncultured Candidatus Saccharibacteria bacterium
TTTCTTTTTAAATAAAGACAAAAGTGGAACCGCGAGAAAAATTGATGAGTATGTTCCAGAAATAATTCCAACAACAAGAACCAAAACAAAAACTTTAATAACAGTAATATTCATAAAAAACAAAACTAAAAGGGATATTAGGGTTGTAAGAGAAGTATTAAATGATCTAACTATTGTTTGTCTGAAACTTGCATTCAAAACATTTTCAAATTCTTTTTCTCTTTTGTTTTCATCAAGCTGATTTAAATTATCTCGAACTCGATCAAATACCACAATCGTATCATTAATTGAGTATCCAAGAATAACCAAAATGGCAGTAATGAAGAGTGAATCAATCTCATATCCAACAAATTTACCAAGAACAGCAAAAACTCCCATGGTTATAATGACATCATGAAAAAGTGCAAACATAGTAGCATAACCATATTTCCAAGATGAAACAGGCTTTGAAACTTTCCTAAAAGCATAAGCAATAAACAATGTGACTACCAACATAACAATTATCAAAGATATAATCGCTTTTGACTTTAACTCACTACCAAGTGTTGGACCAATGGTATTAAATCTTTCAACAATCACTGTGTCTTTCAAAAAGACAGGGTGGTCGATTGGTTCTGCAATATTTTTTATTTCTTCAACAATTTTGTTTTTAGTATTCTCATCTATTGTTTTCGTTTTTATGAGATAATTAAATTCCCCAGATCTCCTAACAACAGTGTTTTCTAAACCAAGATTTTTTAATACAGAAGAGATTTTATTTTCAGAAATAGAAGAAATTTTTAACTCTAAAACTGATCCCCCCGTAAAATCAACGCCAAATTTTAATCCTCCTGTAAAAATAAAAAACAAAGAGGTCGCAACCAAAATTCCAGAGAAAATAAATAGTATGTTTTTATATTTTAAAATTTCCATATTGTTTATTGTTTAATGTTAGAAAATCCTTTGGAATAAAAGAATCGACCCATTTTGCCAAGTTTGTCATGTGCAATAGCAAACATAAATGTCCTCGAAACTATCACAGATGACAAAAGTGATGCCAAAACTCCAAGCACAAAAACAAGAGCAAAACCTTGGATTAATGATGTTCCCGAAAACCAATACAAAACTAATGCAGCTAAAATACTTGATAAGTGACCGTCCCTGATCGATGGCCAAGCTCTATTAAATCCTTCGTGAATTGCATCTTTCAAATTTTTTCTTTTATCTAATTCCTCTTTCATTCTCTCAAAAATCAAAACATTCCCGTCAACTGCCATCCCAATGGTCAGAATAAATCCAGCAATACCAGGCGCCGTCAAAACAACTGGAATTAATTTAAAAACCGTAAGCATAACAAACAAATAGGAAAGCAAAGCAACAGATGCAACTACTCCAGGAAACCTGTAATACAAAATCATAAATATAGACACACCAATCATAGAAAGAATCAGAGCCTTGAAACCCAATGATAAAGTATTTTCACCCAGTGAAGCACCTATCGTTTGTGTACTAATAATTTCAATCGGCAAAGGAAGAGCTCCAAAATTTAAATTATTTACTAATTCTTTTCCTTCCTCAGCAGTAAATTGACCATCAATTTGCGCAGTTCCACCTGTAATTTCTTGTCTAATAACTGGGGCGGAAATTATTTGTCCATCAAGAAAAATCGCCATTATATTCCCAACATTTTCCTTTGTCAGTTTAGCAAATAAATCAGCACCCTCTTTGTTAAATTCCAAAGTTACAATTGGTTTACTTGTATTTGGATCAAAAACTAAATTCGCCCTTTTAAGTTGTCCACCCGTTAGTCCGGTTGAGGTGTAAATTTTATAAATATTTTGATTCAAAAACTCAATATTGTTTTCCGATTCAGCTTTTTTTAATTCATCCAAAAGATTTTGATCCTGAGTCATCAATCTAAATTCCAAAAGAGGTGTCTGACCAATCATTTTTAATGCCTCGTTTACATCAGTTATCTCTGGCAATTCAACAATTAACCTATTTTGATCCTTAGAGTCAGAAAAAGCACTTCCTTTTTCTATTTGTACAACGGGTTCAGAGACACCAAAAAGATTAACTCTCCTTTCTATTACCCTTCGTAGAGAATCCATAGATCTATCGATATCACTTGCTGAAACCTTTGAAGTATCTGCTCGATAAATAAGTTGTGTACCACCGCTTAAATCAAGACCGTATTTGAATTGTTTGCCTGTCTTTTGCCCCTGATAAAGAGAAAAACCAAGCCATGCGATTAAAACGATAATTATTATAGAAAAAATTCTAAATTTATTCATGAAAGTATTATACACTCTATCTTCCTTTACTCAACACCAAAGTTTTTATAGTTTTTAAAGCAATTTTTATATCCAAAAAGAATGAGCGGTTTTTTATATAATATAAATCGTAGGAAAGTTTTTCTTTGGTCGCCAAAATATCAATATCGTGATGTGGGTGATTATCATGATAAATTTGTGCCCAACCAGAAAGCCCTGGTTTAATCAAGTGTCTAACATTGTAATATGGGACAGCTTCGTTATATTTTTCAACCATCATCGGCTTTTCGGGTCTTGGACCAATTAATGACAAATCCCCTTTCAAAACATTGAACAATTGTGGCAACTCATCAATTCTTGTTTTTCTCATAAATTTTCCAAATTTTGTTTCTACTTTTTCTCCATTAATTTTTTTCATACTTCTAAATTTAAAAACTTTAATTTTTTTATTATCTTTTCCAATTCTTTCATCAATATAAAAAACCAAACCACCGTCATCGATCTTAATTCCAAAAAAAACAAAAGGATAAAAAAACAAAGAAATTAATCCAACACCAAAAGAAATTAGGATGTCAGTAATTCTTTTCAATGCATCATACATCAAATGTGGTTTAGATCTTACATTTTCCAAAAACCAACCATGACGAACAAGAGAAATTGGCACCCGATTGAAGATATATTCATAAGTTTCGTGAGCATCAAAAAAATTAATACCAGAAAACATCAAATTATAAAAATGTGGCAAAAATGGTAAAACGGTATCATCTCGAGTATCTATAATAACGTTTGTAATAGAATTAGAATAAATCGGATCAATTATGTCTTCTTGAATATTTATCGATTCCACCTTATCCAAATTTATTGAATGAACAATTTGATACCCATAATTACCAGCATTTATTTCATCTTTTAATTTTTTCATTTCTTCTCCTCTGGCGATCAAAAAAGTATTTTGCTTAATTTCTTTGAAAGACAAGATTGTTGATAAATAAACTCGCCAAAAAATAAACACTATCAAAGAAATTACCAAATATATAAAAAGTATAGTTTTGGGAGTAATAGAAAAAAAAGGAATAAAATAAAAAAACAATACAGCAACCACACTATTAACTACCTGAACTTTAAAAATAGTAACTGGCAAAACACTTTTCATAAAAGTGGTTCTTTTTTCATAAAGCCCAGCAATGAAAAATACAATTACCCAAGAAAAAAATAAAATAGAAAATGGTAAGAAGTGAGTCAAAATATCTCCCCTGGTTGGTACACTAAAATGTCTTACAAAAAGAGTAAGCCAAAGCGAAAGATGAAAGAAGAAAACATCTCCCAAAAACCAAATAGCTGGTTCTCGTTTGTTTACTATTGTCATATTTTTATTATTATTACATTATCAAAAAGATATGGAAAAACAAGTATTAAAGCGAGAAGCAAGAAGAAAAAAGCGAGAAGTTATTATTGCGATTACCAAATCGAATTTTGGTGGTGCTCAAAAATATGTTTATATTTTGGCAAAGGCCTTGCAAAATAAGGGTTTTTTGGTCAAGGTGCTTCTTGGGGGAAATGGGATTTTGAAACAAAAACTTGAAAAAGAAGGAATAGGGGTTCTAACCCTACAATCACTTCAAAGAGATATTTCTATTTTGAAAGAAGTAAAAGTCTTTTGGGAACTGATAAAAATACTAAAAACTGAAAAACCAGATATTTTTCATTTAAACAGTTCCAAAATTGGAATAATTGGAGCATTTGCAGGAAGATTGATGAGAATTAAAAAAATAGTTTTTACCACTCACGGTTTTGCATTCAACGAAGACAGAGATTTTATTTCTAAAATAATTTTAAAAATAATTTATTGGAAAATTTTTCTTTTTTCACACAAAACTATTTTTGTTTCCAAAGAAACGCAAAGACAAGCGCCAACATTTCTTTTGTCAAAGAAAAAATTTGAAATCATCTACAATGGTATTGAACCAATAAACTTTATTCCCAAACAAGAAGCCAAAGAAATTCTGGCGCAAAAAAATCCGACTTTAAATATTTCCCAAAAATGGATTGGTACATTAGCCGAACTTCATCCAATCAAAAGAATAGATTTATTAATTCAATCTGCTAAAGAAATTTTGAAAGAAAGAAATGATTTACAATTTGTGGTTTTTGGTGATGGAGAAGAATATAAAGTTCTCAAAGATCAGTCATCAGATATCAGAAAAGATTTTGTTTTATTTGGACAATTAGAAGATGCGTCAAAGTATTTAAAAGCATTAGATTTGTTTGTCTTACCTTCCAAATCAGAAGCTATGCCACTTTCTGTATTAGAAGCAATGCAAGCACAAATTCCAATCGTTGCCTCCCCTGTCGGTGGAATTCCAGAAATGATTCCAGAAAAATGCTTGTTTTATAACGACAATTTAACAAAAAAAATTTTAGAGAATATAGATTTGAATTTTCAATATAAAGCAGAACTTTTTGATGTTTATAAAATGGTAGAAAATACAATACTGTTGTATAATCAATAAAGTTATGGAGGGGATTCAATTTGAGGAAGACAATTTTCAAAATATGGGACATCAAAATTATCAGGTTAAAACTAGTAAATTTAATATGTTTTTAATAAAAAATGGCATTGCAAAAAACGAAATGCAAGCTAACATAATAATGCTTTCACTGGCAGCATTATTTTTAATTTCAACAGTGGTAATTTATAAAAGTTTTATTTTTAAAACACCGCCAAAA
>CAZUCU010000034.1:0-4872 GCA_964618845.1 uncultured Candidatus Saccharibacteria bacterium
CAAGTCCGGTTCTTAGGGGACAAGGGCGGGGTAACCCGCCTGAGTTACCCGACGACAAAAACAATCTGCAATGAATTAAACCTATGATAGATTTTATAAAATCAAAATTAGAAACCAGACAAAAAGTCTATCTGACTGATTCTAATATTATTCTTGAAGATTATCGAAAAGAAAAGGAGAAAATTGAAGAATATAATGGAAGACAACTACTTGAAATGCTTCAGAATGCTGATGATGAAGCAATCACTGAAAAAGAGAAGACTTGCTATATCAAGCTGACAGAAAATCAATTGACAATCGCAAATAATGGACGAAAATTTTCTGAAGGTGGTATAGAATCATTGATGTATAGCAATATTAGCCCAAAAGTACTAGAACAAAATAAGGTTGGACAAAAAGGACTCGGCTTCCGGTCTATTTTAAGTTGGGCAAATAAGATTTCAATTAAAAGTTATGATTTTGCCGTTGAATTTTCTGAAGCGAATGCAAAAGAATTTCTAAAAAATCTTATAAAAGAAAAGCCGGAAATAAAATCTCAACTTAATGAAAAAGAAAAAAAAGAAGAGTTTCCTATTGCAACACTGAGATGTCCAAAAATAATTGAAAACATACCTCAAAATTTAAATATATATGACACCTATGTTGTTATTGACCTTAAAGAGAAACAAACAAAAGAAGTTCAAGAGCAAATAAATAATGAAATCAACAAAGAAGTTTTACTCTTTCTAAATAACCTTGAAAAGATAATTGTTGAAAGTCCTGAAAGAAATTTTGAGATAGAAAAAGAGATTATTGAAAACCGTGCCATAATTAGAGAGTTTGACTATGATAATAATGAAACAGTTGAAAAGGTATGGAATTTAAAGTCAAAAAAAGGTGAGCACAAAAATAAGAACTATGAATTAAAAATTGTCTGGAATGATAACCTTGATGATAAAATCGGCAGATTATATTCATATTTTAAAACAAATGTAAAATTTCCTTTCCCCGCATTAATTCACGGCACATTTGATTTAACCTCTGACCGTAATCATTTTTCACCAAAAAGTGAGTATAATACTTTTTTGATTGATGAATTAATCCAATTGCTCATTGACACAGCATTAGAAATTTCGAATAGCGAAATTTCATATAAACCTTTGAAGTTATTGAGCATTCAGGGAAAGGAAAATTTTGATACTTTCTTTGATGACAATGGGTTTTCAGAAAAGCTTAAAAATAAAATTAGAGAAAACAAAGTCTATCCAACAATATCGAAAGAGTATGTTTCTTATGATTCAGAACCTGTATACTATAAACACAATTACGCAGAGATTTTACCTGCAAGCAAGTTTTCAAATCTCCTTTTATTTACTAATGATGAGTATGTCAAAGAAACTATTAACTGGGTTGGTTACTATACTTATAAAATCGAATACTTCTTCAACACAATTTCAGAAATATCAAAAGGTTTAGATTATTACAAACGAGCAAAATTAATTTCATATTTAACTTCTGATTTTAGCAGCACTGAAATTTCTAAAAAAGAACTTCCAAATATCTTCATTGACCAGGACAATCAAATTATTGACTCTGATTCAGAGATTTTCTTACCCCCAAGCGGTGTAAGAATAGAAATACCTATCAAACTAAATCTTAAGATTATAAACTCTGACCTTTTTACGCAATTAAAAAAAATATTTGGTTCTGAAAATGCAGAAGTGATTGAAGATAGATTGAAATTATTCGGAATAAAAGTATATCGTTTTGGTGAAATTTTTAGAAGAATTGTATCAGATTTTAACAATAATACGGACAAAACGAAAAGCAAAAGAGAATCAATCAAATATTTATTATCTAACCTTTATGATTTATACATTCTGAATAAGGATAAAGAAAGTATTGATATTAACATTCCTTCAAATATTTCAATTCCCATTTTGAATAAAAATAATGGAGAAACAAAGGTCAGTAATGTTTACTTGGGGAAAGATTATGAGAACAGGCTATGTGAAATTCTTTATGAATATGACAAAAGTAAATTAGCCGGAAGCTCAAAAATTTTAGGACTTGACGAAAAAGAAAATATTACTGAATTCCTAAAATGGCTGGGAGTTGCAACATACCCTAGAAAAAAAATAATTATAGCCGAAAATGAATATGGGCAATATGCCATCAAGCAATTCCCTTATAAAGAGAAAAATATTTATGGCTATGATGCGACACTAACCTCTTTTAGAAAGTTAGAGCAAAAAGGGTATTGGATAAATGAAATTAAAGTTGAAACAATTGAAGATTTAGAAAGCATTTTAAAAAATAATTCTAATGAAAACATTTTATATTGGTTCAATATTGACAATAGAATAACAGAAATAACAGAAACTAATCCAAATTGTCAAATTAAATTCTCAATTACAAGTAAGCAATACTATGCTTACATTAGAAGTGGAGATTTACAGTCATATTTATTGTGGAAAATCAAAAACACAAATTGGATTGAAACTGAAACTGAGAAAAAATCAAAACCAACAGATTGTTGTATTTCAAAGACTATTACAAAAGATTTTTCCCCTTTTATCGAAATCCCAAAAATTAAGTATGATAGCCAATTATTCAAAGACACAAAATTATCAAAAGATGACATTGATTATTTTCTTTTAAAAGTAGGGGTAAATAAGGAAATCAGTGATTTTTCTACCGATACAATTTATTCAATGTTACTAAATTTACACAACATTGATAAGGACGGTAAAAAGGCAAAACTAATTTATCGTGAATTAGCTGAAAACCTTGATGAAAAAAAAATCGATAAAAACTCAAATAAGTATCAATCTTTTATTGATGATGGCTTAGTGTATTGTAGAAAGAATGGTATATATTCTTATAAACCTACAAAAAGCGTCTATTATGTTGAAGATAAAACATTTGGAGAAGACATAATAAACCAATTTTACACTATTGATATTGACAGAAGAAAAGGAGCAAGAAAAATTACATCTCTTTTTGGAGTTACTCCTTTGGAAAATTTGGAATTCATCTTGAAATCAAATCCATTACAACACAACCTGAACGACCTTTTTCAGAAGGAAATAGATATATTAAAACCATATTTCTATGCATTTAGATTATTAAAAGATACAGATGGAAAAGAGCTGAACTGGATTAAAAACAGCAAAATTACTTTATGCACCCAAATAAATCCAGAATATAATCACGATGGTGAATTAAAAGACTTTGAATTAAAACCATATGAATTTATTTACATTGAAAATAAGAATGAAGTTTTTTTACTTATTGATGATGGTGATAAATATAAATCAATTTCTGATTTTCAATCTGATTATAAATTTTCCGATTCAATTGCGGAAATATACAGCAGTATTTTAAAAGTTGATTTACATCGTGTTTCATTTTCAAGGTTGTTTGAAGCAAACACAGAAAAAAGGAGTCATATTATTAAAACAGAATTAGATGACATAAATCTTGACAAATTAAAATCTGCCAAACAAAAACTCAATGTTGTTGATGACCCTAAAATTCAATTTTGGTTTTCAATATTATCAACACTTAAAAAAGCCTATGATTACCGTAAATATAAGGATGATGAATTCGTTACTTTAGTTCGTTCACAAATAAATGTCGACATAAATGACTTCAAATTTAATTATGCAGATATAAATGACTTATCAAATTTCTCTACAATCATTAACTTGTTTACTGATTTAAATATTGATATTTCTGTCTTTAATAAAAACTCAACAGTTTCATTAAATATTATTCCATATTATGAAGATGGTATTCATCAATTAAGAAATGATTTCCAAAATCAATTCGATATATTGTTGTATCTGAATTTGAGAAATAACGAATTATCTGAAAAAGAAAAGTACCTTGATTTGCAGTCAAAATTTGAAACATTTAATCAATTCAAACTTGAAAACTCTGTTTCAATAGATATTCAAATGCTTTTCATTGAAACTATAAAAAAGGAATTTCAAGTTGATTTATCCATAGAACAGGAAGCTATTAATCTGATTGAGGTTTTCCAGAAAAACAAAAATGAATTAGTTAATCGAATAAAATCATTAAACAAAAGCATTTTAAATGAAATTATTGAATGCAAAAGCAACCTTAGGAGTCTGATATATTTTGCCGAATATGACAAAATTGTCAAAGAGTATAATATTCTGCTTGAAAAAACAGAAGATAAAAAGGAGATACACTTTAATAACAAAACATTAAAAACACAGAAGGATGATTTTGAAGAATTATATCAACTAATTGCAAATCAAGACCCAATCACAAAAATAGAAAAGATAAATACAACAAAACCAGAACTTTCAATTGATGAAGAGAATAAAGATAAATCAAAAGGGACTTCAAAAGGCAGCCCTTCATCATCAGATAAAGAAACTTTAGGTTTCATCGGTGAGATTATAGTTTTTGAATCATTAAAAAAGAAGTTCGGAACAGATAATGTTATATGGGATTCTGGATTTGCTAAAAAAGCAAACATTAATCCCAAAGGTGATGATAATAAACATTACGATATAAAATACAAAAACAAAAATGATAAATGGAACTTCGTTGAGGTAAAAGCAACAACTTCTGATAGATTGGAATTTAAAATATCCAATTTAGAAGTAAATTTCGGCATTGAGAACAAATCGAATTATGAAATTATGATTGTTACAAATGCTTTGGATGAAAAGAACAATAGAAGAATAAAAAGACTTCCAAATCCGTTCAAATTCGGCAAAGATGAAAGTTTTACTAACAACTCAAAGTTCCTTGTTAAAAATGAAAATTTCACGATAAAACTAAATGAAGAATAAAGCCCAGTGCATAATCGAGTAGGCGGCCGGTGAGCACTTAGCCCACCGGTGCACCTCT
>CAZUCU010000035.1:0-4803 GCA_964618845.1 uncultured Candidatus Saccharibacteria bacterium
ATTTGAATTTATTCTATATTAATGTATATTTTAAGGATTATGTCCACAAAAGCAATTCAAAATATACTTATTGGTTTAATTTTTGCAAGTTTATTAGTTCCTTTTATTGTTTTTAATAGTTTATATTTTCCATATATTGTTGGTAAAGCATTATTGTTTAGAGCAATTGTTTTACTATCCCTTATTCTTTGGGGAATATTAATATATAAAGACAAATCTTTTGTTCCTTCCAAAAACGGTATTTGTTTATCTTTTTTGGCTTTAACTGGTATTTATCTGATTTCTGCATTTTTGGGTGAAGATATCAGAGAAAGTATCTTTAACAATTTTGAAAGAATGGATGGTTGGATTACTTTTGCTTTTCTTTTTGCTTTCTTTTTTATTACCGTAAGTGTAATGAAAGTGAAAGAAAATTGGAATAAACTATTTTTTACTCAAATTATTTCATCTTTGGTTTTATTTTTGATTGCTTCAGGAAAAATATTTGATCTTGGAATAAATGTTAGAATTGATGGAACATTAGGAAATCCAATTTATTTAGCAATTATTTTGTTATTTTCTCTTTTCTTTGCCTTTTACTTACTTTTTGAAAATTATTCCAAAAATATAAAATATTTTTTGGGTGCATCTATTTTGATAAATGCTGTTGGAGTTTTTATGACTGGTACCAGAGGCGCAATGCTTGGAATTTTTGTGGCCTTGGTTTTAGTTTTTATTTTGTTTTTGATTAAATTTTGGAAAATTGCAAAAGTCAGAAATTCAATTTTGATTTTTTTTGTAATTTTGATTCTTGCGCCAACTTTGTTATTTGTTTTTAAGGATACAAATTTTGTAAAAAGTAACGGTACTCTCAATCGATTAACGCAAATAAATATTGTTGAAGGGACGGGTTATGCGAGATTTATTAACTGGGGAATTGCACTTGAATCTGTAAAAGAAAGACCCATTTTTGGTTGGGGACATGGAGGTTATATGTATGCTTTTGACAAACATTATGATCCTCGAATGTTTGAACAAGAACCATTTTTTGACAGAGCTCATAACATAGTTCTTGATACTTTAATTCACGGAGGAATATTGGCATTGCTGGCTTATTTTTCTTTACTTGGTTTCGCTGTTTATTATTTATTCAAAAATCGAGAATTAAAGATTGAACAAAAATTTATTTTTCTGGGACTTTTGGTTTCATATTTTGTTCAAAATCTTTTTGTGTTTGATAATATAACTTCTTATATATTATTTGTTTATGTTTTAGCTTTTTCTATTTATTATTTACCAAATCGGGATATAAAATTTGAAATTGGAAAATTATTTCTTCCAATTTTTATAATAATTTCTATTCCCACTTTTCTTTACACAATATATTTTCCTTGGACATCAAATACAAATCTTTTGAAATCAATTCAGTTTTTCAATAAAGATTCCAATGGACAAGTGGTTTTGATGTATAAAAATGGTGTAAAAGATAATCATCTATTCTTAAAAAAAGCATTAACAAATAATTTTACAGGAATAAATGAAATTGTTTTTGCTTCTACTCAATCTTCTGATCAACTCTTTAGAGTTCAAACTGATAATACAGAGATCAAACAAGATATTAATAATTATGCTAATTATCTTTTGGAACAGGTTGAAAATGAATTAAAAAATTATCCAAATTCTTCGAGAACCAAATATCTTGCAGGATCTTTTTATGCTCGAATTGGAAATTTGGAAAGAGCCGAAAAACTTTTGGAAGAAGCGGTAAATATTTCTCCCAATAGACAATTATATTTAAGTATGTTATCTGCCATAAAAGGAGCATTAAAAAAAGAACAAGAACAAATTGAAATTTTACAAAAAATTTATGAATTGGAGAAAACAAATGACAAGGCCTGGATAGACTATGTTGTCAATTTGAATAAAATAAATTCAGAAAAATTCAAAGAAGAAATTTTAAAAGCACAAGAAGAAAATAAAATAGAAAGATTAATAAAATATTTTGATCAAGAAATTTCTAATCGACCAAATGTTCCACAAGCTTATATGAATAAGGTTGTTGTCCTTGCACAACTTGGAATGTTTGAAGAAGCAATCAAAGAACTTGAAATTGCTGAACAAAAATTTCCAGAAATAAAATCTCAAACAAAAGTTTGGAAAGAACTTTTTAGAAAAGAACAACTTCCTAAATAAAATTAGAAATTCGAAATCCGAAGTACGAAATTCGAAACAAATTCGAAATTCTAAATTCGAAATTCCAAACACGTGTTTCGGATTTCTAATTTCGTGCTTCGGATTTGTTTCGGATTTCTGATTTCTTGTTTCGAATTTATCCACCCATTGCATTATTTACATATCTGTGATATTATACCTGTGTGAGTGACGGAGACGTTAACTCCAATGAATGTTTACGAAAAATCCCCTTTAGGGGATTTTTCGTTTTATCCTTATAAAATAAGCCAAATTAGAGTTCGGTCTCCCTTCAAACTCATATTTGACCCATTATGAGTATAGCAAACAGGTATTAAATCTCGTTTAAAAAAAGATAAAAAATTTATTAAGTACAAAAGTGTATTTACTTGTTTTTATTTATATTTTTTTTATAATCATAAGTAGATTCTTTGAAGAGACGACCGACGACCGCACTCACATTAAGCATTCAAATTGGAGTTAGCGCTCGTCGGTCATCCCTCCAAAGAATTACAAATAAAAAAATTCGCTTTTGCGAATTTTTTTATTTTTATCAAAAATATTTTTATAAGAATTACCTCTCTCCAAAACAAAATATAAAAAAAATATTTTTGATAGATTATTCAAATCTGACTTATCCACACTTTTTGTTTATAAAAAAAACAAAAATATTTTTTTTATTCTATAATTATTAATGAAGTAATAATTCAGTCGAAGTTATTACTTATTATGGGGTTAACCTTTAAATAAAATGGCAGCAAAGAAAAAAGCAAAAAAGAAGGCAGCAAAAAAGAAGAGAAGATAAGTTGTCTTAAGGAAAATCCCTCGCCGTCTGCGGGGGATTTTTCTTTTGTTTCTATTGTGCTAATATCAAGGCCATGAGCTTAATAAAAAAAATATTTGGAGATGATAATTTAAGATCCTTAAAACTATATGAAAAAAAGGTTTTAGAAATAAATTCATTAGAAGATTTTGTTTCCAAATTAAGCAATGAAGAATTGAAACAAAAAACTCTATTTTTTAGAGAAAAGATTTTAAGTGGAGAAAGTTTGGATACAATTTTACCAGAGGTTTTTGCGGTGGTTAGAGAAACTGCCAAAAGATTACTTGGAGAAAGACACTTTGATGTTCAATTAATAGGAGGTATGATTTTGCACGAAGGAAAAATTACCGAGATGAGAACGGGTGAAGGTAAAACTCTTACAGCAACCTTGCCAACATATTTGAATGCATTAAAAAATAGTGTTCATGTTGTCACGGTTAATGATTATCTTGCCAGAAGAGATGCGGTTTGGATGGGACAAATTTATTATTTTCTCGGGCTAACTGTTTCTGTTTTAAATGGGGATCAATCTTTCTTGTATGATCCTGAATATCTTAAAGAAGAATTTGACGAAGAAAGAGACACCGAGGGTTCCTATCATGTTGTTAGTGAATTTCTAAAACCCTGTAATCGTCAGGAGGCTTATAGGGCAGATATCGTTTATGGAACAAATAGTCAATTTGGTTTTGATTATTTGAGAGACAATATTGAATATGATTTCAGTAACATAAGACAGTATGAACATGTCTATGCCATTGTTGATGAAATTGACTCTATTCTTATCGATGAAGCCAGAACACCTCTTATAATTTCTGCACCAAGTCAGGAAGCAGAAAATTTGTATAAAATTTTTTCAGGGATAGTTAGAAATTTTAAAGAGGACGAAGACTATGTTGTTGATTTGAAACACAAGGCAGTTACTCTAAAAGATAAAGGGATAGAAAAGGCTGAAAAAGTTTTGGGTGTTGAAAATATTTATACAGAAAAAGGTATCAAGTATGTTCACCATTTGGAAGCCGCCGTCAAAGCCAAGGTTCTTTTTAATAAGGACAAAGAATATGTTATCAGGGATAATAAAATTATTATTGTCGATGAATTTACAGGAAGACTTCAACCAGGACGTCGGTGGTCAGAAGGAATTCATCAAGCAATTGAATCCAAAGAGGGGTTAGATGTGGAGCAAGAATCCAAAACTTATGCATCTATTACTTATCAAAATTATTTTAAAATGTATCAGAAACTTGCAGGTATGACTGGTACCGCCAAAACCTCTTCAGAAGAATTTTATAAAGTTTATGGTTTGGATGTTGTAGAGGTTCCGCCAAATAAACCAATTATCAGAATAGACAAAGATGATCTGATTTACCAGACTGAAATTGGAAAATTTAAAGCCATTGCTTCTAAAATAAAAGAATTAAATGATATGGGTCAGCCGGTTTTGGTTGGAACTGCGTCTATCGAAAAAAATGAATTACTATCACAATTTTTAGTAAATGAAGGAATTAAACATGAAGTATTAAATGCTAAAAGACATGAACAAGAAGGTGAAATAATTGCTCAAGCGGGTAGAAAATCTGCAGTAACAATTGCGACAAACATGGCTGGTCGTGGAGTTGATATCAAACTTGGTGGTGTTCCATATGACAAAGAAAAATATGAAGAGGTAAAGTCTGTCGGTGGTCTTTATGTTATCGGTACAGAACGTCATGAAGCTCGAAGAATTGATAATCAGCTTCGAGGTCGATCAGGAAGACAGGGTGATCCGGGAGAAACTCAATTTTATGTTTCTTTGGAAGATTCACTAATGAGAG
>CAZUCU010000036.1:0-4470 GCA_964618845.1 uncultured Candidatus Saccharibacteria bacterium
AGAAGTAAAAGATACTAGATGGACATTTTATTTCTTCCCTGGCTCTGCGTTTGTCGGCGAGTCTGGCGGCTGGTACGCTCCGGACTCCTACTGGGGTGATGACGGCTTCGACCGCGATGCCAGCAGGCTGGGCAACGGCTGGGATTCTGATTACCGTGTCGTTCTTCTCGAGAGATAGTTTATTGACTATTGAAGATTGAAATGGAGACCAATCGCGAAGCGATGGGTCTATTGATATTGAAATCCGACTGAAAGGAGGATGAAAATTGATATATAGACATAATCATATCATTATGAAATGATTGGTTTGAAAATTTGATATGATTAAATTGCAAAATGAATATGTGTAAGGGTACGCTTTTATACCATTTTGTAAAATTTGTAAAAATGAGAATAATTTGCGATAAGTCAAAAATTAGAGAGTTACTATAAATTTTCAAAAAATAAAACTATCTGTACAAAAATTTAGTGTGTTTTGACACAGAATAATATTCAACAATTCGGGGTTTCTCGAATTGTGGTGGTTTGGAAAATTTTTGTGCAAGTCTGCGTTTGTCAACGAGTCTGGCAACTGGTACGCTCCGAACTCCAACTGGAATGATGACGACTTCAACCGCAATGCCAACAGACTGGACAACGACTGGGATTCTAATTACCGTGTCGTTCTTCTCGATATTGTTTTGTTTTCCACTCAACGAATGGGTGGTTTTTTATTTTCTAAATTTCTTTTTATACCAAAAGTAATTTTTCCTATTTCTTCAATTTTGGAATTTAAACTTAAAAATTTAGTATCATCTATTCCTTTTGATTCTAGTAGTGTTTGTAACATAAATTTGAGTAAATCTATTTTTGCAATTAATTTAATTATTAAAATCTCACTCCTGGTTGTTATAAAGACAAAAGAATTTTCAATTATATCTACAAAAATCTCATCAATTTTTACACCCAAACTATATCTACTAATTTTGGGTATATGTTTTTGGATAAAAATCCATTCCAAATAAGCAAATTTTAATTTTTGTATTACTATTGGAACAGTTGTATTTCTATTATGCAAAAATTCAGTCATAAATATTCGCAAATTATAACATTAGAAAATCTATTAAAGTCATGGCGCAGATTTTTGTCAGGTAAAAGATTCAAAGAAGATGTTTCTGATTATAGTTTGAAATTATTTCACAATTTAAATAATCTCTATTATGATTTGATTAATAAAAGATATAAGCACGATAATTATTTGTATTTTAAAGTTAATGATCAAAAACCAAGAGATATTCACAAGGCAATGGTAAAAGATAGAATTGTTCATCGACTAATTTATGATGTTTTGTATCGGTATTTTGATGACAAGTTTATATTTGATTCTTATTCTTGCAGAAAGGGAAAAGGAGTTCACAAAGCCATTTTAAAATACCAATCTTTTGCAAGAAAAATAAGTAAAAATTACACAAAACAAGTTTGGGTTTTGAAATTTGATATCAAAAAATGTTTTGCTTCGGTTGATCAAAATATTTTGTTGGAAATTTTGAATAAATATATTGAAGATGAAGAATTGATGTTAATTATAAAAGAACTTATATTTAGTTTTGATAGAGGGCTACCTCTTGGAAATTTAACTTCACAACTTTTTATAAATGTTTATTTGAATGAATTAGATTATTTTGTAAAAGATATTCTCAGACAAAAATATTATATTCGTTATGCGGATGATTTTGTTATTTTCAATTCTTCAAAAGAAGAATTAAATTCTTTATATTTTGAAATAAAGAGTTTTCTGAAAACTAATCTAAAATTAGATATTCACGAAAATATTGATATAAGAACTATTTATTCTGGAGTTAGTTTTCTTGGTTGGAAACATTTCCCCAAATATAGAATTTTGAGAAAAAGTACCAAAAATAGAGCCCAAATAGGACTTAAATCAAAAAAAGAAAAAGTTGTAAATTCTTATTTAGGATTACTCAAATGGGGTAATACTTACAAAATAATTAAAAAATGCAAAGTTTGATATAATTACTACCTATGAATGAGAAAATCTCCAAAAGAAATTTGGATAGTTCTGAAAATCAGGATGCTGATTCTTCAAAAGAAGAAAGAAATAATTTAGAAGATGAAATAAAAAAATGGAAAGATCAAGCTGAAAATTTATTGAGACAAAATAAAACTTTATTTGAATCTTTTTCAGAAAGTATCATACCAAGATTACAATTTTCAGAAAGTGTTTTGATTGATTTTAAAACAATGACTATTCATTTGGATACTGATTATTTTTATAGAAAAGGATTCAATAATAAACAAATGATCTGGGCAGCTTATCATGAATTGTCACATTTTAGAGATTTGATCTCAGATCCTAAAGGGTTTATGGAAAATTTTGTTTATATTAAAAAAAAAGCCGAAGAATATGGTGAAGAAATAAGAAAAATATTGGGCGTTCCCAAAGAAGAATTTTCTGAAGAGGAAAAAAAGGAAGGTAAGATAGATTCATGCGACAGATTGGCCTATGAATCATGGCATACTTTTTACAATTGTTTAGATGATGTTTATGTTAATTCTTTGGTGGAAAGAGGTGTGCCTTTTAGTTTTGGAAAAAATGGAAGACACCAAGAAGAGATTGCTAAATTATATAGAGAAATTCTATTTGTTGGCAGTGATTATTCTAAGTTGCCTCAAAATAAACAATTTTCTTATTATTTTCTTAGAAAAGCTATGTTGCCAGACGAGGACATTATAGTTGAACCCGAGGTCTTGGAAGCATTAAATGAAGAAGTTTATTTTGGTGGTGAGAGATTAAGGGCGATTGATATGATAGAAAGATTTTTGAAATCTAAAACAAAAAAAGGATTAAAAGCAGGAGATAGATATTTTATTATTAAAAAAACATTGGAGCCTATTTTTGAGAGACTTTATAAACAAGATCTAGAAGATTTTAAGAAATTAGAAGAAGAAAGGAAAAAAGAAGAGCAATCAAAAGGAAAACCAGAAAAAAAAGAAAATAATACGGAAAACAAGAACCAAGATTCTTCTGAAGGACAAAAAGAGTCTGGTCAAGGCAAAAACCCCAAAGGGGGAGAACAAGATTCTGGATCGAAATCCTCCAAAGACAAAAGCGAGGAGGATCAAGGGAGTGGCTCGAACCAAGAAAGTGAAAACAAAAAAAGTGATGAAGGTAATGGAGAAGGTGACGAGTCAAGTAGTGAAAGCGACAAGTCGGGTGATGAAAGTGGTGAGTCAGGTGATATAGAAAGCAAAGAGGGAAATTTAGACAGAGAATTTAAACCCCAAAAGGGAAAAGGGGGGCCACCGAGAGGACCAGGAAGAAAAGGACGTAGAGGCGGGGGGCCTTTGATTCCGGGGATTGAAAACTTTAATATTGATGACATAAAAGATATTGAAAAAAAAATAAAAGATTTCACAAATAAAGATAAAGACTTAGAAGAAGAAAGAAAGAAGAAAATAGAAGAACAAATACAAAAATGGTGTGACGAACACAAAGTTGGCCGTGAGATATTAAGAGAGTATGAAGATATTAAACAAAAAATTTTGCCATATCTCAATGCTCTTTCTAAAGTTTGGGAATCTATTATTTTTGGGTATGGAACAGATATAGAAAGAGGAACAAAACCGGCTGATGAGGGAAATGTTAATGTTGATAGATTTATTAGATATTATGCTGATATTCTTAGTGGACAGATAAAAGAGGTAAAACCAATGGAAAAGAAAACCTTGAAAGAACTACCATCTAATAGACCTGAAGTAATAAGGGTAAGATTTGTAGGAGATTCCTCTGGTTCGATGACTTCTGAGAAAAGAAAAGTCTTGAAGATGGTTTATGTATTAATAATGTCCTCACTTCGTGATTTTGAAACAAAATTAAATAGAACAAGGACAAAAACCAAATCAAAACTCACTGTTCAAACAGAAGGTTGGATTTTTGGAAGTACCGCCCAAAAACTGAAATCTTTTAGAAAAGGTCGTGATTATGAAGGAGAGTTTGTAGAAATTATCCGTGAATTAGAGGGACTAAATAAATCTTTGGGAAGTACTAATGATCATTTGGTATACGAAAAAATACAAGAGGAACTTACTCCGGGAGAAATAAACGATATTAGAAGTAAAAAAGCGATGGACATAATTTTTGAAGTTACAGATGGTGGTTCTACTGCTGATGAAGAAACAAAAGACGCAATAGGTGTTTTAGAAAAAGAGGGTTTTATAATCAGAGCTTTTCAAATAGGAGTAACAGACCCCAGCGATTCCGATAGTGTAACTTTCAATTATGTCTGGAACGAAGATGAATCAGGTGGAAAATTAAGAGAGCAAAGAGGTTTTCAAATTGGAAATGAGATTGACAAATTAGTTCCCGCAATCGTAGGTGCATTGATAAAATATTTGTCAGGAATTAAGATATAGTTATGCCAAACCCCGAACACCACAACCTCCAAACACCTGAACTCTCCAGAGAAGAAG
>CAZUCU010000037.1:0-1568 GCA_964618845.1 uncultured Candidatus Saccharibacteria bacterium
ATTTTTTCAAATAGTTTTTCAAGTTTCGAATTTCGAATTTCTAATTTCGAATTTGCTTGCCCCGAGCTTTGTCGAGGAGTTTCGTATTTCGAATTTCTAATTTCGAATTTGGAAGCGAGTATCAAAGCCTCGTTTCGCGCGGCTTCTACCATTTTCAAGTTTTTGATTGCTTCCATACCAAGATCACTGATACCCCATTGTTTGCCACCTGACAGTTCGCCAGCGCCTCGAAGTTTGAGATCGTGTTCTGCCAATTCAAACCCGTTTTTGGCGGTTTTGATTGCCTTTAGTCTTTCGAGAGTTGTATCTGATTTGGAATCGGTAAAAAGATAACAATACGCCTGATGAGTACTTCGTAGTACTCTTCCGCGAAGTTGGTGAAGTTGCGCAAGACCAAACCTTTCAGCTCCTTCGATAATAATATTTGTTGCATTTGGAACATTTACTCCAACTTCAATTACAGACGTAGAAACCAAAATATCAATTTCATGTTTTTCAAACTGATGCATTATTTTTTCTTTTTCATTTTTTTTGAGTTTGCTATGCATTTCACCAATTACAAATTCTGGAAAAACTTTTTCTCGAAGTCTTTTAGCTTCTTCTTTTACAGATTTTGCAATCAAAGTATTTAACTTATTTGGGTCTGGTTCTTCGATTCGAGGGCATATTACATAAATCTGTCTGCCAACTTTAATTTCATCTCTAATTTTTTCATAAGTTTTTTCTCGATTTGAAGGTGAAACAATTTCTGTAATTACTGGTTTTCTCCCTGTTGGCATTTGATCTAATATTGTAAGATCAAGATCTCCATAAATTGTAAGAGCAAGAGTTCGAGGAATTGGAGTTGCAGTCATCGATAGCAGGTGGGGGAGAAATTCATCTTTCTTTGCAAGTCGCGCTCTTTGATTAGTTCCAAACCTATGTTGCTCATCAATAATCACATAAGCTAAGTGTTTAAACTTAACAGTTTTTTGAATGAGAGAATGTGTGCCGATTAAAATTGGGATTTCTCCATTTAATATCCATTTGAGAAGTTGCGCGCGAGAAATATTTGTATAACCATCCTTATCTAACTTAGAAGGAAATTTATAACAACCAGATGAAGTCATCAAACCAATTTTGATTCCTGTGTCTTCAAAGAATTTAATAAAATTTTCAAAAAGTTGCTTGGCTAAAACTTCTGTTGGTGCCATATACGCGACTTGTAAATTACCAAAATTTTGTCCCTCCGGCCGAGTATGGACTACGCAATAAGAAGTAATTGCAGCGACGACTGTTTTACCTGACCCGACATCACCCTCCAGAAGTCGCGACATCGCGTGTTTACTTTCAAAATCATCAAAAATATCTTTCACAGATTTTTCTTGAGCGTCTGTTAATTTAAATGGTAATCTTTTTTTGAAATTCTCTAAGGTTTTATTTTGAACATCTATAACAAAAGATTTTCTATTTTCATTTTCTTTTCTTTGTAATTGTCTTTGAAGTTGAATCAAGAAAACTTCTTCGAAGGCGAATCTTTTGCGTGCAGATAGAGCATCGTTTTGAGTTTTGGGTGAATGAATCCAAAT
>CAZUCU010000037.1:1668-4388 GCA_964618845.1 uncultured Candidatus Saccharibacteria bacterium
GACAAAACCTTTTTTATCGAATGATAAAACCAACTTGATGAAACTCCTTTGGTTAATTTATAAACCGGTAAAAGGAATTGATCAGTTTTATTTTCTGAATTTGAAAAAAGAGAATCTCCAACGCCTGTTGGAATTGCATCTAATTTTTCTATTTCTGGATTATTAAGAATTTTTTTGCCTTTGTAATCAGAGACTTTGCCTGTAACTTTTACCATTTGCCCTTCGCGATATATCTTCGCGATATAAGGCTGATTAAACCAAATAGCTTTAATTGATCCTGATTCGTCTTCTATTGTTCCTTCGGATTTAGAAATATGACTTCGGAAAGTTTTGCCGGTTTTTAGATTTTTTATTTTTCCAAATATTACAATCTTACTATCAGGTTTCGCATTTTCTATTTGATTGAATTCACTAATATCACCATATCTAACAGGGAAGTGAAAAAGCAACTCACCAACAGTTTTAATTCCAAGTTTTTCCAAAGCTTTGGGATGGTCTTTTTGAAGGCGAAAATATTTAGACAATTCATCGCTCAATTTCATAGATGTATATTAGCATTTTTCTAAAAAAGAAGCCCCAGGATAAACCCGAATACATTTTTGTTGGTTTTTAAAAACACACAAAGTGAGGTTTTAACAAAATTTTTTTCTTTGCCAAACTCAAATTTTTTGGTATATTTAAATTATGAAAAAACTTCTAATAGTGATGATGCTTTTTGCTTTTTTAATACCACAATTTTCATTTGCTTCTGAAAATTTGTTTTATTATTTTGCCAACAAAAATGGCTACTCCGATTTCAAAAAAAATTACAAAAAAATTGATATCTTGGCACCACAAATTTATACAATCAGTTACGATCTAAAAATCGAGAAATTGAGTTCTGATAGTAAAAAGATTTTGAAAGAGGCAAAGAAAAAGAAAGTAAAAGTAATGCCACTTTTGGTGAACAAACATTTTAGCAAAATTTTGATGTCTGATATTTTAATTAATTCCAAGGCTCAAGATGAGATAATAAATTTTATGATTAAAGAAGCTAAAAAACAGGGATTTGCTGGTTGGCAATTTGATTTTGAAAATATAAATCACTTGGACAGAAAACTTTATGTAGATTTTGTAAAAAAAACTTACACAAAAATGAAAGAAAACAATTTGGAGTTTAGTGTTGCTGTTGTTGTTAGATCTAAAGATTATGATCCATCTTCAAAAGATCAAGATTGGAGTTCTGGGTACGATTATGTAGAACTTGCAAAATATTCTGATTTTCTTTCCTTTATGACTTATGATGATCCAAATAGCTATGGACCGGTTGCTTCAATTCCTTATGTTCAAAATATTTTGAATTATATGAAAGATAAAGTTCCAGCAGAAAAAACCTCACTTGGAATTCCAGCTTATTGTTGGCAATGGAGTGAAAGTCCGAGAAAAAAGATTTCTAATATGACTTATGAATTGGCTATTAAAGCTTACAAAAAAGGGAAAAATAAAACGAATGGTTTTGATAATTATTTTGGAGCAGAGTGGTTTAGATATGAAAAAGATGGGGAAAAATATGAAATTTGGTGTGATAATAAACAAAGCTGGCAATTAAAACTCGATTTGGTAGAAAGTCTTGGGCTTCGAGGAATTTCTGTTTGGGCTTTGGGGCAAGAAGATAAAAATATTTGGAAAATTTTAAAGTGATTAAATATAAATTTGTAATTTAATGATAGACTTTTGCATTTGAATGCTGTAACCTTTTTAAGGAGGAGATCGTTTAAATGAATAAACAAAAATGTGTATGTCTTCGAAATATTCCGAGAATGGTTTTTGCAGAATTTTCTGTCCCTGACTCCCAAAGAAAGAGGGGTTGTGAGATTTTTTCTTGTGATAAGACAACCTACTCGGTTATGGTTTCTAATTCCAAAAAAGTAGGTCCAAGTGGTCCGCTGACTTTGGTTTTGAAAGAAGCCCGTTTTCCATTTTGTCAAAACTTGATTAGCGAGTTTATGGTTTTTAATTATACTGTCAGTTTTGGCAATTTCGCTCCACATTGTTTTTGTTCAATTAGACCGATTTTGACAATTCGTTCCTCTCTTTTGTATAAAACTGAAATAAAAAGGGAACCTGGTAAAGGGGCATGGATTAAAGAAAAACTTGAGGTTTTTTATGGTAATTTTTTAAAACGAGAGATTTCTATTGTTTCACCAAACAATGATTGGGAATTTGCTTTTGTTTTAACAGCTCAAATCTTTGCTTATGGTTTAAGCCGTCAAGATTTGATTAGGGGTCAGTGGGAACATTATTACAAGAGAGCTTGGCGATGAAACCGATTTCGAAAGAAGTCGGTTTGTTTTTTTCAACCCCAGTACTTAATGTTAAATCTTAAGTGTTGGAGGTTGAGCATTTTTGTGTTAAATTCTATTAATAATTAAATAAATATAGAGATCTTTTTATGATAAAGCTTTAGATGAACGAGTAGGATTAAAGGATCTTTAAAAAAGGAGACGTGGCTGAGTGGTCGAAAGCACCTCACTGCTAACGAGGCAGGGTCTAAAAGCCCTCCAGGGTTCGAATCCCTGCGTCTCCGCCAGAAATCGAAATCGCATTTTGAAGCCGAATCGGGGTCGGCACTTCGTGCCGACACAAATGCATTCCCGCCAAAAATTCCCGAATTCAAAAGGTTTTTCCACGCTCCGCGTGGCTCAAAAAGTACGGTTCGATCCTTAATTTGAAAGTTCGAA
>CAZUCU010000038.1:0-4223 GCA_964618845.1 uncultured Candidatus Saccharibacteria bacterium
TTACATTGTTATGGACTGTCCATGACATGATAAAACATTTTACTTAAGTGGGGGGAATAGTACTACCTAAAATTTGTTTGAAGCTGGGTGGCGAAGACGGGTCCCCTTCAAAAAATTTTAGGTAGTACTATTTCCGAATTGATTGCTTGACTTTAACCCCTTATTTGTTAATATTTTTCAAGCTCAAAAAAGAGCTTTTTAATTTACTTTATGTCACGATCAGTCAAAAAAGGTCCATATGTGGACGAAAATATTTTGAAGAAAATCAAAGGCAAAACTCCAGATGATCTTGGTGTTATAAAAACATGGGCAAGAGATTCACAAATTTCTCCAGACATGGTTGGTTTTAAATTTGGGGTTCATAATGGCAAAACCCATATTGAAGTTTTGATTACAGAAGAAATGGTGGGCCATAGATTGGGTGAATTTTCTTTAACCAAAAAATTTGTAAGACACGGAGGTAAGATGCAAAAAGAAATTGATCAAGCTAAAAGAGAAGCAGAAATTTCTGCAGCAAAGGCCGCTAAAACTGCGATTGCTAAATAAAATAAATTATGACCAAAGCATTATTAAAAAATTATAGACAGTCACCCCGGAAAGTAAGATTAGTTGCTGATGTTGTTAGAGGTAAAAAAGTCAGTGATGCTATTACAATTTTAAATTTTATGCCCAAAAGGGCTGCAGATCCTATAAAAAAAGTAGTAGAATCTGCTTTGGCTAATTCAAAAAATGTCTCTTCTTCGATAGAAAATCTTATAGTCAAGGAAATAACTGTAGATGATGGCCCTACTCTGAAGAGATGGAGACCGAGAGCGCGTGGTGCGGCTAATCCGATAAGAAAAAGAACAAGTCACATTAGAGTTGTTTTGGGAACAACCCAAGTACGGGATACGAAATCAGAAACACGAAATAAAAAGGAAAAAATAAAAGATAAAAAACAATAAATAATATGTCACATACAGTACATCCATTTTCACATAGGTTGGGGATACTTCGGGATTGGAAATCTAAGTGGTTTGGAGATAACAAAAAATACAGAGAATTTCTAAAGGGGGATATTTTGATAAGAGAACATTTGGATAAACAGCTTATTACTATGCATGTTTCAGATATTTTAATTGAAAGAAGTAAAAAAGGTCTAAGACTTATAATAAAAACCTCAAGACCAGGATTAATTATTGGTCGCAGTGGAGAAGGGTTAGAGAAAATTAAAAAAGACCTGGAATCTTTTATGAGAAAAAATAAAATTTATGATTCTAAAATGGTTTTGAAAATTGAGATAGACGAAGTTAGATCTCCAGAAAGTGATGCGAGATTGGTTGGTCTTATGGTAAAAGAGATGTTAGAAAAAAGAATGCCCTTTCGAAGAGTTTTGAAACAAACAGTAGACAAAGTTATGGCGAATAGAGATGTTTTGGGGGTTAGAATAAGAATTGGGGGCAGACTTAACGGAGCAGATATGGCTAGAAGCGAAGAAATCAAAAAAGGACAAATTCCTCTCCAAACTTTTAGAGCAGATATTGATTTTGAAAGAGTAAGAGCTTCTATTCCTCAGGGTGATTTGGGAATAAAAGTCTGGATTTATAGGGGTGAAATTTTTAATAAATAAAGGCTTATGTTATTACCAAAGAAAGTAAAACATAGAAAATGGCAAACGGGTAGGATTAATAAATCTAAAAGACTTAGACCTGAGACAAAAGGTGTAAAGGTATCTTTTGGACAATTTGCCTTAAAAGCTATTTCTCAAAAAAGAGTTAAATCAAATCAGATTGAAGCTGCAAGAAAAGCAATGTCTCGACATTTGGGTAAAACCGGTAAATATTGGATAAGAATTTTTCCAGATAAACCTTTTACAAAAAAACCCTCAGAAGTGAAAATGGGAAAAGGTAAGGGCGATCTTCAAGGATATGAAACAGAAATTTTTCCTGGAAGAATAATTTTTGAGGTTGATGGAGTTGCTGATGATGTTGCCAAGGAAGCATTAAGAAAGGCGGGGACCAAACTTCCTGTAAAGACAAAGATAGTTGCAAGAGATTAAAAAAAGTGTAAAGTAATAAACCATGTCACAAGATTTTAAAAAAATGTCAGATATTGATTTAAAGAAAGGAATAGAAGATAAAAGAAAAAATTTGCTTGATATTAGATTTAATATGTCTGGTACTGCCAAGAGAAACGATAAGAATGAGGCTAAGTTCAAGAAGGAAATAGCACAGATGTTGACTGAGCAAAAAGAACGAAATTTGAAATCAAAAATTCAAAATTAAAAATATGAGAAAAAGCAAAGAGCAAAAAGAAAAAATAGAATCAAAAGGCAAAGTTCTTGATGGAGTTGTTGTTTCTAATAAAATGAAAGACACTATCGTTGTCGAAGTTCAAAGATATTTTAAACACCCAAAATATGATAAATTTATTAAATCTAAAAAAAGATATAAAGCACACGATGCTGGAAATGAGAAAAAGATGGGTGATAAGGTTGAAATTATCGAAACAAAACCGATATCAAAAGATAAAAGATTTATTGTAAAAAAATAATTATGTTACAGCCACAATCCTTAGTAAGTATAACAGATAATTCAGGAGCTAAAATCGGTAGAATTTTTAAGGTTCTTGGAAGTTCCAAAAAACGATATGCTGAAATTGGTGACTTGGTTGTGCTTTCTGTTCAAAAGGTAGAGCCAAGAAAACCAATAAAGAAAAAGGATGTTTTGCACGCTGTCGTTGTAAGACAAAAGAAACCCTTTAGAAGGAAAGATGGTTCATATATTAGGTTTGATGAAAATTCTGTAATTATTATTAATAAAAACACAAAAGAGCCAGTTGCGAATAGAATCTTTGGTCCAGTTCCAAGAGAATTATCAGAGATGGGATTTCAAAAAATTTCATCTTTAGCTCCAGAAGTAATTTAAAAAATATGAAAATCAAAAAAGGTGACAATATAATAGTGTTGGCGGGAAAAGACAAGGGTAAAACTGGAAAAGTTTTAAAATCTTTTCCGTCTTTGGGTAAAGTCATTGTTGAAGGTATGAGCATTTCTAAAAAACATTCCAGGAATAAATATTCTGGAGACAAAAAAGGTGAAATTGTCGACAAGACTATGCCCATTTCAGTTTCCAATGTTTCTTTAATTGATCCTAAGACAAAAAAGGCTACAAGAGTTTTTATAAAAGAAGTTAATGGTAAAAAAATTAGAATTTCTACTAAATCAAAAGAGGAAATAAAATAATATGGAAAAAACAAAAGACAAACAAAAGAAAACATTTGAAGCGTTGAAAGATGAATTTGGTTATAAAAACAGAATGCAAGCTCCAAAACTTGTGAAAGTTGTGATCTCAACGGGAGTTGGTTCAATTAAAACCGATAAAAGAAAAGTTGAATTGATACCAGAAAAACTTGCAAAAATTACGGGGCAAAAAGCAATAATAAGACCTGCCAAAAAATCAATTGCTACTTTTAAAGTTAGAGAAGGACAAGTTTCTGGATATCAAGTTACTCTCAGGGGACCAAGAATGATGGAATTTATAGATAAATTGGTTTGTGTTGCACTTCCTCGAACACGAGATTTTAGAGGATTAAAAAGAGAAGCAGCTGATATGATGGGAAACTATACTATTGGTATAAAAGAGAATTCTATTTTTCCAGAAACTTCTGATGAAGATATAAAGGATGTATTCGGTCTTTCCGTGACTATTGTCACAACAGCAAAGTCTAAAGATGAGGCGGTAGCTTTTTTGGAATATTTAGGATTTCCGTTTAAAAAATAAATTTTGGTAGAGCCTCCAAATAAAATATAATAATTCAAAAAAATAGATCCCTGTCGCAGGGCACCCCGATTTTTTTGAATTATTATATTTTATTTGGAGGCTTATCTTTTTTATAAAAAAGGGGCGCGATTTTTCGCACCCCCAAGAAAGAGCTAAGCCTTAGAATGTAAACCGTTCTCTTTCTTTTTCAACCCCGTTTTCTTTTTTGAGACAGAAACAGCAAGGAGGGGCATTTTAGGAATCTTGGTTTTCCTTGTCCTTGTTGTTTTGCGTTCTTTGCGACCAAGGTTAGAAATTTCTTCGTACCTTGTTGGAACTTCCTCAGATGTCATATATCCCCAAACTTCCTCAAGAGTAAGGGGGTGAGTCATCTGAATAGGAATTCCGACGCTACAAGATTGATTCATATCATCTTGTAAGGTCAGAATCATGAAAGTTTTTTTCCTGATTTCTGAGATGGGT
>CAZUCU010000039.1:0-4080 GCA_964618845.1 uncultured Candidatus Saccharibacteria bacterium
ATTCCCGCGTAGGCGGGAATCGATGCTTTGTAAATAAATAGAAAATAATAAAGCGTGGATCCCCGAATACTCGGGGATGACGATTTATGGTTTTTGTGTTGATAGAAATAAAAAACCGCCCGCTAATAGTTTATGAAAATAAGTGGGATTAAGGGGTAAATTTAAGGAATTTATTTTCTGTGTGCGGGCGGTTGGATTTTATAATCTCTACCACCACGTAAATAATGCTTTAAGTTGCGAACATGTGCGGTGAGATTATATAAATCTCGTCGAAGTAAATATTTTATTTTTGAAAGAACCCAAAGGACTAAGTTCACATATAATTATATTTCTTTAAAAGACATTGTAAAGGACATACCTGTGGATAACTTGTCCTTTAAAATTTTATGTTTATTTCTAATGAAACAGGGCAGTGGTCGGAGCCGAAGATATTGTTGTGGATTAAGGAGTTTTTGACTTTTGGTAGAGAAGATTTATTTACAAAAAAGTAGTCTAATCTCCATCCGACATTGCGATCTCTGGCGCGTGATTTCATATCCCACCATGTGTATTGAATTTTTTGTGGATGCAATTCGCGAAAGGTATCGATAAAATTATTTGCGATAAATTCATCCAACATTTTTCTTTCAACAGAAAGAAAACCAATTTGATTTGAATTTTCTTTTGGTCTTGCAAGATCTATTTCTTGATGTGCTATATTTATATCACCACAAAAAATAATGTTTGAATATTTTTTTTCTAATTTTTTTATAAATTTCAAAAATTCTTCAAAATATTTTAATTTATATTCTAATCGATGATCACCACCGCCCCCGTTTGGAAAATAACAATTTATCAAAACAAAATTTTTATAAACAAGAGTTATTTGACGACCCTCTTCATCAAGTTCTTTTTTCCCCAAACCATAAATCACTTCTTGAGGTGGTTTTTTTGTATAAATAACAACTCCGCTGTAACCTTTTTTGGTTTTACTATGATCAAAATAAGAAAAATAATTTTCTGGATTTAAAACATCATCTGGTAATTGTTCGGGATGCGCCTTAGTTTCTTGAAAACAGATGAAATCTGCATCCTGATCAAAAGGCCAAATAAATTCCGGTTTTTTTGCCAAAGCTCTAATCCCATTTACATTCCAAGAAACAATTTTCATATTTAAATATTAACACATAAAAATTGCAAAAAAATTATTTAGTTATAATATTTCAAATTAGTTGTGTTCTTTGGCAAAACAACAAACATATAGAAAGGCTCCAGATGACACCGTCAATTGTTTCGTATGCACTTGCAACTTCCGTTGTACGCGGTCGTTGTTGCCAAACGGCAGTTGATCTCTTTCTCAATCGCTGTTCCGTGGCAGATCATATTGGTCAGAAGATCGAAGTTGATCTCTTTGGGAAAGAGGCTGTTAGGGCGGGGTTAAATAAATGCGAATTCGATCTTGCCCAGCTTTCGGAAGAACTTGGTCGCAAGATCGAGCGATCTGGAAGAATGATTCTAATCCACCCCAAATTCAGGGGCAAATCTCGCAAACACTAACTAAACGCCAGCCGGAGAACACAACTGGTTAGTGTTTGCAAATTTGTAAAAAGACCCCGTAGTACACTTGATGTGCTACGGGGTTTCTATTTTATTTTCTATGAAACTTTTTGTGAACTTCTCGCAAGTGTTTATCTGTAACATGAGTATAAACTTGCGTAGTGGTTATATTTGCGTGGCCAAGTAATGCTTGAACAGAACGTAAATCCGCACCATTTGAGAGAAGATCAGTCGCAAAACAGTGGCGAATCACGTGTGGAGTAACTTTTTGCGTAATTCCAGCAATGGTTGCATATTTTTTCACCAATCTTTCAATACTTCTTCTCGTTAAACCTTCTTTTATATCTTTACTTTTCGCTTTTCGCTTCTCGCTTCTCGCTGTTTCTACAAAAAGTGCATCACTCATATCCTTCCTCACATCCAAATACTCTTTAACTGCTTTTCTCGCTTCATCAGAAATAAAAACCACTCGCACCTTGCCACCTTTTCCTCTTATTGAAAATTCATCTCGATTTAAATCCAAACCTCTTTTGAGTGAACACAATTCTGAAACTCGAAGACCAGTAGAAAATAAAAGTTCTAATATGGCTTTACCTCTGGCTCTTCTTTCGGGATCTTCTTCTTTGTTTGGTGAGTCCAAAAGTCTCATTAATTCATCGTGCGAAATTACATCAATTGATCTTTGTTCTACTTTGGCAAGTTCAATTTGATCAGATGCCAAACTTTTTATTTCTCTTTTGGCTAAATATTTAAGAAAAGTTCGAATGGCTATTAAATAATAATTTTGAGTTTTTTTCTTTATAGTTTCTCCTGTATATCTGTTGTTTCCGTTTGATTGTCTGTTGAGCCAAAGACGAAATTCGCGAACTTTGTCGTTTGTTATTTCTTTGGGATCTTTAATGTCTGTTTGATTTATAAAAACTGTTAAGTAGTGATCATAATTCTCTACAGTTCGAAGTGCGCGACCCTTCTCGATCTCTATATATTCCAAAAATTCTTGTTTGAGTTTGTGGATGGGGGATTGTGACATATAAATATTTTAACACACAATGTCGCACAATATTTACTCAAATAAATACACCCACCAAAAAATACCTGTATTACAAAAAATAGATCCCTGACGCAGGGCACCCCGATTTTTTGTAATACAAGTATTTTTTGGTGGGTGTATTCAGTTCTCGCTTGAAAGATAAGGTGGTTTTTGATTTGACTAATGTGACAGATTTGTTACAATGTGTGTATGGCTACAAAAATTAAAAATAATAAAAGAATATATGTTCCTATTTCTTCTGAGGTTGAAGAGTCTTTGAATTTGCTTTCGGTCGAGAAAAATAAATCTGTTGCATCTATTGCTAGTGATTTGTTGGGGAAAGCTATTGAAATAGAAGAGGATATAATTTGGGCTCAAATTGCAGATAAAAGAAAAAAGAGTAAGGGTAAATTACTTTCACACAAAGAGGTATGGGAATAGATTATAAAATTTTTTATAAAAGGGAAGTAAGGGATATAGATTTACCCAAAATTAATAAAAAGGAATTAGAACGAATTGGAAAATCAATTCAAAATAAATTAACCAAATATCCAGAAATTTATGGTAAGCCACTCAGATTTTCTTTGATGAATTATAAAAGTTTTAGAGTTGGGAAGTATAGAGTAATTTTTGAAATAAAGAATCGGAAGATAATTGTCCTAACAATAGGACATCGCAAAAATGTTTATGAATTAGCTCGAAAGAGAGTGGTTTTAAATTAAATATAAACAAATTTAAATTTAGTTTTTAACTTTTATATATTTAATTGTTAGAAGGTTTTAAAAACTTGTGGCTCTAAAAACAAAAGGCAAATCCTTTTCTTTTAACTCTTCTTCTGTTAAGTGTTTTTCGTCTAATAAATGCTTTGGTATTCTAATAACCATATATCTTATATCTCTTTTTTCTATTTTGCCTTTTACATGTCGACAAATTCTTTTTCTTAGTTCATCATCTCTAAAATTATTACCATTTTCACTGTGGTCTATTTCTGTCACTTCCAAATGATCGGTTTTAAAACCCACAAGTGTTTTTCCAAAAGAAACTATGGCTCTAAAAGGTCCAGGAGCTTGTCCTTCCGCGAGCGCAAGTTTTATTCCTTCTTCTTCTGGTATAACTGCGTTTGCGTAATGTGTTTCTTCTTCATGTCCTATCTCCAAAGGTCTTCCAAGCTCTATTGTCGCTAAAATTCTTGAAAGTTGTTCTACTCTCACTAAACATTGAGTTTTTTTCATTTCCTCATATATAATACTAACATCCTCAAACAAATTTTTTCCTGTTTCTTCACTTATCAAATCTAAAAGTTCCCCCAAATGTTCTTTAATAAAATTTGGGTCTTCTGCTTCTTCTAATTGTTGTGCCAATATTAAAGATTTTGGTAATTCTGTTGTGCTTTCAAAATTTTTCATAGTGGTCATATTATAACAAGAAAAAATAATATAATAAATTTTGTCAAAATAATTTGACAAGGTGTGGTATAATACAGGTATGTTTGAAAAATATTTACAAGAAATTGG
>CAZUCU010000040.1:0-3996 GCA_964618845.1 uncultured Candidatus Saccharibacteria bacterium
TCCACCAATTCAAAAATACCCTTATAAATAAGGGTATTTTATGTTATACAAACCTATTTTATTGAATCAAATATTCTTATCAATGAATTATACTTTATTATTCTTTCTCTTGCAGGTGCGCCTGCTTTAATGTAATCACTCCCCAAACCGACAGCTAAATGAGATATGAAGTCACTATCTGTCTCTCCGCTCCTTTGAGAAATTATTGTTTTAATATTATTATCTTTACAAAATTGAAAAGCATTTACTGTCTCAGATAAATTACCCACTTGATTAATTTTCAATATACAAGAGTTAATATTTTTTTTATATTTTTTTAATAGTTCTAAATTAGTAACAGTTAAATCATCGCTAACAATCATTAATTTATCACTCTTCCTTTTAAGAATCATACTCCACCCTAATTGATCTTCCTCATTAAATGGATCTTCTAAATAAATTATTTCAGGAAATTTTTTTATTAATTTAGTATATAAATCATATAACTCATTTGTATATAATTTTTTATTATTGATGTAATAATAAAAAGTTGGAAGTTTCTTATCATGTTTTTTTTCAGAAAAAGAATTTGCTGCAACATCAATTGCCATAAAACACTTTTTTGAATTTCTAACTTTTATCGCGTCACTTATTAACTCCAAGGCATATTCAACATCAGAAATATTTGGGGCTATACCTCCCTCGATACCAACCAATGCATTTTGTGAACCATGTTTCATCATTATAATATTTTTTAGGTCTTGATAAATTTTAGACCCAATCCTAATATTCTCTTTAAAATTTCTACCGTTCGGAATTATCATAAATTCACAAAATGCCAAAGAATTTCCAACGTGCTTTCCGCCGTTTAAAATATTAAATATTGGTATTGGAAAATTCCTTTTAGTTTTATAATATATAGAAATAAATTTGAATAAATTATTTTCTGAAAATCCTTTTATTGATGATAGATATCGAAAATGTGCCAGCGATAATGCTGTGGAAATTTGAGAATTTAAATTAGCTGAAATAATTTTATCAAACTTTTCCTGAGACAAATCTAGAATATTACTAAAATCTATATGATCAATATTCATATTCTGATCAATAGTTTTTACTGAGGCCTCATTATTACCTAAAGTAGTACCAACTGGACAATTTTCAAAAACCTCAATTTCATTATCTTGTATAACCACTTCTTTTGAAAATTCACCAGTGGATAACAAGACATCTCGTAAATATACATTTTTATTTATGCTTTTTCCCATGTGATCAAATCACCAATTTTAATTTCTTTTTCTTTATAACCATTTTTATATCTAACTGTTCCTAACTCTGGCATTCCATTTAAAGAACTACCTTTATACAAAATCCATTCCTTATCACCATTACTCATCATTCTGTTTGAAAACTTTGCATCAATTTTATACTCTCCATTAATAAAGATCTTTAACTTTTGCCCTTCATCGTAAATTGGAGAGTCTCCTTTTATTTTTATAAGACCAAAATTATCAATATGAACCACAGTTCCGTTTGTTATTAATAATTCAGTAAGAGATTCCTTTGAAAAATTCTTCCCAAAATCATCATATGGAATATCAGCAACAAGTTTAGCAACGTTTGGTGCATGCACATACTTCCCACCGAAACTTATGAATCCAGGATCGTGAATTTCGTAAAGAGAGTTTGCATTAAAATCATTCAAAAGCCAAGTTAATGCTCCTGTATTTGCTCCAAAAAATTTAACTCCATTTGGCAACTCCCCGTAAATCCTTGAATATCTATTTTTACTAGGATTAATAACTATCGACAAAACTGTTCCCGGTAAACAATTTTCAGCCATAAGTCTCGTCAAAAAAGCAGCATTAATGATTGAAAACTCTTCAATTGGCACTAACTCAATTTCAACGTTAGGATAACCTAATTTAAAACACTCACTTTTAATAATCCATTTCATTTCATTAAATGCCACATCTTTACAATCAGATATAACCACAACATGTTTTACATTTATATTCATATATATAATTAAATTTTAAAATTTCCGCATAAAATTTCAGAGCCTACTGAAGAAAACATTAATCTTTCTTTTTTTGAACCAACAATTTTTTCAGTCCAATCTGTCATACCTCCACCACAAATACTAAAACTTTCCCCTTTATTATTATTTGCAGTTACAATAAAACACAAATTCTTATAATAATTTGATTTTCTTTCTAAATCGAAATCAAAAATAACTTCTGGAAATAATTCTTTTACTTCACCAGAAACAGGCCTTCCAACGATATCAATTAATTTTTTACTCTCACTTACATCTGAAATTGAAACTTTAATATTTTTGATCTCATACTCGCCTGTTTCATTCAATCTTTTACATAGTGACAAAACAAATACTAATTGCTCTTTCAAATTATCCTTTTCAAACTTTTCAAATCCAATATCTCTACCAGCTGACATAAGGGTAAAACTTCTAAAATGTTGCTTTTGTCCACTTTTAGTTAACTTGTTTTGTCTTATAACTCTTTGAGAAGTTGCAAGATTAATTGTTTCAGAATTTTTTGAATCTTTTTTTACTTTTTCAACTCTCTCTTTAGCACAATGAAGTACAAGTGCAGTACTAGGATCAGACATTACTTCAGACCCTCTTGTTGTAGATAAAATTCTCTTCTGATTAATATCAGCTAATAATACATTGGTACCAAAAGGTACTAGAGGTGAAAGATCTATACCCTTAAAGGAATCAGGCAATAAACCGTAGGCCTCAATATCTAGTTTAATAAAATCAATTTGTGGGACTTCACTTGAAATTATATATGAGCTATTTTCGATAGCAGAATTCAAATCACTTAATCCTACTTTTTTTGATTTGTTCTCCATTATAGCCAAAAAAAGTGACTGGAAATCAGTATTTGCCATTACTGATAATTTTTCCTTTACTCCCGGAATTCCTAAATCTTTTTCAATCCTATCAATAATAGTGTTTTCTTTTTCACTCGAACCATCGCTTGAGTTGGGTATTTTTTCCATATCTAATTTTTAATATCATTTAATAAGTCGGGGATTTTTTCTACCAGAAAATGATTTTGATCTTTATATTTTCTAAATATTGCCTTTGATAGTTCTTTCTCATATTTTTCTATATGATTATAAGGAACAGCAAAATCATCTTCACTATGATATAAATACAATTCACTAATCTGCTCTTCCATGTTTTTTAAATCACCAATTCTTAAGAAAGAACATAATGGTTCTAATTCCATTCCTTCATCATTAAAAGGTGTTCCCAATAAACAAACTTTCTTAATCTTTTTTGATACTTTATTTTCAGACAAATATTTAACTAAAAATATCGCACCTAAAGAATGTCCCACCAAAATAAAATTCTCTTCTAATAAATCAACTATTTTTTCAAAATAAATTTTCCACTCTTCATATTGTGAATTGGTTTTATTAGGCATTTGAGGGGTATAAACAATATAACTATCTCCCAATTGTTCCTGAAGCTCATTTTTCCAATCTTTTCTATAAGCAATCCACTCCAACTTAGGACTCTTAGTTTTTAATGACTCTAAGTATTTTTCATAATTTGGGTACGTTGTTCCTCCGTGTATTAGTAATATTTGTTGTTTATTATCCATATAACAACGATTATAACATATAAATAATGCGAAAAAATGATTAAAACTAATGTATTATCAGTAATATTTTAAAACAGCATATTATTTTAACTATTATATATTAAGTATAAAATACAACGATACTACGATAGCTTTGCTAAAAAACTAAAGCACCTTATGCATAGCTGGGCTAGATTCATAGTATTCCCAAAATTTTTCAAGATAACTCTTTAATTGGTTTAATAAATTTCGCTTAGTGTCCACTCGACTCGCAAAATAAAATTACACCTCTTTAGAAAGGTGTCATTTTGTTTTTCTCGCTCGTGGTTTACCCTGAGCTTGTCGAAGGGCAAGCCACCTAAGATTTAATAAAGATTTCAGGATATTGAAATACACAGTT
>CAZUCU010000041.1:0-3015 GCA_964618845.1 uncultured Candidatus Saccharibacteria bacterium
TAAAAAACTAAAAACAGAAGAAATTATCAAAGAAGCATTAAAAAATTTAACACGTTGACTTTTAAAAGTTTTTTGCAATAATAGTTACGACGTATCTCGACGTTAATTCGGGAAAGGTTTATGCAAAATCCACCTGTTAAAGGGTGGGTTGTTGCTTTTTGTAGATAAGGTAATACTCAATTTCCTTTGCATTTATTATCAAATCAGCCGAATCAAGTAATGTTTTAGAGATGTAACCTGATTTAACAATAATTATTTTCTTACTGTTTTCTTTGAGATATTGATTTAAATAAGCAAAGTCTGAATCACCTGAAAATAAACAAAAAGTATCAAAGTGGTTTAACATTCTGATTGAATCAACAGAAATTTCGACATCAAAATTTGCCTTTAGAATTTTAATTAATTTATTCTCTTTTAATGAAAAACTCTTTATTTCCTGCAGATTTTTGGTGATAAAATTTTTTTTTCCAAAAATTTTACGAATCAAATAGTAAAAGTTTTCTGAGTTTAAGTTTTTAGGGTTAATACCATAATATATTTTTGTTTTTAATGAAAAAATATTTGCAAAATCTTTTAAACCTTTTATTGATATTTTAGAATTTACGGAATCAAACCATTTATCAACATTACCAAAATCAATAAAACTAAAGATCACCCCAAATTCATCTTTAATACCAAGATGTTCCTTAATAAAATGTTTTTTAAACTCTTCTAAATCCACTCTTTAATCAAAACAAATTCCAGTAAAAACACCAACTCAAAATTTAATAGATTTTTAATCTTTTTTTCACAATTTTTTCATGAATTCTAAAAAAAATTTATGACTATTTCCAAATCTCAAAAGTCCCAAATAAGACTGGGCTGTCTCCGGTTTGGTCTGTTTGTTTGTGTTTCTTAATATTCTTCTTTTAGTGCTTGTTCGGAGTATTCTATGAGTTGGAAAGTGAATCCAACCCAAGAAGTCTATACCAGATGAGTAAGTTTGAATGAAGACTTTGTTTGGATGAAGATTGAGTTTTAGTTTTTGTGTGATGAAGGTGTTGATTTGAAAAATTAACTGTTCGAATTTTGATTTGTCTGTTAAGAAAAATACGAAGTCATCTGCATATCTAATATAATACTTTTCTTTGAGTTGATGTTTAACAAATTGATCAAACTCGTTCATATAAATATTCACCAGAAGTTGAGAGGTCAGATTTCCAAGTGGAAGTCCTTGAGGAAAGCTTTTGATCACTTGTTCTAACAACCAAATAATACTTTTGTCTGGTATGTATTTCTCTAAGAGTTGAATGAGTATCTGATGATCAATGTTTGCAAAAAACTTCTTGATATCACATTTGAGAACCCAACAGGTTTTTGTATTGTTTTTGGAAACTCTCCCCGCAAAATTTTTAAATCTGTTCATCGCTCTATGTGTTCCTTTTCCTATTCTGCAAGAATATGAGTCGTGTATAAATTTTTTGTCGAAATATGGATATAAAATTCTGTAAATTGCATGATGGAGTAGTCGATCTCGAACTTCTGCTTTATGAATATCTCGAGATTTGGGGTCGGAAATTTTGAAGTGTTTATATGGGGAGTGATAGTATGTTTTGTTTTTTAAATCATGGTGTAATTGATAGATATTATCAAGAAATTTTAATTGAAACTCAATAACATCTTTTTTATTTTTCTTGTCGTGAACAAATTCTTCCCAAGAAATTAACAGGTTTTTTATAGAAATGATATCATTGTATTTAATATGAAAATGTCTAATCGCTCTCTCTCTCTCTCTCTCTCGGTGGTGGTATTTCTATCCTTCAGCGAATCAAAGAGGGATATTTGATTTGGTTGAATATTGCTAATCATATTTCAAAAAATCAACGCTATACCATAGGAAATCGAATTGAAAACAAGTTTTTGGATCTACTTGAACTTTCATATTCGGCTTATTATACCAAAAGAGATAAAAAAGCAGAAAAGATTTCTAAATGTATTTTTCAATTAGACACTCTCAAATATCTTATGCATATATCTTGGGAAGCTAAATTAATTTCAAACAAACATTATGAAGAAATTGCAGTTAAACTCGAGGAAATTGGGAAAATTCTTGGTGGTTGGATGAAAAGTTTAGAAAATCCAGAAAAGAAAAACCACACTTTATAAGTACGGAAAAGAAGACACTTTCGAAACCGAAAGACCCAAGGATTGTCAGCATTCCACCTGTTGTCAGGTTGAGCATCGTTCCCATTCAGCTTGAGCCTGTCGTCATCGAAGTTCAAGTTGAACACGTTCGGGTTGCCGTCGCGATCGGTATTTTTATGTGGTGTCATCTGTGCCACCACCAATTTAGTTTGCTAAATGCAAAAGAAATTTGGCTGAATATTATTTGAAATCTAAAATTCACCAACACCACATACCAAGTTGATTCTTTTTTGAAAGAAACACACATCCTCCACAAAAAGCCTTAACCGTTTGTGCTCTCAATATGTTTCAACTAGAAAGATTTCAGAAAGTCTTAACCGTCTGACTAATCAATCCAAAGAAATTATACCAAAAATCTTTTTCAAAGTATTAAAGAGTCCAAGTTTCAAAGGGTCAAAATATTAAAGAATCTAAATTTCCAAGAATCACTTGCGAAACCGAAAGACCCAAGGATTGACAGCATCCCACCCGTTGTCAGGTCGAGCATCGTACCCACGCAGCCCGAGCCTGCCGTCAACGAAGCGCAAGTTGAACACGCTCGGGTGGCCGTCGCGATCGGTAATCTGCTTCATGGCGATTAGTTTCCAATCTTTTCCTGGATAAGCAAGTCGTAGTTGTGGACCGACTTCAGGAGGACAGAGTTCGAGGCCGAGTTTTTGTGCCTTTGCATATATTTCATCAGTAGTTGCTCCATTGGGAAAACCGAGTTGTTCGACGGTGAATTGCACAAGGTTGTATGTTTCTTGTTTTCCTGAAAATTCTGTTTTAGAGATTAAATTTTTTGTATAGTCCCAAAAAACAATTCCTTTTTCTTCGAGTTTTGTTGTGGCG
>CAZUCU010000042.1:0-2864 GCA_964618845.1 uncultured Candidatus Saccharibacteria bacterium
GGGCGGTTATTGTAGGTCTTTGTGGTGATTTGGGTTCCGGAAAAACGACTTTTGTTAAAGAGGTTGCAAAACAGTTGGGGATAGAGGGGGAGATTACGAGCCCGACTTTTACAGTGATGCAAAAATACGAAATTAGAAATACGAAATTCGAAATTCCAAAATTTCAAACATTGGTTCATGTTGATCTGTATAGATTTGAAGAACCAGATGAGTTGAAGGTTTTGAGATTAGAAGAAATTTTTGCAGACCCCAAAAATTTAGTTTTGATAGAATGGGCAGATAAGTTTTTTAAGCGAAAAGCGAAAAGCAAAAAGGGAGAAGTAAATTTTATAAAAATAAAATTTAAACATGTTGGTCGAGAAGATAAAAGAGAAATAGAAATTATTTATGAGTAAAAAAACAAAAAGATTAATAGTTTTGGACGCACATGCGATTATTCATCGAGCTTATCACGCGTTGCCGGATTTCTCTTCTTCACGGGGCGAGCCAACGGGCGCGCTCTATGGAATTTCTTCAATGATTTTTTCTATCATCAAAGAATTTAAACCAGATTATATAATGGCCGCTTTTGATTTGCCCAAACCAACTTACAGACACGAAGCATATGAGGATTACAAATCAGGACGCAAAAAGGCCGATGAAAATTTAGTTAAACAAATAATTAAATCAAGAGATATCTTTAAATCATTTAATATCCCCATTTATGAAAAAGAGGGATTTGAAGCAGATGATGTAATTGGAACCATTTGTGAAAATTTTAAAAAAGAAAAAGACTTGGAAATCATTATTGCATCGGGTGATATGGACACGCTTCAGTTGGCAAAGAAAAAGAAAATACAAATTTATACTTTCAAAAAAGGAATAAAAGACACAATTGTTTATGATGAAGAAGCGGTGAAGCAAAGATTTGGTTTTGAACCCGTTCAACTTATTGATTACAAAGGACTTCGTGGTGATGCTTCTGACAACATTATTGGGGTTCCGGGAATTGGAGAAAAAACTGCAACTAATTTGATTAAAAATTTTGGCACAATAGAAAATATTTATAAAACAATTAAAAAAGATGAAAATAAATTAAAAGAAGCAGGAATAAAAGAGAGAATAATTGGAATTCTAAAAGAAAATGAAGAAGAGGCCAAATTTAGTAAGATGCTTGCGACGATTAGAAAAGATGTACCGATTGAAATAAAATTGGAAGATGCAGAGTGGAAAAAAAATATTTCTGTAAAAAAAATAAAAGAGTTGTTTGATGAGTTGGAGTTTAGGTCTTTGAATAATCGAATGTCAGAAATATTTGGAGAACAGCGAGAAGAGAACAGCGAGAAGCGAGAAGAAAATGATGGGCTTCTCACTTCTCGCTTCTCACTTCTCGCTACTCCTGACGAAGTCAAGGAAACCTGTTTGGCGCTTTGGGTTTTGAACTCAAATATTACAAATCCAACAATCCAAGATGTTTATTCTTATGCAAGAACTGATGATTTTAAAAAAGCAAAAGCTTATATTTTGAGCGAAATAAAAAAACAAGGGCTTGAATTTGTTTATGAAAAAATTGAAAAACCTTTAATCAAAGTTGTTGAAGAGATGTCTATCAATGGAATAAAAATAGATAAAGAAGTTTTACAAAAACTTTCAGATGAATACAATAAAAGACTTTCTATTTTAGAAAAACAAATTCATAAAATGACAGAACACGAATTTAATATTAATTCGCCCAAACAATTAGCTGATGTCTTGTTCGTAAAAATGGGTCTTAAATATCGGGGAATGAGAAAGACTTCATCTGGGGCTTATTCAACCAAAGAAGAAGTTTTACAAAAATTAGTTGACGTTCATCCAGTTGCCAACAAAATTTTGGAATATCGAGAGCTTGCAAAACTTGTTTCAACTTATATTGATGCGTTTCCCAAATTAATTGCTTCTGATGGGCGACTTAGAACAGAATTTCAACAAATGGGAACGACGACGGGCCGAATGTCCTCTAAGGAACCAAATTTCCAAAATATTCCAATCAGAAGTGAATATGGAAAACCAATTCGAAACGCTTTTGTCGCAGAAAAAAACAAAAAATTAATTTCTTTTGATTATTCTCAAATTGAACTTCGACTCGCTACTATTTTGTCTGGTGATGAAACATTGACTCAAATTTTTAAAGATGGGAAGGATGTTCATAGTAGTGTTGCGTCTTATGTTTTTGGGGTGAAGGAAGAGGATGTTACCAAGGAAATGCGAAGACGAGCAAAGGTGATTAACTTTGGAATTTTGTATGGAATGGGAGTAAGCGCTCTTCAGAAGAATTTAAAAACAGATAGAAAGGAGGCGCAGGATTTTTATAATAATTATTTTTCAAAGTTTTCGAGACTTGCAGAGTATTTGGAAGAAACCAAAAAATTTGCAGAGAAGAATGGTTATACAGAAACACTATTTGGACGCAGAAGATACTTCGAGGGTATAAATTCTAAACTGCCTTTTATAAAAGCGATGGCGGAGCGAATGGCGATCAATGCACCGATTCAAGGAACAGCGGCGGATGTTTTGAAGTTGGCGATGGTGGAGATAGACGATTATTTAAAGCGAGAAGAGAAAAGTGAGAAGCGAGAAGTTAAACTATTGATGCAGGTGCATGATGAATTGGTTTATGAGTGTGATGAAAATTTGGTAAAGGAAATTGCACCAAAGATAAAAGAAATTATGGAAGGGGTTTTGAAAGGGAAAGATGATAAGGAAGTTCCAATTACGGCGAATGCTTACTCGGGCAAAAATTGGGGGGAGATGAAGGAAATTACAAACATCGGATGTTTGCAGCCCTAAAAATAAGGTTAGAATTGTCAAATTTTGATTTACAAACATCCGATGTTTGTAAAAAT
>CAZUCU010000043.1:0-2818 GCA_964618845.1 uncultured Candidatus Saccharibacteria bacterium
GAAATTTCAAGACAGGGAACGGGATGGAGAAAATTATATCTTCCCCAGAATCATTAATTTGTTTAATTGATGAGCGTGGGAAAAGAAATGCCACTATCTGCCCTCATTTTTTTATGAGGATAAATGGTTATCATGGTTTAGTCAGATAGAATTAAATTAGGCTTTACGCAGAACGCCAATTATTGGTCTAGTACCCCGAACGCTGAAAACGCAGACAACGCTTGGAACTGGAACACATACAATGGCAACACGAACAACAATGACAGGAATAATCAGAACTCAGTGCGTTGCGTCCGCTAGCACTTCTTCCCATCCCGTTTTTTGTTTTGAAATTATGAATACAATATTTACATTTGAAAAATTATATAAAGCATACAAACAATGTCTAAAACACAAGAAGAACACTACTAACGCCCTCAAATTTGAAATGAATCGCGAAAAAAATTTGAGTAAACTACTCTATGATCTGCAAACTGGCTCATATAAAATTTCTCGGCATATTTGTTTTGTGATAACTCACCCTTCTCCTCGAGAAATATTTGCTGCGGATTTCAGGGACAGAATAGTCCATCATTTGTTATGCAACGAAATTCAGGAATTGTTTGAGCAAGACTTTTCAATAAATTCATATGCTAATCGGAAATATTTTGGAATTCATAAAGCGGTTAAAAAATTAAAATGGCACCTTGTTCGAGGTGGAAAAAATAGACAGAAATTATATTTTCTAAAAATGGATATCAAGAATTTCTTTCGAAGTATTGATAAAGATATTTTGTGGAATATTGTCTTAGAAAAAATAAAGTTTCAAAACAAACCAAATTGGTGGAAAGAAGAAGTGTTGTGGCTTGCAAAGATGATTGTCTTTCATGTTCCAGCTGATAACTATATTTTTAGGGGTAAAATATCTACCTTAAATATAATTCCAAGATACAAGTCTTTGTTATGCGGAGATCAAAACAAAGGTTTGCCAATAGGCAATCTTACTTCGCAGTTCTTTGCAAATGTATATTTGAATGAGTTGGACAAATTCATCGAGCAAAAGCTATTTCTTAAAAGACATTTAAGATATGTTGATGACTTTTTGATTTTGGATGAAGATAAAGAAAAGTTAAAAGAAAATAGAAAACAGATTTCAAATTTTTGTGAGCAAAAACTTTTATTAAAAATATGCTCAGATAAAACTATTCTTCGAGAGATTGGAAATGGGATAGACTTCCTTGGATATTTTGTAAAACCGACTCATACTCTTGTGAGGCGAAGTGTATTGTCGAGGTTCAAGGTCAAGTTTTTTAAAGTTCTGGATTCAAATGGATTTGTGAGTATCGCAGATATTCCAATGGTCAAGTCATATATTGGACATTTTGGACACGCAAATAGTTGGGAGTTGCGTAAAAGGTTTGGTCTTATAGAATAGAAAAAAAGATTATGATAAAATAGAGTTATGGAAGAATCACCATTTTATGGGAACTCTGTTTTCTTCATTGAGACAGAAAAAATAAAACCAAATCCTTATCAACCGAGGAGAGATTTTGATCCACAAAAATTAAATGAATTGGCAGAATCTATTCGAATGTATGGAGTACTTCAACCCATAGTTGTAACTCGGAAAGAATATGAAAGAGAAGATGGCGGACTTGGAGTGGAATATGAATTAATTGCAGGAGAGCGAAGACATCGTGCTGCGCGTATTGCGGGACTGCGAGAAATTCCTGCGCTTATTAGAGCCAAAGAAGATGATGAAAGAGCAAAACTTGAACTTGCAATAATTGAAAATTTACAAAGAGAAGATATCTCATCAGTAGATAGAGCAAGAGCATTTAAACAATTGAGTGAACAATTTGGTCTTAAACATATTGAAATTGCACAAAAGGTAGGTAAAAGTAGAGAATATGTTTCAAATACAATTAGACTTTTGATGTTGCCAGAAGAGATGCTTATTGCTTTGGGTGAAGGAAAAATTTCTGAGGGTCATACGAGACCTCTTTTAATGTTAATTCACAAGCCAGAGGAACAAAATACTTTGTTCAAAGAAATAATACTTAGGAGACTAACTGTTCGTGATGCAGAAAATATTTCAAGAAAAATTGCTGTTGAAAAAGTGAGAAAAGTTGAAAAACTTGCAGATCCTGAAATTATTGAATGGGAACAAGAAGTCGGTAATGCTTTGGGAACAAGGGTTCATGTGGAGAAAAAAGAGAACGGTGGCAGAATTCATATTGATTATTTCAATGAAGAAGATTTGAAAAAGATTATGATGGTGATCAATGCTTCAAAATTTAATGAAGAAGTAAATATCCCACCCATTGAACCCGCAATGAATACTTTGGAAGCATCTACTCCTATTCAAAATGTAGATAATGTGTCTACTTGTGAGATTGAATCTCAAGAAGAATTGAGTGTTCCAAATTATAATGATGAAAAAGATGATGATATTTATTCTGTAAGAAACTTCTCTATTTAAATTTTAAACTCAACAAATTTAGTATTCATAAAAAATAAATTTTTAGTCTTTACGTCTTATTTCGTCATCCCCGCGTAGGCGGGGATCCACGCTTTAATAATATTAATAAAGCATAGATTCCCGCCTACACGGGAATGACGAATTATTTTAGATATTTGTTGACTTATCGATTTTTTTTGTTAGCATATTTGTTGGAGGTACTGTTCAAATGAAAAAACTACTAAGTGTGATACTGGGTCTAACTTTGAATATTTCTTTTGCCAGTGCAAAAATAGAAATGATTTTTGCTAGGGCAACAAAATATTACAAAACAGACAGAAACTGTGATCCCAACACCAAGAAGGGATTCACATCAAC
>CAZUCU010000044.1:0-2516 GCA_964618845.1 uncultured Candidatus Saccharibacteria bacterium
TTGTATCCTAAGAGTTTTGAGTTAATTAAGCAGGAGGGTCGTGTTGAGGGTGCGATTACTGAACTTGAAAGTTTGCATAAATTAATTAATAACAATTTGAATTATGGGCATTTGTTAATTAGAAAGCAAATTAATGATTTGATTAAAAAGCGTTTAAAAGAGTTGAAGAAGAAAGGGGTGAATTAGAAATATGGTTGATTGGAAGGGTTTTGGAATTAGAGAGTCAAAGATTTTTAGCCATAAAAGAATATATTTGACTTTTACTGAAAAGCAGTTTTTAGGTTTGTTAGATGCTTTGAGTGGTAAAGAGAAGTTAAGAGCTGAATATTATGAAAAGATTGCTAATCTTTATTTTATAACAATAGGTAAAAAGAAAGGGGTGAATTAAAAATATGAATGTTATTGAATTAAAGGTTTTAGAAGATACATTAATTGAATTTTTACCTAAAAGGGTTGTTTGGATTTTAATGCCTTTAATTAGACAGAAAACAATTTTTATTAAAGATAAAAAAGGGGTGAATTAGAAATATGGTTATTAAGTTAGATGGTTTGAGTGAGAAGGAGAAGAAGGCTCAGTTGGAATTTGCTTTTTTGTATCCTAAGAGTTTTGAGTTAATTAAGCAAGAGGGTCGTGTTGAGGGTGCGATTAATGAATTGAAAATAATTATTAAGCGGAATTCAAATTTTAAATATAGTAGATTAGATATGATTGAATTTTGTGAAAAACGTTTAGTTAAATTAGAAAAGAAAGGGGTGAATTAAATGAAGTTTTTGAAAGATGATGAGGAAGTTGTAATAACAGGAAAGGAATTAGCTAAGCATCGTGATATTTGTAGGAAAGAGGGTGTGATTGAAGAGTTAAAAGATACTTTGACTACTTTGAAAGCGATTGATTCTGAATTGGATAGAAGAAATGTTGATATGATGTTAAAGACTTTGATTAAAGTTAAAGAAAAGCGTTTGAAAAAGCTAAAAAAAGGTGGTAAGGAATGAGTTCTGCGATTGAAGATATTTTTTTTAATGATTTTATTAATAGAATTAAACTTAATAAAAAGATTTGGATTTGTGTTGTTGGAAATTCAAAACATGGAATGAGTTATGCCAGTATTAGTTTTTTGGAGAGGGTTGGTGAGCAAAAATGAGTAAAACAATTAAATTGAGTATTGAATTTTTAGAAGCGTTTGATAAAGCATTAAATAGAAAAAACAATAGTCCTATCACTCAATTAGCATTAGAATTTATGCTTATTGTTTTAATGTTTTTGTTAATGCCTATTTGGATTACAAATATTTTAATTCCAGTGAGAAAAAAGAAGGGGAGTTTGAGAAAATGATTCGGGTTTTTGAGGCGTTTGCTGGATATGGAAGTACGTGTTTTGCTTTGAAAGAACTTGGAATTGAACACGAATTAGTTGGTTTTTCAGAGATTGATAAATATGCAATTCAAGTTTTTCAACAGAACCATAATGGGAAGAACTTTGGTGATATTACAAAAATAAATTGGAAAGAGGGTCCTGATTTTGATTTGTTGACTGGTGGTTTTCCTTGTCAGGCATTTTCTACTGCTGGAAAGCAACAAGGAGAAGCTGACCCAAGGGGGCAACTTGGTTTATATTTAACTATTGCTTTAATTGAAAAGCAACCTAAATATTTTTTGTTTGAGAATGTAAAAGGATTTATGTCTAAAAGATTTGAAGCAACGAGAAAGAAGTTTATTCAGAGTTGGGAAGATGCGGGATATATTGTTCACCAAAAGGTTTTGAATACTAAAGATTTTGGAGTCCCACAAAACAGAGAGAGAGTGTGGTTTGTAGGAACAAGAAAAGATTTAGATATATATTTTGATTATCCTCAACCATTTGAATTAAAATTAAAGTTAAAAGATTTACTAGAAGAAAATGTTGATAACAAATTTGATTGTTCGGAAAGTGCAAAGAAATTAATATTTAGTAGAAATAAAAATTTTGTGTGCAAATTCAATCCAGATATTACAAATACTATAAGAACAAATTATTCAAATTCATTTAGTAATGAAACATATATATCTGCAACAATTACAACAGAAAACGCGCATGGTTTTGGAAAAAATGTTACTCCTAAACAAGCGATGAGTGTTTGTTTAAGTGGTGGAAGGTTACGAAAATTAACTCCTAAAGAATGTTTTAGATTACAAGGATTTTTAAAAGACCAAATTAATTTAGAAGGTCTTTCAGATACTCAAAAGTATAGGTTGGCTGGTAATGGTCAGTCAGTTAATGTTGTTAAATTGCTTTTGAAGGAGTTGGTAAAAAATGAGTGCGATTGAAGTATTGGAGTCTGAAATGAGTGGTTTAATTCGGTTAAATGAGATTGATGGTTTGGATACTAAATCTAAAGAGATGAATCAAAGAACAATTAATGCTCTTGGTGAGGCGTTGTTGGCTTTGGAAAAACAAGAGAATTATGTCATTGATTTTATTAGGTTGGAAGTTTTGCCTAAAAGTAAAAAAGAACAATTTAGAGTTTTTTTTAAAGATG
>CAZUCU010000045.1:0-2429 GCA_964618845.1 uncultured Candidatus Saccharibacteria bacterium
CGCCATATTTTTCTTGAATATTTGCAAACTCACCTTTGATAAGTTTTTTCATTTTATTTTTATCTTCGAGCAAAGCTTTCAATTCTTTTATAGTGTTTTGAACTTCTTTTAACTCATCTTCTATTTTTTTCCTTTCAAGTCCCGCCAGTTTTTGTAACTTCATTTCCAAAATTGCTACTGCCTGAAGTTCAGAAAATTTGAATTGTTTCATCAAATTAATTTGAGCAGTTGGAGTATCTTTGGAGGCTTTTATTGTTTTTATTATCTGATCGATATGATCAAGTGCTTTTTTGAGACCAAGGAGAATATGTTCTCGAGCTTTAGCTTTGTCCAAATCAAATTGTGTTCTGCGAGTTACTACTTCAAAACGATGAGCAACAAATTCCTCCAAAATATCTTTCAGTGATAAAGTTTGAGGAACTCCATCAACCAAAGCCACCATATTAAAGTGAAAGGGTTCTTCAAGTTGAGTATGTTTATAAATATAATTTAGAACTTTTTGTGGATATGCATTATTTTTAAGTTCAATTACAATTCTAATATCAGAAGTAGATTCATCTCTAATGTCTTTTACTCCCTCTAATTTTTTATCTTTCACAAGATCTGCAATTCTGGTAATCAAATCAGCTTTATTTACTCTAAAAGGAATAGAAGTAATTATTATTTGAAATGTTCCTGACTTATGTTCGACTATTTCTGCTTCTCCTCGAGCAATTACTCCACCTCTACCATTTGCATACGCGTGATGAATATCTTTTTCATTAAAAATAATTCCACCCATCGGAAAATCTGGACCTTTTACAAATTGAAGCAAATCATCATTTGATGCTTTTGGATTATCAACCAAATAAGAACAGGCATTCATTACCTCATTTAAATTATGGGGTGGAATATTAGATGCCATACCAACAGCAATTCCCAAAGTACCATTTAACAAAAGTCCAGGAACAGAGGCTGGCATAACTACTGGCTCTTTTTTGGAACCATCAAAATTTGGTCGAAAATCAACTGTATCTTTTTCAATATTGTTTAAAACTTCAGAAGAAATTTTACTCATTTTGGCCTCTGTATATCTGTAAGCCGCAGGAGGATCACCATCAAGCGAACCAAAGTTACCTTGTCCAATTATTAAAGGATACCTTGAAGTAAAAGGTTGAGCTAATTTGACCAAAGAATCATAAACTGCGACATCCCCGTGCGGGTGGTAATTTCCAATTACATCTCCAACAACGGTTGCAGATTTTTTAAATTTGGCAGAATAAACTAAATTATTTTTGTAAAGCGAAAAAAGAATTCTTCGATGTACCGGTTTTAAACCATCTCGAACATCAGGAAGTGCTCTGGCTGTAATAACAGACATTGCATAATCCAAATAAGATTTTTTCATCTCACTCGAAATAGGAGCATCAATAATTTGAGTTCCTGAATTTGGCGTTGGTTTTTCTTTTGGCTCTATCTTCTTTGTCATATCCTACTTTACTTGACCATCCTTAAAATCTTTCAAAATTATATTTATTTGGCTTTTTATTTCACTAAAAGGTGTATTAATGTTTGCCATTTGATCACTATCTACTGGTTTTTTCAAAGCCAACACACCAGCAAGCCAAAACATAGCAATAAAAAATGTTATTATCAAAGCACCAAAAAAAGCGATTCCCTCCTTTTTATGCTGACTTTTTTGTCTTAGATTATGAATAATTTTTTTCATATTTTTTTTGTTAATTAATACTTGATTTTAAAACGACAATTTCACCTTCCTTCCCTATTAGATCTTTTCTTTTAATCGTCAACTTATCAACCGCTTTTAAATTTTCTTCACCCGCCTCTTTCAAAAAATCTTTCAAAGCATTTTTATCTCCAACTTCTCCAAAATGAATTGGAATAATAATTTTGGGTTCTCTCTTCATCGCTATTTTGTAAGCATCAGTTGGACTTAAAACTTCAACATTACCAATTGGAACAATCACAATATCAATTTCACCCATGTCTTCCTTTATTTCAGAAGAAATTTCTTTTTCTGATAATGCACCAAAATAAGCAATTCTAATTGAATCCATTTCAAAAACATAAATTGTATTTATTCGCTCTTTTCCATCATAAACAGTTTTGGAAGGAAAACCGTGAATAAAAACTTCTTTGACTTCATATTCCCCGGGACCCTTGATTATTACCGGCTCTCGATCCCCTCTTGTAGCAGTTTCAATTCCATTTAAATCAGGGTGGTTTGCAGATATCATTACAATATCAGAACCAAAACTATTTAATTTAAATTTGGAGTTTTTGGATATAGGATTAAGAGCAACAGTTAAATCACCGTGAGTAATTTTTATGCATTCTATCCCCTCATACGTAATTACCATTCGAGTATTCTAACATTTAAAGACTTAAAAATAAAGTCTTTTTTTCAAAATAAAAAAATACCTTCTGTT
>CAZUCU010000046.1:0-2194 GCA_964618845.1 uncultured Candidatus Saccharibacteria bacterium
GATGCGTTCCGTGCGCTCGCCGGGCTTGGACAGGCCCGCCAGATCTCCCTTGACAAGACTTTCATTTCTTTGGCAATTTCTTCTATATCTTTCTTTTCTTTTGGTAAAAATTCATGGAGAGGTGCATCCAAAAGACGGACGGTCACGGCAAATCCATTCATCAACTTGAATAATCCAACAAAATCACTTTTTTGATATGGGGATAGTTTAGTCAAAGCTTTTTGTCTACTTTCCAAATCGCCTGCCAGAATCATTTCTCTAATTGCCTTGATTCGTTCACCTTCAAAAAACATGTGCTCAGTTCTACAAAGTCCAATTCCTTCCGCACCAAATTCTCTTGCAACTTGTGCATCATGTGGAGTATCAGCATTTGTTCGCACACCAATCTTTCTGTATTTATCTGCCCAATTCATAAGAGTTTCAAAATTTCCAGAAAGTTTAGGGTCTTCTGTATTTAATTTTCCTTCATAAACTTTTCCTGTACTACCATCCAAAGAAATAAAGTCCCCTTCTTTCAGGGTTATATCTTTACTTTTAATGGTCAGGGTTTTTTTCTTTTCATCAATTAATAAATCAGAACATCCTGCAACACAACATGTTCCCATACCACGCGCAACAACTGCCGCATGAGAAGTCATACCACCACGCGCTGTGAGAATTCCCTTGGCAGAATGCATCCCATCAATATCTTCAGGAGATGTTTCTATACGAACAAGAATTACATCTAAACCTGATCTTGCTTTTTCAAAAGCTTCACTTGCAGTGAAAACAATTTCACCAACTGCTGCACCCGGAGAAGCAGGAAGCCCTTGAGAAATAGCTTCTGTTTTATTCACAGCAACAGAATTTAATTGTTTATGCAGAAGTTGATTCAATTGATTTGGGTCAACTCGCAGAAGTGCAGTCTCAATATTAATAAGTTTTTCCTTAACCATTTCAACGGCAATTCTTACTGCTGCAGTTGCCGTTCTTTTACCACTTCGCGCTTGTAGTATATAAAGTTTGCCCCTTTCAATTGTAAACTCCATATCTTGCATATCTTTGTAATGTTTTTCCACTTTATTGCAAACAGCCACAAGTTCATCATAAATTTTATTGTTTTGTTTTTTGAGTTGATTTACTGGTTGAGGAGTTCTGATTCCAGCAACAACATCTTCTCCTTGTGCATTCATCAAATATTCACCATAAAATTTTGCTTCTCCTGTAGATGGGTTTCTTGTAAAACAAACTCCTGTCCCCGAATCTTCTCCCAAGTTTCCAAAAACCATCGCTTGAATATTAACTGCTGTTCCAATCAAACCTTTGATATTGTTCAATTCTCTGTATCTTACTGCTCGATAATTATTCCAAGAGTTAAACACTGCATTGATTGCAAGAAAAAGTTGTTTTATTGGTTCTTGTGGAAAATCAGCACCAGTTTCTTTTTTGATAACTTCTCTATATTTCTTAACAATGTCTTTCAAATCATTAGCATCCAAATCTGTATCAAGGTTTTTTCCTTTTGTGTCTTTTACACTTTCTAAAATATGTTCAAATTTATCATGATCAACTTCTAGAACCACATCACCAAACATTTGAATAAGTCTTCTGTATGAATCCCATGCAAATCTTTCATTCCCCGTTGCATTTGCTAAACCCAAAACAGATTTGTCATTTAAACCAAGATTTAAAATTGTGTCCATCATTCCAGGCATCGATGAAGCCGCACCAGATCTAACGGATACTAGAAGTGGATCTTTGGCATCGCCAAGTTTTTTACCCATCTTTTTTTCTAATTCTTTTAATTTTGCTTCAACTTGTTTTTTGACTTCATCAGAAATCTTTTTATTTTTTTCATAATAAAGTGCACAAGACTCCGTCGTCACGGTAAATCCTGGTGGTACATTTATTTTTAAACTTACCATCTCTGCCAAATTAGCACCCTTTCCTCCAAGAATTTCTTTCATATCCTTGTTTCCTTCTTCAAAGGAGTAAACGTATTTTTTACCTTTTACCATAGTTATATAAGTTATCAGTGGTCAGTTTTCAGAAATTATTTTTTGATTACTAACCCCCTGTTAATAAAAAATTAAAACATCTTACGATGTCTTACCCACAAAATTGAGTGCCTGTATTATAAATGGTAATAATAATTTTGCAAAATTTAATGGTTTTTTGCACTTTCTAATAACAAAAGTGGTCGATTTCTATGCCT
>CAZUCU010000047.1:0-2140 GCA_964618845.1 uncultured Candidatus Saccharibacteria bacterium
GTAAAAGTATCACTAATATAATTTGCGAAGTGATCTTCCAAAAAACTTGAAACAACATCTCCTGTGTCTGTTGGTATAAGAGTTCGTCCTTCCTTATAAACATATTCTCTATCATATAAGGTTTTAATAATAGAAGCATAAGTAGATGGTCTGCCAATTCCTCTTTTTTCTAATTCTTTGATAAGCCCGGCTTCACTGTACCGATTTGGTGGCAAAGTTTCTTTGGCGATATCTGTGATTTCATTTAATTTTAAAATTTCTCCAACACTCAAGTTTGGCAAGGTCACATCTTCGCTTCGAGATTGTGAGTCAGCTTTAATCCAACCTTCTTTAACAATTATCTGTCCATTAACAGAAAAAAAGGGAATATTTTCTGAAAGGGTAGTTGTTTGAATTTTGGTTCGAAGGACTTCGGCATCAATCATTTGCGATGCAACCGTTTTCGACCAAATTAATTCATAAAGTTTTTTTTGATCAGAAGATAAGCTCAAAGTTTTTTTGAAAAAATGAGTTGGTCTAATTGCTTCATGTGCTTCTTGTGCATTCTTACTTTTCTTTCCATAATTTCTAAATTGTAGGTATTCTTTGCCAAACATTTTTTCTACAACTTCTGCGATTTGTCCAAGAGCCATTTTGGAAAGGTTTGTGCTATCTGTTCTCATATATGTAATATGTCCAGCTTCATAAAGTTTTTGTGCAATTCGCATCGTATTAGCAGGAGAAAATCCAAGTCGAGTTGATGCAGATTGTTGTAAGGTTGAAGTGGTAAATGGAGGTTTGGGTTGTCTTTTAACTGCGGTCTTTTTTATATCAAAAACTTTCCAATCTTCTTTTTGAGCTTTTTCAAGAATTTCTTTTACTTCTGCTTCATTTTTTATTTTCTTCTCACATTCAACAATTATTTTAAATTTTAGGTTTTTGTTTTTCGTTTCTTGCTGTTCAAGCTCTGCTTGAATTTCCCAATATTTCTCTGGTACAAAAATTCTTATCTCTCTTTCTTTTTCCATTAAAATTCGTAGAGCTGGCGATTGAACCCGCCCGGCAGAAAGTCCATATCGAACTTTTTTCCAAATAAGTCCCGAAAGATCATAACCGACAAGTCGATCAAGAACCCTTCGTGCTTCTTGTGCAGTTTTTAAATTTTCATCTATAAGTCTTGGATTTTGCACTGCTTCTTTTACTGCTTCCTCTGTAATTTCATTAAACACAACTCTCTTTGGATTTTTTAAATTTAAAGTTTCTTTGAGGTGCCATGCGATTGCTTCTCCTTCACGATCGGGGTCAGTTGCGAGAAATATTTCGTCTGCATCTTTTGCAACTTTTTTAATTTCAGAAATAACCTTTTCTTTTCCTTTAGAAATTTCATAATGTGGAACAAAGCCAGCGGGGATATCGATAGCTTTTTTGTTACTTTTTGGTAAGTCTCGAATGTGTCCGATCGAAGCAACAACTTTGAAATTTCCCAAATCTTTGAGATATTTTTCTATAGTTTTAGCTTTGGCAGGAGACTCAACTATCAAAAGTTTATATGACATTGGGAATATTAATACTATATATATGTCTTTTATGCAAATTTTTGTCGGATAACTAATGAATATAATTTCATTTTTTCTTCACTTTTTCTTAATCAGAATTTAATGTGTGTTTGGTAGGATTGAAGAATGAAAAATTTTGATAGATGGGGCAAAATAAAACAAAATATAGAAAAGGTAAAAGATTCGAAATTTTTTAAAGAAAGAGAGGTTTGGTGGTGTTTTTTGGGTTTAAATATTGGTCATGAAGAAGATGGAAAAGGAAAAAGTTTTATAAGGCCAGTATTAGTAATAAAGAAACACAATAAATATTGTTTTTTGGGAGTATCTCTATCAAGTAAAATCAAGAAAAATAATTATTATTTCTATTTTCCAGCCAAAAATAAAAAATATTCTGCTATTCTATCTCAAATTAGATTGATTTCTTCTAAGAGATTGATTACTAAAATAGATAAAGTTGATTCTGAAATATTTTTCAAAATAAAAGAAAAAATCACCCAGTTAAATTTTGAGTGATTTTTTCTTTTCTCCCTCTTTCGAGGGGAAGTCTATCTCTAGACCGTTTATGTGCCTATTTTACCACTTTAATTCTCAAAAAGTCAAATTCG
>CAZUCU010000048.1:0-2072 GCA_964618845.1 uncultured Candidatus Saccharibacteria bacterium
GAAATACGAAATTAGAAATCAGAAACACGGGTTTGGAGTTTCGTATTTCTGATTTCGTGCTTGTTTCGAATTTCGATATTCGGATTTCGAATTTTTAATTTGTAACTTTTAATCTTTCTGTTTCAGTATTATTGTTTTCTCTTTCTTCATCTACATCGTCATCACTATCAACTTCAACTCGAATTAAATAAGTTCCTTCGTCTGGATTTTCAAATTCAACTATAATCTCGACTTTTTCACCGGGTCTTAAGCTTGATTGCCTGCCAGATTTATAATCGTCATCATTTGGAGTATTTGTTACTTCATATTTCCAATTTCCTGTAGATTCTCCACCTTGATTTCTAACAACAAATTTTATAGCTGCATCATCATCCTCATCTATTTCATTGTCTTCTACAAATCTTGAACCTGACATTCTACCGACTTCAAATTCATCAATTACGAGATCAGCATCGTCATCTTCATCATAATCGTTATAACTGGAATTTTTGTTATCCCCATAAATAGTTACAGAAGAAGTATTATTTGACTCATTAGATTCTGAAACTGAATTTGTGGAATCAATAAAAATATTTATTACTTGCGATCTATTTTTTTGCCCATAAAATCTAACAGTATTTAAAATTCCTTGATTAGGTCCAAGTGACATTTGAATTGGTGACAAAACCGTTCTTCCTGGATTTTCTGCATCAGTATAAGTAAAGTACCAATTGCCAGAATTTTTTGTTCCATAATTATATACAATAAATGAAAAAGCACTATTATCTAAACTTCCAATATTTGTAATTAATAGATCAGCCTTACCATAATTTGTGTAAGTGACTGGAGCTTTGTAAGTTGGAGTTTGAGGAGTAACTTCTTTTGAAGTTACAACAGAATTTGAAGTAGTTACTTCGTATGGATTTATTATTGTTGATTCATCTGTATTTTTAACAGAGATATCAGCTGTTCCAAAAGCAACTTCTTTGTTTTCTTCTAAATCTTTATATGAAATTTTTATTTGTGAATCTATAAAAATATTTTTCTTGGTAACTGTTGGAATTAAGGTTATAGAATTGATGTCTTTTCCAAGTCTGAAAGGGGTATTGCAAATAATTCTTTTTGAATTATTGGTGGATTTAATATCAAAAATTAAAGATTCCTTACAATCATAGGAAACGTAGTATTCACCTGGAGTTGTCTCTGAATATTTCCAAGATACAGAAATAGGAGATCCAGAATCCACTTCTTTTTGATTGACTATTACTTCAATCGTTTCGCCTTTTTTGAGATTATCAGTGATTGACGAACCGACATTAGCAATTCCATTTATGGCTTTAGGTACCCATATAATTATGAGATAAGCCAATATAGCGAAAACTAAAATTGCTCCTCCAATAAAAATTATTTTTGTAATTGTTTCTAAAATACTTGGTTTTTCCATAATTTCGTATTTTATCAAAGAAAATGGCTTTTGTCAAATCAAATTTCTTGCTAAAAATAAGGGTTTATGTTAGTTTAATTTAACTATGTCACAAGATAGGTTAGTCAAAATAAAGTGCCAAGAGACGGGTGAAGTGAAATATACTCGAAGAAACAAAAAAACTAGTGATAAAAAACTTGAGCTTAAGAAATATTCTCCAAAACTTAGGAAGCATACGATTTGGAAGGAAATGAAGAAATAGTCGGATAACCCACTATAATAAAATATAAAAAATATTTTCGAAAAGCTCAGAAGCCCTCTTTTATATTTTTTAATGATGGGCTTCTTCAAGCAGTTTCTCAAACATTTTTTATATTTTATTATAGTGGGTTAGTCCTCGTGGGAGAAAGGTGGTCGTCATTCCCGCGAAGGCGGGAATCCATGCCTTATAAAATATATTGAGATCTCCCCGCTCAAACACGGTTCTCGAAAGATATTTTATTTATTGAGGCTAATAAGTCCTCGTGTGGAGAATGAAGATTTTGTGGGCTTGTCACGCCGAAGCCATGTACCAGACGGTACATGGCGAAGGTGGGCGATGAAAGTCTGGAATGTGGTGGCTTGTCCCGAAGCGTATTCGAGGGGAACACTATAGAAGATATGGTTTTAA
>CAZUCU010000049.1:0-1785 GCA_964618845.1 uncultured Candidatus Saccharibacteria bacterium
GGGGGGACTACATTATTTGTAGAAATTTCAAAACTTTATAAAGTTTAAATATATTTACTTTTTTTATAAAGTTTGGTAATATGATCTTATATGAATATAAGGCAAAAATTAGAAATTATTCAAAAAAACTTAGGTATATCTCAGACTAAATTAGCAGAAAAGTTGGGGGTTTCTTTTGTTGCTTTTAATAATTGGTGGAACAGCAAAGCTATTCCAAGAAGAAGTAAATTGATCTTAATAGATGAATTATTTTTGGAAGTTACAGGGCAAAAGGTTGTTCCTAAAGATCAATTAACTGCTAAAAAACAAATTTTGTATAAAAATTCCAAAGAACATAAAAAAATAATAAATACTATTTTAAATAATCCAGACATAAAAGATCTGTTTATTCTAAAACTAACTTATCATAGTAATAAAATAGAAGGTAGTACTTTGACTGAAGCAGATACCTCAGCAATTCTTTTTGATAATGTTGCACTACCAAATAAAAGTTTGATTGAACAAATAGAAGCCAAAAACCATCAAACCGCATTAAATTATGTGTTTGATTATGTTTATAAGAATAAAAAAATAGATATTTTTTTTATTCTTAAACTTCATAGTATTCTTATGAATGGTATTCAATCAGACGCAGGATTTTATAGAAATCATGCCGTTAGAATTTTGGGAGTAAATTTAGCAACCGCGAATTATTTGAGTGTACCAAAATTAATGTTAAAAATAATAGATCAAATAAATAGAAAAAATATTGATGTTGTTGCTAGTTCGGTAAAGGTCCACAGTAAATTTGAACAGATCCACCCTTTTTCTGATGGCAATGGTCGAGTTGGTAGATTATTAATGAATGCTATGTTACTTTCTGCCAATTTTGCTCCTGCAATAATCCAACAAGAGAAAAAAAGACTTTATTATAATTATCTTTATAAAGCCCAAACCAAAGAAGACTTTAGTCAGTTGGAAAATTTTGTTTGTGATGCAATTATGGAAGGATTTTCGATTATTAATCGAGACTAAAATAAATATTATGAAAAAGATTTTAATAATTGGTGATGCAGGACGAGGTAAAACAACTTTTGCAAAAAAACTTTCAGAAAAATTAAATATTCCAAAATATTCCCTCGACGATTTCTTTTGGGAAATTAAATTTACTAAACCAAGAGGGAAAGAAAAAGATGTAGAAATGGCAAGAGAAGTTTTTGAAAAAGATGAATGGATTGTAGAAGGGGGAACCAGAAGAATGCTTATTTTGGGGTTACCAAAAGCAGATCAAATTTTTTATTTAACTTACAAAAATATTTTTCAACAAATCTGGGCTTTGTATAAAAGAAACAGAAGTAAAGATAATGAAAATTTGAAAAACCTGTTTAAATTAATTGTTTATCAAATTAAGAAAAAATATAAATTAGGAAAACATAAACACATAGAATCTTTTGATGAAATGTTAGAACCCTATAAATATAAAGTTGTGAGGATGAAGTCTTTTGAGGAGATTGATGAGTGTTTGGATAAAATTTAAAAATTACCCCACCCCCTTGTAATTTTGGGAATGTGTGATAGAGTATGGGTCATGTTAACAAAACGAAAGAAAGATAATGCAATCAAAGAAGTTAAGCTTCACGATACCGATACTGGTTCTCCCGAGGCGCAAGTTGCAATTTTATCAAAAAGAATTGATGAACTTTCTGCACATCTTAGAAAAAATACCAAAGACAATCATTCCAGAAAAGGTCTTCTTGGTATGGTTGCAGAGAGAAAAACACATTTGAAATATTTAGAAGGCAAAGA
>CAZUCU010000050.1:0-1611 GCA_964618845.1 uncultured Candidatus Saccharibacteria bacterium
CATCACGCATATAAGAAGCATAGGTTTGATACATTTTGTATCAGGCCTTTTTTGCTTTAATAAGGGCTTTTTCACACTATAGCAAGCGAATTTCAATTTGAAAAGTAACCAAAAATAAGGGTAAAAATATTTGACTGATAATAGGCTCACACGATTTGAGGCTTATTTACACGATTATATCGTGTAAACTTTTTTTGTTGAGAACAAATCAATATTAATTGGAATAAAACGTCAATAATAATTGGAATAAAATATTTACATTTATTGGAATTGTTGTAAAATACAATTGGAGGTAATAATTATGATACCTGGTAATTATAAGAAGAGAATTATTGAAAAAGGAATTGAAGATAAAATGAAATACAGTGGAGCTGTAGTTATAGAAGGTCCAAAGTGGACTGGTAAATCAACTACAGCTGAGCTTTATTCTAAAACTATCATTAAATTACAAAATCCTATTACGAAAAAGCAATATCAAACTTTAGCAACCATTTCAAAAGACGAAGTACTTTCTGGTGAAAAACCGATTCTTTTTGATGAATGGCAAGAAGTTCCTGAGATTTGGGATTTTATAAGGCTTGATATAGATGATAACAAATATAAAGGTGCGTATTTACTTACAGGCTCGACAAAGAAGCAAAACATAAATATATCTCATACAGGAACGGGAAGAATTAATTCTATATACATGCGTCCTATGAGTTTATTTGAAAGCGGAGATTCTATTGGCTCGGTCTCATTAGCTGATTTATTTGAAGGTAAGAAAATTCAAGTAGCAAAATCAAAAACAAGCATTAATGACATCGCTCACTATATTTGTCGCGGTGGATGGCCAGGTAGTCTAAAATTACCATTAAAAGAACAACTTGCTATTCCTAAAGACTTACTTGAAAGTATTATATCAAAAGATGTAGATGAAGTTGATGGAACCAAAAAAGACAAAGATAAAATTAGGAAACTCATACGCAGTTATGCAAGAAATATATCTACATTAGCAACCAGTAAAACCATTTATAAAGATCAAGAAAACGAAGGTATTTCTATTGACTATAAAACATATGACACTTATACAAATGCACTTCAAAGATTATACATTATTGAAAACCTTACAGCTTGGTCTCCTGCTATTAGAAGCGCTAGCACGATTAGAACATCAGATAAAAAGCAATTTGTCGATCCAAGTATTGCTGTAGCTGCTTTGGGTTTATCAGTAGATAAACTAAAACAAGACTTTGAAACATTTGGATTCTTTTTTGAATCTATATGCACTAGAGATATCAGAGTCTATGCTCAATCGTTAGATGGCGAAGTCTATCATTACAATGATTCATCTGGATTAGAAGTAGATTTAATTATTGAGTTGAGGGATGGCAGATGGGCTGGAATCGAGGTTAAATTAGGGGAGAATGAAGTTGAGAAAGCAGCATCAAATCTTATAAAACTAGCAAAAATTCATAAAACTAAGAAACCATCCTTTTTAATGATACTTACAAACACTGAACTTTGTTATCAAAGAACTGATGGTATTTATGTTATTCCTTTAGGACTACTTAAACATTAATGTTTCTAAAATTTGATAGATGTTTAGATGACGTTTAGAATTCAAAAATG